>JAFLTM010000003.1 GCA_022509225.1 Muribaculaceae bacterium
GCACACTGGCAGCATCCCGTAGATGTCTCAAACTTCCTAACCATCAGCTTCACACAGTAGCTGCAGCCTGTGGTTATGACTTGGAAAATCATCATCATGCATTAGCAGACGCAGAAGCTTGTGCAGCCATCGCCTTGAAACTTTTATGATTCAATATATTGCTGACATAGACCATTATAAGGTAGTGCTTGAAAAAGTCAGAGGGGCTAAATCACAATTATGGATTGGCACGGCTGATATAAAAGACCTCCATGTCAAATCAAGATTGAATACTGAGCCTTTTTGATTTCTTTGGTAGACTCGGCGATAGAGCAATTTGATTCAGTTTGGCGTGGAGAACACTGTAAAAAATGTGGCCTGAGAGATGTCTTTGGCGACCCAATTATAAAATAATTATTATGAAAAAACTATTATTATTCATTTTTTTAGTCATGTTTGGATTTTCATCTAAAGCAGAACAGATTTCAAGTGTGGAAACTTCCGGAAGCTGGGTTTATATCTATAATTCCCAGGGCAAGAAATATAAAACCCTTTCTGCTTCAACTGTTGGAAGAGTGATGGGATATAGTTCAACATTCTTTGTGAGTGAGAGTGGTAGCTGGATTTATTTATGGGATGCTGAAGGAAAAAGAATTAAAACCATGTCTAAAAGCACAGTAGGCGATGTCGTTGGTGTAGCAGGAGATACCTTCACATCCAAGAATGGCAGTTGGATTTATACCTGGAATAAAGAAGGGAAGAAAATAAATACAAGGTCATTTCATTAAATCCTTAAACAAATCACCCTGTCAGGCGTTGAAATTATATATTAACTTAAAACTTATTAAAAAATGAGACAAAAAATTTCTTACAACAGCGATGACTACAGTGGAGCTGTTTGGACATGGGTGATTTTAATCTGTATCATATTCTGTTTTTTCTTTTGGTGGACACCTTCCGGCAATTATGACACCACCAACGCAACAGACACTTATTCCGCTTATTGGGGTTGGGGCAATGGATGGACATGGATTTGGATTATTCTCGGTATTCTTTTCTTCTGGTGGATTTGTGCTCTCTGCTATACTCCACTTGATGTTTATGCAGATGACGACGAGGTAAGAATACGTCGTCCCTTTAAAACAAAGAGAATAAGAATGAATGAAATAGAATCAGCCGAACCTTACGAAGTCTCAAAGAATCCTTCGAAAAAGGCCTTCAAAACGGCTCCGGTCCGCACTTTTGGACATTGGGGACATTATCGAGATGACAAAATAGGCGACTATTTTGCTTATTACGGCAAACCCGATAACACTGTGCTAATCAGGTTGAAGAACGGGAAAAAATACGTGGTAGGCGGCACAAATGCACGTGAACTTTCCGAATATATCAACAGCAAAGCCAACAAATAAGAAGATTTAATTATCTAATTCAGCAAAAAAACGAGGGATATTGATGACGAAAACATCCGGTTTCATCAATATCTCTCTTTCTTTAATAAGGTTGGAAAGACTTATTTCTCCTACAACGTAATTTACATTTTCAGATTGATAACTCTCAGTGATATTTTCAAATGGCAATACCCTCGGAATATCAGTATCGGTATATCTAACATATACTTTAAGTAATACATCGGTTGTATAAGAAGGACAATCGGAATACCCCATCTTCTTATACTCATATCTGTATCCATGGTGCCTCGAAACCACATCTGAAAGAATAGACGATGCCGTCGGTAATGACCCTGCCCCCTTACCGAACATAAATTGCCGGTCGTAGCACTCCCCTCTTATAACAACGCCGTTGTATTCATCGTCAACACTATATATGTACTTGGATTTATTCACAAACTCAGGCATTACAAACATTGTGAATTGTTCCTGGTTTATTTTAACGACTTGTGCAACAAGCTTTATCTTTACCCTCTTTTCTTGTGCAAACCGAATGTCGAAATCGGAGATATGTGAAATTCCGTAAGTGAAAATATCTTCCGGAGCCACATAACTCCCCAAAGCATGCACAGTGATGATTATCAATTTATACAACGCATCATAGCCATCAATATCAAATGATGGATCACTCTCTGCAAATCCCAGATCTACTGCAGTTTGAAGGGCATCTTCATAGGATTGTCCATGGTCGAAAACCCTTGACAGAATATAGTTAGACGACCCGTTAAGAATACCTTTTACCTCTAACAGCAAGTCATTATCGTAATATTCCTCAAGATTTCTGATCACAGGGATTGATCCGCAAGAGGAGGCGTCATAAAGAAGTGCCGTGTCATGTTTCTTTTGCAATTCTATTAATTCAGGCAAATGACGTGCTATCATCGTTTTGCTTCCGCTCACCACCGGAATCCCTCTTTTCAAAGCTTCCGTTACAATCTCATACGACGCTTCTGCGTCATTTATAACTTCCACTATAAGATTAATCTCCTTGTCGTTCAAAATGTCATTTCTATTATCAGTCAGGATGTTTTTATCAACCTCAACTCCTCTTGATTTGTTGACATCCAACACACAAATCCTTTTAATCTCTGCATTGGCATTTTTAGCTTTTGACAATGCCTTGACTATACCTTCTCCAACTGTTCCAAGTCCGAAAAGACCCATTTTTATATTTGCCATATCTTTTGGAATGCTTTAATCTTCAATATTATTAAAAAAATCTTTAATTATCTGATTCAAAATCTTATGTTCCACCAAAAAACCGTCGTGACCAAATTCTGACTTAATCTCCCGGTAAACAGATTTTGGAATCCGTTGGCTTATATACTTCATTTCCTCCGGAGTGAAGATTATATCGGTTGTTATTCCAATAACTAAAACCGGAATCTTAATTGAATTCAAAACATTTTCAACTCCTCCCCTTCCTCTTCCTATATCATGAGTGTCAAAAGTATCGAGAATGGTCATATAAGAGTACGCATCAAACCTATTAACCAGTTTCTCGCCTTGATATTGCTGATACGTACATGCCCGATGACTGTCAGGCACAGATTCATCCAAACCGGGAATATCTTGTTGCGTAAGATTATAGCCAGATCCGCCTCTATAGGTTAAAAGTCCTATAGCCCTCGCAGTCGCAAGTCCTTTACTCCCGGCAGTCCTATTTTTTTCACCATAAGTTCCGTCGGCAAGTATTGCCATCCTTTGAGTCTCGTCTATTGCAATTGTCCAGGGAGATGCTTTAGCGGAAGTGGCTATCAATACCAGGCTATTGAATCTTTCAGGTTCAATAGCAACCCATTCCAGAGCCTGAAAGCCTCCAACCGAACTCCCGATTAAAGAAAATATTTTGTCTATCCCTAAATGATCGGCAAGAAGACTGTGTGCTTTAACCAGATCTCTTATAGTCAGTTTAGGGAACTCATTAAACCATGGTTCACCGGTGGAAGGATTGATCGATAAAGGTCCGGTGGTGCCATAGCATGACCCTATTATATTGGCACATACCACAAAATATCTGTCAGGATCTAAAAATCCATTCTCAATAACTGTGTTGGGCCACCAATCGGCAACATCGCTGTTAGCTGTCAAGGCATGGCATACCCAAATACAATTGTCTTTGGATTCATTCAATTTCCCATAGCAATGATATGTAATCTCAAGAGAAGGAAGGCAACCTCCTCTTTCCAAGCTGAAAGGACAATTATAAATGAATCTTGTTTTCATCAAATCTATTTCATTTCAATTATTTGTCTATGCAAAGATACTCATATTTTCTTAATTGAATATTCAGAAAAATCTCGTATTATTTCTTTAAATTTGCTTTTGTTATACACAATGCTATGAAATCAACAACAAAAGCAATCCACACACCTCTGCAAAGAAGGGATGCCTATGATGCTCTACAGGTGCCCGTGTATAATTGTCTGGCTTATGAATTTGACGATGCTGAATATATGTCTGACGTATTTTGCGGCAAAGTTATAGTGCCAGACTATTCACGGGTTCTCAATCCCACCGTGATGCATCTCGAGGAGAGGGTAATCAACCTAACAAATTCCAAAGAAGTGAGCGCTTTCACCTCCGGCATGGCTGCTATCAGCGCCATGTTGTTGAGCACTTCCGGAGCCGGTAAAAATATAATCTCTTCCCGACATCTTTTCGGCAATACTTATCTACTGCTCACATCAACATTAAAAAGATTTGGTGTGGAAGCTCGTCTTGTTGATCTTTGCAATCCTCAAGAAGTTGAAAAAGCCCTTGATGAACACACATGTTGCATATTCATGGAGAGTGTGACAAATCCACAGACAGAGGTGGCTGACACCCGAGAATTATCCCGGATTGCAAGAAAATTCAATATCCCTTTGATTGCCGACACAACTATCATTCCTTTCACACAGTTCGACGGCAAAGAAATAGGGCTTGATTTTCAGGTTGTTTCATCAACTAAATATATATCAGGAGGAGCGACAAGTCTTGGTGGACTAATAATAGATTATGGAAATTTCCCTGAGATTTCAACACGTATTAAAAAGGAAGCTGTGTTTAATTTGGGAGGATACATGACTCCACAGGCTGCCTATATGCAGATAATAGGCCTTGAAACCCTTCAGGTCAGATACGACCGGCAGGCCGATTCGGCTAAAGAGATAGCAAACCGCCTTGCCAACCATCCCAAAGTGAAAAAGGTGGGATATCCGGGCTTGGAAGCACATCCCGACAAAAATGTGTTTAATTCACTCTATGGAGACAAAGCGGGAGCGATGGTTGTGTTTGACCTTGACTCGAAGGAACAATGTTTCAATTTTATCAATAACCTGAAATTAATTCATAGAGCAACCAATTTATTCGACAACCGATCCCTGGCTATACATCCCTCAAGTACGATATTTGGCCCCCTTTCTCCGGAAGAAAGAGATAAAATGGATGTTAAAGACACTACAATTCGTCTTTCCATTGGTCTGGAAGATCCGGACGACATATGGAATGACTTAAAACAAGCAATTGACAATGCTTGATCTTGAATTTATGGAAAAGCAGGTTTATGATTTTGATAAAATAATAGAGAGAAAAGGCACAGGAGCCCTAAAAACAGATTCTCTCAAAGAAAGATTTGGAAGAGACGACCTAATGGCTGCTTGGGTTGCCGATATGGATTTCGCAACACCATCTTTTATTATCGAGGCTCTTCAAAAAAGGTTACAACATCCCATTTTCGGATACACTCCCGAACCTCCTGAATATAAGCAATCTATTATTAAATGGGAACGAAATCTGCACGGTCTCGAGCTTCTTCCCGAATGGATTTCCTATATCCCCGGCATTGTCAAAGGCATTGGCATGGTGATTAATGTTTTTACTAAACCCGGAGACGATATTTTTATCATGACACCAGTTTATCATCCCTTCAGAATCACAACTGAAGAGAACGGCAGGAAAGTAAGGACTCTCCCGCTGATCCAGGATGAGAAAGGTGAATATTTTATCAATTTTGAACAATTTGAGAAAACAGAAACTAAAGGAGGTGTGCTTCTGCTTTCAAATCCTCATAATCCGGGTGGAAGAATATGGACAAAAGATGAGTTGTATAAATTAGCCCAAATTGCGAAAAAGAAAAATATTCTGGTTGTATCTGACGAAATTCATGCTGACATGGCATTATGGGGAAACAAGCATGTGCCCTACATCTCTGTAAGTGAGGACGCAAAAGAAAATAGCATTACTTTCTGTGCTCCATCAAAGACTTTCAATATCCCGGGCATTGTAAGTTCATTCTCAATCGTGCCTAATAAAAAAATCAGGGAGAAATTTTATGGATGGCTTAAAGCGAATGAGTTTAATGATGCGCCTGAATTTTCTTACATAGCAACCATAGCTGCATATGACAACGGTTGCGACTGGAAGAATCAGATGCTTCAATATATTGAAAAAAATATTGAGACAACAGAAAAATTCTGTGAAGAAAAGATGCCCGAAATCAAAGCTTTACGTCCTCAGGCATCTTTCCTGGTATGGCTTGACTGTAGAGGGCTTAACCTTCCTCAGCATGAACTTGTGGATCTTTTTGTTAATAAAGCAAAAGTAGCGCTTAATGACGGCTCTATGTTTGGCAAAGAAGGGGAAGGATTCATGCGACTTAATGTGGCAATGCCCCGCCAAGAATTGATCAAACTTCTTGAACGAATCAGGAGCGCAATCCACGAACGATAATTTTTGAAGAGGTAAATATTGTAAAAATTAAAAATCTATTATGTTTTCAGGAATAGTAGAAAATGCAATAAAAGTTGTGGATCTTCAAGAAGAAGGCACCAACCTTCATATCACTCTTGAATGTCCCTTTTCGGATGAATTAAAAATTGACCAAAGTATAGCACATAACGGAGTTTGTCTCACAGTCGTTTCTCTGCCCGGCAACGGCACATACTCTGTCACCGCGATAAAAGAAACATTAGACAGATCCAATTTAGGTCTGCTCAAAGTGGGAGATCTGGTCAATGTTGAAAGATCAATGAAAATTGACGGAAGACTTGACGGACATATTGTGCAAGGTCATGTTGATACAACTGCAGTATGCAAACAGGTTGAAACATTAGATGGAAGCTGGAAATACACTTTTCAGTATAATGTGCCAAAAGAGATGGCAATCAAAGGGTATATGACAGTTGAAAAAGGATCGGTCTGCGTTAATGGTGTAAGTCTCACAGTATGCGAGTCTGAAAAAGATTCTTTCAGTGTTGCCATAATCCCATACACTCATGACAACACCAATTTTAAAAACATTAAGTCAGGAGACAAAGTTAATCTTGAATTTGATATTATAGGTAAGTATCTTGCACGTTTAAGCGAGTTTAAAAATGGTTAAGGAAGATTTTGAAATAACTGACGCTCCGAAAATTATCGTTGCTATCGATGGTTATTCCTCTTCGGGTAAAAGCACAATGGCAAGGGAACTTGCCAAAAGAGTGGGTTATATTTATATAGATTCCGGAGCAATGTATAGGGCTGTGACATTATTTGCCTTACGTCACAGTTTATTCAAAGCGGATGGAAAAGTTGATACCGATAAACTTTTACCTTTACTCCCTAATCTTAATGTCTCGTTTCAAGCATCGGCCTCACAAGATGGGGTGCAGCATACTCTTCTGAACGGAGAAGATGTAGAAAAGGAGATCAGGACAATGGAGGTAAGCAACCATGTCAGCCCCATAGCAGAAATTCCGGAAGTCAGGCACCGAATGGTAGAACTGCAACAGAGGTTCGGGCAAGAGAAAGGTGTCGTAATGGATGGTCGTGATATCGGGACCACTGTTTTTCCCCATGCAGAATTAAAGATATTTGTCACTGCCGGTCTGCACGAAAGAGCGAGAAGAAGATGGCGAGAGCTTCAGCACAAAGGACTTGACATCAGGTTTGAAGAGGTTTTGGAAAATCTTGGTAAAAGAGACCGAATCGACACTACCCGAAAAGTCTCCCCACTGAAAAAGGCGGATGATGCAATTACTCTTGCTAATGATGCAATAACACATGAAGAACAGATGGAATGGCTGATAAAGCTTTTCCAGGATACTGTTGAAAAAATTGAGAATGGTAGTAGAGATTGATAACAATTCGGGCTTTTGTTTCGGTGTTGTAAATGCCATTAACAAGGCAGAAGAGGAACTCAACAGTTCCGGAAAGCTATATTGTCTTGGTGATATCGTACATAATGCCAAAGAGGTGGAACGTTTGGGAAACAAAGGTTTGAAAACAATAACTCACCCCGATCTTGAAAATCTTAAAGATGTAAAGGTTTTGCTTAGGGCACATGGGGAACCTCCTGCCACTTATTCCACCGCTTATAAAAATAATATTCAAATTATAGATGCGACCTGTCCCGTTGTGCTGCAACTTCAACGACGCATAAAAAAGGCATACGATGAAGGGATTGAACTTGAAAAAAAAACGGGAGAAAAACCGTTGATCGTTATTTATGGGAAAACAGGGCACGCGGAAGTCAATGGACTCGTAGGTCAGACCAATGGAGAAGCGGTGGTAATCCAGAATATCAACGATTTAGATAATCTTGATTTTTCTAAAGATATCATCCTCTATTCTCAGACAACAAAATCCCTTGAAGGTTTCAGGGAGATTGTCAAAGAGATTGGTAAAAGGAAAACCAAAGGTAATTTTGAATACTACGACACTATATGCCGACAGGTTGCAAATCGCATGGAAAAGATGAAGGAATTTGCAAAAGCCCACGATGTAGTGATTTTTGTGAGCGGTGCAAAAAGTTCCAACGGCAAAGTTCTCTACGAAATGTGTAAAGAGGTGAATCCACGTACTTTTCTTATTTCAGATGAAGCAGAACTTAACCCTTCCTTTTTTAAGAATGCCGACACAATAGGTATCTGTGGTGCTACCTCCACCCCACTTTGGCTGATGGAAAAGGTGGCATCAATTATACAACAACAAGGAAGAAATGATTTGGAATAAAGATCTTTCAGATCCTCGCGATGAATTCTATATGCTTCAGGCTTTGAATGAGGCCGTTTCAGCTTTTGAAGAAAATGAAGTGCCGGTAGGAGCCATAGTGGTATGTAACGGTAAAATTATAGGAAGGGGTCATAATCAAACTCAAAAGTTGAATGATGTAACTGCTCACGCAGAAATAATAGCATTGACAGCTGCTGAAAATAATCTTGGGGCAAAATATTTACCCGATTGCACTTTATATGTCACTGTCGAACCTTGCATCATGTGTGCCGGAGCTATCGGCTGGAGCCGGATAGGCCGTCTGGTTTACGGATGCGATGATGCTAAAAGGGGATTCACCTTGTTTTGTAGGGAAAACCTCTCTCCTCTTCATCCATCAACAATAGTGTCGAAAGGAATTCTTGAGGATGAGGCGAGGGAATTAATGTCAGAATTCTTTAAACAAAAGAGACGATAGATATGAAAGAATGGATTGAGGCCATGCGTTTGCGCACACTTCCTGTGAGCGTTGCCGGTGTCATTGCTGGCACAGCTTGTGCAATCCATCATCATGGATTTGCAACCCTTCCCTTTCTTATCTGTTTGCTATTTGCAGTTTTGGCACAGATCACATCAAATTTTGCAAATGAATACTACGACTTTAAAAACGGTCTTGACAGGAAAGGACGGGAGGGATTCAGAAGAGGTGTCACTGAAGGTGACATCAAGCCTCAAAGCATGAAAAAAGCAACTTATTTAACATTGTTGGCGGCAATCTGTGTAGGCTCAACTTTAGTGATCTGGGGAGGATGGTGGCTACTTTTTGTTGGGCTGGCTGTAGCGATTTTTGCTTTGGCCTACAGCACCGGACCTTTCCCATTGTCGCATAACGGTCTCGGTGAAATTGCTGTGATAGTTTTCTTTGGTTTTGTTCCAGTTATTTTTACACAATATGTGCAGACACGCTATTTATATCTTGACAGTGTAACTGTTTTCACAGCGGCTGCGATAGGATTAATGGCAGCTAATGTTTTGATTGTTAATAACTACAGAGATGTGAGTGACGACCGTAACGTAGGAAAAAAAACATCTGTGGTTATTCTTGGGGAAAAAATTATGAGCGGGGCATATTATACAGCCGGCATCTTAGCGGCAATCTTTCTTGCAATGGCTTCTTCTCCTTTGCCTTTCTGGGTTTCGGCAGGATGGCTAACCTATTTTACTTTTCATACAGTTTTGTGGGGTCAACTAAAGACGCGTTCCGGAGCGGCACTAAATGAAGTGTTAAAGTCGACTTCCCTACTTTTACTCTGTGTCAGTATCTATCTTTTGATTATATTTGCAACATTGAAGCCTGATCCGGCTGGAGAATTTTTCACATTTTCATAATAATCAGTCCCATCTTATCGATTCGCAAAAAGATGTGAATGAATATGTTATAAACTATAAGATGCCCAGAGAGAAAGAATTTAAAAAAATATTGACAGACACAACCGGCAAACTTCCACCGCGTGACACCGATCTTGAAGAAGTAGTGTTGGGTGCATGCATGCTTGAGAAAGACGCTTATATGAAAGTGTGTGACATCCTTGTGCCCGACAGTTTCTATGATCCTGTTAACAAAAAAATATTTCAGGCCATTACCACTCTGGGAGTGACTCAAATGCCAACCGATATGATGACTGTGACAGAGCAGCTACGTCGTGACGGCACCCTTGAAGAGGTTGGTGGTGCTGTGCATATTGCTGAACTGACAGCAAAAGTTTATTCTTCGGCCAACCTTGAGTTTCATGCTGCCATTGTGGCACAAAAATATCTTGCAAGAAGACTAATAACTTTTGCAGCCGGTGTTGAGTCTAAAGCTTACGATGAGAGCAATGACATTGAGGATTTATTACAAGAAGCTGAAAGTAATCTTTTTGATATCGCCCAACATCAACTTAAAAGAGAGGTGACTCAAATTAATCCGGTAATTAATCAGGCTCTCGAACAGATTCAAAATGCTGCAAATAATGAAAGTGGACTTTCCGGACTACAAACCGGCTTTAGAGATTTAGACAAAATCACTTCAGGTTGGCAAAATTCAGACCTCATAATCATTGCTGCCAGGCCTGCCATGGGAAAAACTGCATTCGTGCTTTCAATGGCTAAAAACATGGCTATCGATTTCAATATTCCTATAGCTATATTTACTCTTGAAATGTCGAACGTACAGCTAATGAAACGTTTGATTAGCAATGTGGCAAGTCTTGAAGGAGAGAAAATTAAAAGCGGTCGGCTATCTGCCGAAGAAGAAGACCGGTTAAACACTAACATTCGTCCTGTTTATGGAGCCCCACTCTATTTTGACGAGACACCGGGTCTATCCATAAGCGAACTGCGTACAAAAGCAAGAAGGCTTGTAAGGGAAAATGGCGTGAGGATGATTATGATCGACTATCTCCAATTAATGAATGCAACAGGTCAAAAGCTTGGAAGTCGAGAACAAGAAGTCAGCACGATCTCTCGATCTTTGAAAGCATTAGCCAAAGAGCTCGACATTCCTATCATAGCTCTTTCACAATTGAACCGAAGCACAGAATCTCGTGAAGATAAAAGACCTGTATTATCCGACTTGCGTGAATCGGGGGCAATAGAACAAGATGCTGATATAGTTTGCTTTATACACCGACCGGAATATTACACAAAGGCAACCCAGGATTCTGAAGGAAATAATATCAGGGGGCTGGCCTATCTTATCGTGGCTAAACATCGATCCGGCGCTGTCGGGGACGTGAAACTTCATTTTATTTCTAAATATGCAAAATTTGAAAATTGGCAGGAGGGTTATGATCTGATGCAGGAAACTCTTGCCGATTCCGGATTTAAACTGGAATCAAAAATGAACGTGTCACATAATGATGAGAGACAAAGAATAACGATAGGTCTTAATCCCGGGAATACCCCTTTGCCTGATGATATGTTATCACGTGAAGGAGAAGAAGTGCCTTTTTAATTATAACAATTTCATAAGTTTTTCGAAGTTTGAAAGAAAAAATTTAATTATTTGAAAAAATAGATTAACTTTGTGAACAATCATTTAGAATTTAATGTTATAATATCAAAATAAAGAGAAAGGTTATGGAAAGAGACGAAAAACACACCACAGACAATGCTGATCAGATAGCAAAGTCCATGTTGGCTGAACAAAAAGACAAACAGAGGGAAACAACCCGCCGCATGAACAGATTGTGGATTTGGTTAGGTGTATTGTTCTTGGTTGCCATCCTGATCTGGTTTATGTATTTCTTAGGATTCTTGGAATTTCTCAGTTAATGAAGATATAAAACCCGGCCATTCATAGTTCTATAAAAGGGCTTTTACACATACGTGATACAAGACCGGGACAATAGCCTCCTGCAGTGGCAACACTGAGGGGGCTATACTTTTTGACTCTTTGGGTAATCTTTACTATATTTGCACATATTATAAAACTAAACCAAGCAAACTATGAGCAAAAATCATCAACATAACCATAGGCACGAAAAAGATGACAATGAGATTGGAAAATCTTTAATTGCTGAAGAAAAAAATAATGAACGCCGCACTACACGAAATCTCAATAAACTTTGGATTTGGCTTGGCGTTTTGGTTTTGGTTGCTCTTCTTTTATGGTGGATCTTCGTTATCGGAGCAGCCGGAATGTCTGATATTGACAATAACGGTGTATAACAATTTTTTCAAAGCATTTTAAGGCCTTTTACACATTTGTAAAAAAAGAAAGACACAATATGGTCTAATATTTATTGAGGTAATACAAAATTAAAAGATTCTCCTCTTTGCTTATTGCAGGAAGGAGAATCTTCTTTTATGCATAAAGTCGGTCTTTCAAATCACACTTTTACTGAATTAGCTGCCGAAATCAAGACTTCGCTAACAGTGGGATGACCGAAAATTATTTCACGCATCTCTTGCAAGGTTGTATCCCGGTTCATCAAGTCGGCACATTGTTGAGCCAAGTCAGCTGCTTCAAGTCCCATTATATGTGCCCCGATCAGTTTTTCAGTTTCTTTTTCAAATATTAATTTGCAAAGTCCATCGGTCTCACCCATCGCAAGTGACTTTCCGTTTGCCCTGAAAAATGATGTGCCCGAGATAATCTCTAAGCCTTCAGCCTTACATTGTTCCTCTGTTTTGCCCACCATGCCACATTCCGGCAAAGTGAAAACTGCAGATGGAATCAAATCAAACCTTAGTTTATCTTCTTTGCCGGTTATAACATTAATTACTCTTTCTCCTTGGGCCGAAGCAACATGTGCCAGCATCATCTTTGCGTTGACATCCCCTATTGCATAAATTCCCGGAACATTTGTCTGCATGGATTCATCAACAGGAATCCCTTTTACACTAAATTCAATTCCGGCTGCTTCAAGGTTCAGGCCATCAATCATCGGAGCCCTACCAACTGCCATGAGCAGATCACTTGAAACAACTTTCTCCTCTTTACCTTTGAACTCATAAATCACCTCGATTTCATAGAACTCGTTCTGTCTGATATCTTTTGCAGCTGCACCGGTAATAATATTTATACCCTTCTTTGTCAATATCTGTTTCAGTCGTTTGGCGATATCGCTGTCAAAAGGAGGTAGAATTTGTTTCATAAATTCTATAACTGTCACCTCTGAGCCCAACTGATGGAAGATTGATGCAAATTCCATTCCTATAACTCCCCCACCAATGATTGTGAGTCTTGCAGGAATGTATTCCAGATTTAAAATCGCAGTGGAATCCATCACGCATTGCAGATCATGTCCCGGTATCGGCAATGATTTAGAAACAGAACCGGTTGCAATTATTATATAATCTCCACTATATTCCTCTCCGTCAGCAATCAAAGTTTTGGAATCCTTAAACGAAGCTTTGGAATTAACAACAGTCACTTTGGCTTGCTTCAATAAAATGTCAACACCTGATCTCAGTGTCTCCACAACTTCTTTCTTCCGTGAAAGAATCTTGTTGTAATCAACTGTGAAAGTGAAATCATCAATTCCAAATTTTTCTCCTTCTTTGAAAGTTGAAACCACTTCAGCATTCCTGCAAAGGCATTTAGTCGGGATACACCCATGATTCAGGCAGGTGCCCCCGAGATCTCCACCATTGAATAAAACCACACTTTTCCCTTGACGTGCTGCTTTCAGTGCAGTTTCATACCCGCCGGGCCCTGCACCTATAATCAAAATGTCTGCTTTCATTTCTCGCTTTCCTTTAATGCCCTGTATGTAAGTATAGGATTTTTAGCTGCAGTGGTTTCATCAAGCTTTCTCACTATCGTGTTATGGGGTGCTTCCTTAACCACTTCGGGGGTTTCTCTTGCCTCTTTGGCTATTTTATGCATCACCGCTATGAATTCATCCAAGGTATCTTTACTTTCTGTTTCAGTGGGTTCTATCATCATTGATTCATGAAACAGAAGCGGAAAATAAATTGTCGGGGCATGGAATCCATAGTCCAAAAGTCTTTTAGCCACGTTCAGAGTTGTGACGCCTGTGGATTTGTCTTTTAACCCGTCAAAAACGAATTCATGTTTGCATGCACCTTCTATGGGAAGAAGAAAGTCGTCTTTCAAGTTTTCTTTGATATAATTGGCGTTCAAAGTGGCCAAAGGACCCACATTCTTGATATTTTCTTTTCCCAATGAAAGTATGTAAGCGTAAGCCCTCATCATTACACCGAAATTACCAAAGAAATTAGAGATCTGACCAAGAGACTCCTCATTTTCAGTTATATGAAATTTTCCTTCCTTATCTTTCACTATTCGTGGATTGGGGAGATACTTCACAAGATGTTTTGCAACTCCCACAGGACCAGAACCGGGACCTCCACCACCATGCGGTGTGGAGAATGTCTTATGCAGATTTATATGCATGATATCAAACCCCATGTCTCCCGGACGCACTTTCCCAAGCAACGGGTTTAGATTGGCTCCATCGTAATAAAGGAGTCCTCCTGCTTCATGCACTAACTTGGCAATTTCTATAATTTCCGTTTCAAACATACCCAAGGTGTTTGGGTTTGTCATCATAATTCCTGCCACAGTGTCATCAAGCAAAGGTTTAAGGTCTTCCACATCAATTGATCCGTTCGGTTTTGATTTAACCTCCACCACATCGAACCCGGCTACCATTGCTGAGGCAGGGTTGGTGCCGTGAGCTGAGTCGGGAACGATGATTTTTGTTCTCTTGCTATCTCCCCTTGCCTCATGATACTTTTTCATAACCATCAATCCGGTCAATTCACCGTGGGCTCCTGCATAAGGATTAAGAGTGAACTCTTCCAGACCTGCTATTTCTGAAAGCATATTCTGGAGATTCCAATATAACTCCAAAGCTCCCTGGACACTTTCTTCATCCTGAAGAGGATGAAGCGATGTGAATTCAGGAATAATGCAAACCTCTTCATTTATCTTTGGATTATATTTCATTGTGCAACTTCCCAATGGGTAAAATCCCGTGTCAACTCCAAAATTCTTATTTGACAGGTTGGTGTAGTGACGCACAACGTCCAATTCACTTACTTCGGGTAATTCTGCCGCCTTTTCACGCATCAGATTACCGGGAAGACTATTCAAGGCATTCTCCTTATATTCATTTTTCGGCAACGAGTATCCCTGTCTTCCTGGCTGCGAGACTTCAAATATCAGTTTATCGTAGTTTTTCATCTTAATTTTCCAAAATTAGGTTAGCCAATGTGTCTATCTCTTCTTTAGTCCGCTTTTCGGTTACAGCAAATTCCACTTTGCCATCACCAAGCAAGATGCCCCCCATTATACCCTTTTCAAGCAATTTCTTATTGATTTTCTCCATATCCAGTTCAGTTGATACGACAAATTCTTTTAGGAAGGGTTTATTATAGACTAACTTGAATTTTCCCGAATTTAACAACTTATCACACAAATAGTGAGCGCCATCGGATGCAAGTTCATTAACTTCCCTAAGACCTTTGGCGCCGAGTAAAGAAAGATAGATGGTTGCATACAAAGCCATAAGACTTTGATTGGAACAAATATTACTGGTTGCTTTTTCTCTTCTGATATGCTGTTCTCGAGCTTGAAGTGTCAGAACAAAGGCACGCTTGCCGTCGGCATCTTTCGTGGCACCCACAATTCTACCCGGCATTTTTCTTAACATCCCTTTGCTGCATGATATGAAGCCTAGATAGGGACCGCCGAATGTCAAAGGCATACCCAAAGTCTGTCCGTCTCCGCATGCCACATCAGCTCCCCATTCGGCCGGAGTTTTTAATACAGCCAAAGCCGATGGATCAGCATACATTGCCATATATCCTTTAGCGTCGTGAATCCTATCGGCGACACCGGTATAATCCTCTATTATCCCATATTTATTGGGAACCGGAAGCAATACTCCTGCAACATCCCCTTTCTCTAATTCCGCATACAACACTTCTAAATCAGTAACCCCATCTTTTTCTGCAATTTCGGTTAATTCAATACCATGCACTCTCGTGTAGGTTTCAACAACCTTTCTTACATTATCTAATACCGTTGATGAAATCAATACCCGGTTTCTCTTTTTTGATGATGCCACGAGCATGAACATTGCTTCAGCAGCTGCTGTTGCCCCGTCGTACATCGATGCATTCGTAGTTTCCAATCCGGTCAATTCGCTTATCATGCTCTGATATTCGAAAATATACTGGAGAGTACCTTGAGAAATTTCCGGCTGATAGGGAGTATAGGCGGTGTAAAATTCACTTCTCGACAAAAGATGTGACACCACACTTGGTGAGTAATGGTCGTAGGCACCTACTCCGGCAAAAACAACCAAGGGTTTATTTTTACCGGCCAATTCTTCAAAATGCCTGCGCAACTCGATTTCCGACATGCCGGAAGGGATATTGTATTCTTCTTTATAAATCACCTCTTCCGGAACATCCTTATAGAGTGAGTCGATACTCTCCACCCCTATGGCTTCAAGCATCTCTTTTATATCTTTCTCGGAATGAGGCATATATTTGTGTGACATATAATTGTGGTTTTTCTTTTTAAAACATAAGGCGTGACCGACAATCATCACCGTCACGCCTTGTTAAATTATCTCATTCTATGTTTTTATTCTTCACACAGTTTTTTATAGGCATCGGCATCCATAAGATTGTCAAGTTCAGAAGGATCTGATATCTTAACTTTCATGATCCAGTTGCCGAATGCATCTTCATTGATTAGCTCTGGCTTATCAACCAACTCTTCGTTGACTTCAATCACCTCTCCCGAAACCGGTGAGATAAGGTCGCTTGCTGCTTTAACTGATTCCACTGCACCGAAATCTTCACCTTGAGTCACTTCGTCGCCAACTTCCGGCATATCTACATATACGATATTGCCTAATGCATGCTGCGCATAGTCGGATATACCAACAGAAGCAACATCGCCTTCCAACTTCACCCATTCGTGTGAATCTGCATATTTACGGTCGTCAAGTATTTTACTCATATCTTCTTGTTCTTTAATATTATTTCAATTTCTATTTTTTGTAGTTTTTATCATAAAACCTTTTCTTGACAACAACGGCAGGGAAAGTTTTTTTACGGATTCTTACTTCCACATTTGTACCCAACTTGTCATAAGGTTTATTTATCATTGCCATAGCCACACTTTTGCCGGTTGATATTGAACGGTAGCCGGTCGTGATCTCCCCTACCTGCACTCCGCCAACTTCAACCGGATAACCATGGCGCGGAATAGCATTCCCCTCGAGCTCAAGACCTACGATTCTTCGGGTTACGCCCTCGTTTTTCTGTTTTTGGAGTGCCTCTTTGCCGATAAATTCAGGTTTGTCAAGTTTGACAAACATACTTAGACTTGCTTCTATGGGAGAAATATCCGCGCTTAATTCATCACCATATAAGGGCAATCCCACTTCAAACCGTAACGTATCACGGCATCCGAGTCCGCATGGCTGAACCCCGGCTTCCATAAGTTTATCCCATACATCCTGAATATAAGAGTGGCTTCCGTAGATCTCAAAGCCATCTTCTCCGGTATAACCTGTTCGGCTTACGATGATTTCTTCATCGCCAGCCTGAAATGTTTTGAAATTATAGAACGGTATGTCTTTAACCTTAAGGCCCAAAACTTTTTCTACGGTTTCTTCTGCTTTCGGACCCTGTATTGCAACTTCCCCATAGTAGGGACTTTGATCTTCTATCTTTACATCAAAACCGTCAGCATTCTTTCTTATCCAATCCACATCTTTATCGATATTGGATGCATTGATCACCAGAAAATATTCGTTGTCATTTACCTTATAGACAAGTAAATCATCAACTGTACCACCGTTTTCATAACACATCATGCCATAAAATATCTGGCCGTCGGGAGCACCTGTTACATCGTTTACAAAAATATGACTAACATATTTATAGGCATCGGGGCCGGTGATTCTAACTTCCCCCATGTGACTTACGTCAAAAACCCCAACATCTTGTCTTACAGCATTATGCTCTTCTGTTATGCCTTTATATTGTATTGGCATATCGTAGCCTGCGAAAGGCGACATCAATGCACCTTGCTTTTCATGCCGACTGTGTAGACACGTGGTTTTGATTTTTTCTTCCATCTAAATCCGGATTTGTATTATTTTAAGGTTATGTATTGCTTTTCATTAACCTTTCAAAATTACTAAAAGACTATATTCCTACCAAATTTTATTGATAGATTTTATTTTATATCGAAAACCATGTAAATTTGAATAATATTTGATATAATTCCTTTTTATCATGATTCTTCCGATTTACTTGTATGGACATCCCGTTCTGAGAAAAGAAAGTTCAGATATTGATAAAGATTACCCTGAATTAAAACAACTTGTTGCCGATATGTTTGAAACAATGTATAATTCAGAGGGTGTGGGCCTTGCAGCACCACAGATCGGCAAATCTATTCGTCTGATCGTTATCGATGGAAATGTCTTGAGCGACAAATTCCCGGAATGTAAAGGACTTAAACTAACCATCATCAACCCGGAAATTGAAATTATTGAAGATTCGGCACCTGTAACACGTGAAGAGGGATGCCTTTCCCTGCCCGGTCTTTCAGAGAATGTGAAAAGATTTGAGCACATCGCTCTTAAATGGTTTGATGAGGATTTCAATCCACATTCGCAAGAATTTTCAGGGTTTGCTTCAAGAATTATCCAACATGAACTCGACCATCTTGAAGGCGAAGTTTATACCGATCATATTTCTCCAATCAGAAAACAACTAATAAAATCTAAACTTAATAACATATCTCAAGGAAAGGTCAATTGCGACTATAAGGTGAAGGCAGTATCCCGTTAAAATAAAATCTCATGGCAGACGATAAAAAGATAATTTTTTCGATGGTGGGTGTGAGCAAAGTAATCCCACCCCAGCGACAGATTCTTAAAGATATTTATCTCTCATTCTTTTATGGAGCCAAAATCGGCATCATCGGTTTGAACGGTTCGGGAAAATCAACTTTATTAAAGATAATTGCCGGAATAGATAAAAATTTCCAGGGCAATGTGGTTTTTTCGCCGGGATATTCTGTGGGATATCTTGAGCAAGAACCAAAACTTGACCCCGACAAAACTGTGAAAGAAGTGGTTGAAGAAGCTGTTAAACCTGTAATGGATCTTCTTAAAGAATATGAGGAGGTGAATATGGCATTCGGTGATCCTGAAGTGCTTGAAGACCCGGAGAAGATGGAAAAACTCATGAACAGGCAGGCCGAACTTCAAGATAAACTCGACGCATCTGATGCCTGGAATATCGATAATAAATTGGAAAGAGCCATGGATGCTCTTCGTTGTCCTCCTGACGATAAAAAAATAGCTGTGCTTTCCGGAGGTGAGAAAAGAAGAGTGGCCCTATGCAGGCTTCTTTTGCAACAACCCGACATATTGTTGCTCGATGAACCCACCAACCATCTTGATGCTGAAAGCATCGACTGGCTGGAACAACATCTTCAACAATACCCCGGCACTGTAATCGCTGTAACCCACGATCGTTATTTCCTTGACCATGTGGCAGGTTGGATTCTTGAACTTGATCGTGGGGAGGGCATTCCTTGGAAAGGCAACTATAGTTCCTGGCTCGAACAAAAAACACAACGAATGGCCCAGGAAGAGAAACAGGCCAGCAAAAGACGTAAAACTCTTGAACGGGAACTCGAATGGGTGAGAATGGCTCCCAAGGCACGTCAGGCAAAAGGGAAAGCCAGACTCTCAAGTTATGATAAACTTTTGAATCAAGACCAAAAGCAAAGAGAAGAAAAACTTGAAATTTTTATACCTAACGGACCTCGGCTCGGGAATAAGGTTATTGAGGCAAAACACCTCGCAAAAGCCTATGGTGAACAAAACCTTTTCGATGATCTGAATTTCATGTTGCCTCCCAATGGAATTGTGGGTGTCATCGGACCTAATGGTGCGGGGAAAACCACACTGTTCAAACTGATAATGGGACTTGAAAAACAGGATAAAGGCAACTTTGAAGTTGGTGAAACTGTCAAGATTGCCTATGTTGACCAAAACCATAAGGATCTTGATCCTGAAAAAACGGTTTATGAAGTTATCTCAGGTGGTGTGGAATCTTTCCGGATGGGTGGCAAAGACATGAATGCAAGAGCTTATCTATCAAAATTCAATTTCACCGGAGCTGATCAAGAAAAGAAAATAGGGGTGCTTTCCGGAGGAGAAAGAAACAGACTGCATCTTGCCATGGCACTTAAGGAAGAGGGGAATGTGATTCTCCTTGATGAACCAACAAACGATATCGATGTCAATACCCTTCGTGCTTTGGAAGAGGGTCTTGAAAATTTTGCAGGGTGTGCTGTTGTGGTTAGTCACGACAGATGGTTCCTCGACCGTATCGCAACACATATTCTCGCTTTTGAAGGCGATAGTCAGGTCACATTCTATGAGGGATCTTACTCCGATTATGAGGAATATAAACGCAAACGTGACGGTAACGACACACCTCACCGTATCAGATACAGAAAACTTGTCTGATGGCTATAGAGATAGAACACAAATACCTCGTTAAAGATAAATCCTACCGGGAAATGGCTTCCCGTAAGGTCTATGTAAGACAGGCTTATCTAAACCGGAACCCTGACAGAACAGTCAGGGTCCGGACTATAGATGACAAGGGTTTTCTAACTGTAAAAGGAAGAAATCATGGAGCCGGACGTCTGGAATTTGAATATGAGATTCCCTGTCAGGATGCTATTCAAATGCTTGAACTTGCCGAACCCGGAATAGTGGAAAAGACTCGATATTTTGTGCCTTTCGATGGGCTTATTTGGGAAGTGGATGAGTTTCATGGATCACTTAATGGGGTTATAACTGCAGAGGTGGAACTCCCATCTGATGACCATGTTTATCTGAAACCATCTTTTATAGGTGAGGATATTACCGGTGATCCTTCTTATTATAACTCCAACCTTATTCGTTAGAGATTCCAAGTTTTAAGCCTCGGATATTGAGGGAATGGAGCACCCCCTCAAGATCTGACCTGACCTCTTTTAATTTTTCAATAACTTCGATACTACGCGACAGGTTTTTCCTATTCTTTCTAAGCTGTTCTTTTGCAGCTTCTATTTTATGCCCCCTTGTTTTAATTAAATATGAGATAATTCGAAGTGTCTCGATGTCTTTAGGTGTATAATAACGTCGGTTGTGGTCATTCCTTCGGGGTTTCAATTGCTCGAATTCCTTTTCCCAAAAACGTAAAGTTGTTGCCGGAAGATCCAACATTTCTGACACCTCCCTTATTTTATAGAATTTTTTTGTCAGATCGTTAGCCATTTATCTCAGTCCATAACATGCCCTGCGTTATCTGCCTGGCTGATCATCTCATAATATTCCTCAGCACTTAGATCCATAAAATAGTAATTCACCGGATTTTGTGCCACATCTTTAAATCTCACCTCATAATGAAGGTGAGGTCCCGTTGATTTTCCACTTGATCCAACTTTCCCTATCAGCTGGCCACGCTTTACTTCCTCCCCTTCTTTAACCAAAATTTCACTTAAATGAGCAAACCTGGTGAGATAATTATAGCCGTGATCAATGTCAATGCAGTTTCCATAGCCGGCCTGATATCTTGCCAGATTGACCTTCCCGTCGGCTGTTGCATAAACATCTGTGCCTGTTTTAGCAGCAAAGTCTAACCCGTCATGATGTTTTGAAGTGCCATATATGGGATCAACTCTCCATCCATAACCCGAAGACATGGTATAATCCGCCACACTTATTGGAAGAATTGACGGTGTGTGTGATAGCCTGTCTTGTTGATCTTCCACAGCTTGAGTCAACTGGTCAAAACTCATTATTTGTGAATATAGCAATTGTTCTAGAAGATTCATTCTGTTTGTGAGTTCATCAACAAGCTTTGAATCATTCATTTTAGAAAGTTTTCTATATCTTGTTTCACTATATAATCCTGATAATCTTTGAGAATCACTCATAGGGTCCATTTGCATAACAACTCTATAAAAATTGTCGTCTCGTTCGGATATCCTCTTCATGATCCCTAACATATTATCTAATCTCTTAGACAACACACCATATTCGGTTTTGAGTTTTTTATTCTCTACCCTTAAATTTTTCTCAGTTGGTGAAGGAAGGAGATAAACAAATATTAATACAAAAATTGCAGCAATTAGAAATGATGCACCAACAAGTTTCACGCCTTTTTTTGCCCGCATTTTTAAAGAGGGATAATATCTTTCGAAATTGTCCGTATCGGGATTATATTTATAAAAAATATTCTTTGGCATGACAACACCCTTCTGACAATTGCAAATTTAGGCGATTTTGGATAATTTTGCAATGTTATGATAGGTGGAAAACACGCCGGTTTAATCATAAAAAATGTAAGCAAATCTTATTATTATGTCCAAGCCTTCAGTCAAAACTGCGAAAGAAATCAGGGATTCTTTTAAAAACTTTTTTGAATCAAAGAATCATAAAATAGTGCCGTCTGCCCCAATGGTGATTAAAGATGACCCCACCCTTATGTTCACAAATGCGGGGATGAATCAATTTAAAGATATAATTCTGGGTAACAGGAAAGCGGATGCAAAGCGAGTGGCTGATTCACAAAAATGTCTTAGAGTTTCAGGAAAACATAATGACCTGGAGGAGGTGGGACACGACACCTATCATCACACCATGTTTGAGATGCTTGGGAACTGGTCGTTTGGTGATTATTTCAAGAAAGAGGCAATCGACTGGGCGTGGGAGTATCTGGTGACAGTTTTGGGTCTGGATCCTGACCGGCTTTATGCCACGGTGTTTGAAGGGAGTCCCTCAGAGGGTTTAGACAAAGATATGGAAGCAGAAGAAATATGGAAGACACATCTTCCCGTTTCTCATATCATAGATGGCAACAAACATGATAATTTCTGGGAAATGGGCGACACAGGCCCTTGCGGGCCTTGCAGCGAAATACATATTGACCTGCGTCCGGATGAAGAACGTGAAAAAGTCAGCGGTGCCTCTCTTGTCAATAAAGATAATCCTCAAGTCATTGAGATATGGAATCTTGTATTCATGCAGTATAACAGAAAAGCTGATGGCTCTCTTGAGCAATTACCTGCAAAAGTAATTGACACAGGCATGGGATTTGAACGTCTCTGCATGGCATTGCAAGGAAAAAAATCCAACTACGACACCGATGTCTTTGTGCCATTAATTGAGGAAATTTCGCGTATCACAGGCTATAAATACGGAGATGATGTAAAAGTGGATGTCGCAATGCGTGTTCTTGCAGACCACGTCAGGACAATAGCTTTCTCAATAGCCGACTCTCAGTTGCCTTCAAATGCAAAGGCCGGATATGTTATTCGCAGGATTCTTAGAAGAGCGGTGAGATACGCATACACTTTCCTTGGTAGAAAAGAGGCAACACTTTATAAACTCGTTGACACTCTGGTGAAAGAGATGGGTGAAGCTTATCCTGAACTGAAAGCCCAACAAGGTCTAATCGAGAAAGTTATTAAAGAAGAAGAAGACACTTTCCTCAGAACTTTGGATAATGGAATCAAGTTGCTTGACACGCTAATTGATTCAGCAAAAAAGAATAACCAACCGATGATCAAAGGTGAAGATGCATTTGTTTTATACGACACTTATGGTTTCCCCTTGGATCTCACCGAATTGATTCTTAGAGAAAACGGCATGACCTTGGATAAAAATGGCTTTGACGCTGAAATGTCAAAACAAAAGGAGCGTGCCAGAAATGCAGCAGCCGTTGAAACAGGAGATTGGGTCACTGTAAACGACGGGGATCAGGAATTCGTAGGTTATGACTTTACTACAGTCCCGACCAAAATCCTAAGATATCGTAAAATAAGACAAAAAAATAAAGATTATTATCAGATAATTCTCTCAAAAACACCATTCTATGCGGAAATGGGTGGTCAAGTGGGTGACAGAGGTAAATTGATTGATCCTTCAGGTGAAACAACTTATATTATAGACACCAAGAGAGAAAATAATATAGGCGTGCATATTGCTGAAAGAATCCCGTCTAATCCTGACGGTGATTTTACAGCTGTCATAGATGAGGAGGCTCGTGAGGCGACATCTGCAAACCATTCGGCAACTCACCTGATACATGAAGCTTTACGTGAAGTTTTAGGAAGTCATGTCGAACAAAAGGGTTCATTTGTATCACCCGATATTTTAAGATTCGATTTCTCTCATTATCAAAAAGTGACTCCTGAAGAAATTCGTCGGGTAGAGCATCTTGTTAATGAAAGAATTCGTAAAGCGATGCCACTTGAAGAAGAACGGGAGATGCCCATTGAAGATGCAAAGAGAATGGGTGCAATGGCCCTTTTCGGAGAAAAATATGGCGACAAGGTTCGTGTTGTAAAATATGGAAGTTCCGTAGAATTATGTGGCGGAACACATGTAAACAATTCCGGGAACATTGGTATGGTGAGAATATTGTCTGAAAGTTCTATTGCCGCCGGCATAAGAAGGATAGAAGCTGTATCCGGCAATGGGGTTGAATCCGTTCTTGACAATATGCAAGACACCTTACGGGATCTTTCATCCTTCCTTGGAAATGCATCAAATATCAAAGTTGCTGTTGAGAAAGCAATTAAGGAAAACACCGATTTGAAAAAACAGGTGGAGGAATTCATGCAAGAACGGATCAACAGTCTGACAAAAGAATTGATAGCTGATGCATATATTAAAGAAGGTATTAAGGTGTGTGTGTTAAAGGGGGAAAGATTGCCTGAGATTGTTAAAAATGTAGCATTTGCTGTCAGGAAGGAATCACCTGAGCACACAGTTTTTATCGGGATAACCAGACAGGGAGGGAAACCGATGTTAACAGTTTCACTTACTGATGATCTTGTCAAGGAGGGGCTTAATGCTTCACAAATTGTAAGAGAAGCCGCCAAATTGATTAAGGGTGGTGGCGGAGGTCAACCTTTCTTTGCTCAGGCCGGAGGAAAGGATGCTGATAAACTTGGAGCAGCCGAAGATATGATTATCCAACTTATATTCCCAAAATCTTAAACCTTTTTATAAGTAAAAAGTCTCATATACAGCAATGACGATGTAATTTTAAAATCAAGATGTATGAAAAAATTTAAATTATTCAGGTTTTCTTTTCTTCTTTCAGGCTTGATTATTGCAGGAAATTGCCTCGCTGATAATTTTATTGCCGTATCGAAAGATGGGAAAGTTTATGATGAAGCAAGTGCTAAATATGTAACACTAAATCAAGACAATGATGAAGTTAACGTCATCCCGGGGATGGTCTTTAAAACCACGGAACATGCACCCGGATGGTATCTTGTGGAATATTCTCCGGGATTAAGGGCATATATTCCGGATCAAATTGTTGCTAATTCTTTTGTTTCCCCAAAACCGGGAACATATAAGATTTCAAACAACCCTTCACAAACTTTGTCTATAACTCAATCAGGTGACAATTGGAACGCTACCCTTGGAGCACAATCTTATATCGGCAGCAGATTTGAAGATGTTGTTGTTTTTAATGATTCTGACCAAAAGATTGCTTTTTCTCTTGTGGATCTTGGCAATGGGCCGATTGTCATCACTTATGACAATCACGTGACGAAATTTTTCTGAGAGGGAAAAAATACTGACCTTTTTTCAACGTGACGTTTCCATAAGCAACGGCATGAACGGGGCATACATGGTAGCATGCAAGACACGAACAGCAACGGGCCCCCCAAACCGGATGAGTGTCTTGCATTTTTATATTGTATAATGGACATACAGAAGCACATTTTCCGCAACTGATACATTGAGAGGTATAACGCCATTTGCGAGGGAAAACACCCCATCTTTTAAATAACGGATAAATAAGCTTTGTTTTAATCCACGGCATCGAGCCTATTGTCACATCAATTCTTTTATTTCCACTCCTTAACCCTTCAGCTATCTCCAAAATTCTACCTTTACACTCGGTGAGCTTCCTTATTTCAAGTTCTTTTGAATCAACATTAAATCCCGGCAACAATACATAATTATTAGGCATGATGACACTCCATATTGAATTAACTTTTAAACCAACCTTGGAGCATGCCTTTGAAAACATTTCAGGAGCAAGTGCAACTTCGTCACCACAGGTCATCACACAATCTATGGTAAAAGAATTTTCATTCACATTCTCTATATACCTCACGGGCAATCTTTCTATGAAATTAATCACCAAGGGTGGCACTCCCCATGAATATACAGGGAAGACAAAAATAACCCTTTCATTAGCTTCGCTCAAATCTGCCGGATTAATATCAGGGATATATTTCAATTCAAGATCTAATATATTGGAAAGTGTTGTCGCAACAAATTCGGAATTTCCGGTTCCTGAAAAATAAAATAGCATAACAGTTACCTTAAGGTAAAAATTTTATAAATTAATTCTTTCATCAGCTCGAATTCATTTTGAGTGCTGCCAATGCCTTTGCTCTTGGCATCATGATCTCTGAGGGCATGTAATATTGAATCTATTGTGCCTGCCTTATAATTTCTTACACCATTTTTATAATCAGTGAGTGCAAACGAGCTTTTAAGATCAAGTTCCGATAACAATGCTGCATCACTTTTATCTCTCGATATTGCGGCTATAAACAATTTAGAGAAATAATTGAATAAACTTGCAACAATTATAACCCCGGGGGTTTGACGAGGATTCTTTGAAAAATAATTCACTATTTTCATTGATGATGCATAATCTCTCACTGAAATTGCCTTGATCAATTCAAATGTGTTATATTCTTTGGATATCCCTATAATTGATTCTATCAGATCAGGGGTGATTATTCGGTCTTTTCCTGCCGCTAACTTTAATTTGTCGATCTCTCCAAAAAGTTTTGATAAAGGAGAGCCAATATACTCACATAAAAGGGATATTGACCTGTCATCAATTTTTAGGCTTATGCTTCTGCAGTAATCAGAGACAGGCCCTGAAAGCTGGTAGTCTCGTAACCTTTCACTTTTAAAAACAGTACCCGCTTCAGAAGCGGCTTTCACAAATCCGGTGGTTGCACCCAACGATTCTCCTTTATACACAATTACCAAAACAGTTTTTTCATTGGCATGGTTTAGGTAAGGAACTAATTTTTCCAACTGGCTCTTTGCCTTTTCCATTGCTTGAGCCTCTTTTAGAATCACAAGTTGACGTTCAGCCATCAATGGATATTGCTGCGCTCTTGATATCACATCTTTTATCTCTGTGTCAGCTCCATAGAAAATCATGCTGTTGAAATCCTTCTCTTCTTCACTGATGACAGAATTTTCCAGTTTTTCCACCAACTTGTCAATATAATAATCCTCCTCCCCCATCAATAGATAAACCGGGTGAAATTTACCATTATCAATTTCTGTAATTATTTCTCTGAAAGATCCGGTTGCTGTTTTCTTGGCCATGTTGTTAATTTTTTATTAGGCTCGACGAAAAAAAAATCCTTTAGGAATATAAAGAATAAGACTGTCAATCCTAAACTTAATAGGGGCATAAAAGATGTTGATGGGAAAAAACTTATGTTTTCCGACATATTTGTATTTCCGGGATTCAAACCGGCAAGGATAACAATCACACTGTTGTTTAATATATGCGCGAAGCATCCTGGCCAAAGACTACCTGTCCAAACTAACAGATAACCAAAAAAAGCACCCATAAGAAGACGGGGCACAAACCCAAAAAATTGAAAATGGAAACTGCTGAAAATAAATGCTACTATCCATACTGACAAAGCGTTGCCAATTTTAGTGTCAGTGAAAATATCTTGTAAAGCACCCCGAAAGAATAATTCTTCTGAAAAACCTGTAAGTACCCCTATAACAAGAACTCCTGTCAGAACTGGAATAAAACCATGAGCTGACAATAAATTTGCACTCACCTCATTGCTTGTATCTTCCCATTCACGAAAAGTGGCTTCAAGTCCTGACAGAAAGTCAGGGAAATGTACTCCGGCATTCCATGTTATCAGCCAGTCCATTGCAGGCATGGAGATAATATAAACTATAACTACCCCCAAAAATGCCCTTATATCAATAGGTTTATTCAGTCTCAACCAAGTTACCGGTGCTTTCGTGCATATTTTGGCAACAATAATAGCAGGAAGACAAAATGCCAAAACATTTTGAAGAATTGATGAACCCAGCTGTTTCTCTCTTGAATCTCCGATGGGAAGATCATTGATCACTAAAGACAACAAAGATGCAATCAATAGTAACAAAAAGAACGAACCGAACAGGATCATCAGCCTTATTCCGGCAGAAGATCTGATTTTTTCTAAATATGGATTAGGTTCATACATTAAACTGTTTCCTTCGGAATATAAAGTTTCTGCCAAGATATTTTTCTCTAACAACCGGATTCTCCGCCAATTCTTCACTGGTGCCTTGAAACAATATCTTTCCTTCGAACAATAAATATGCCCTGTCGGTGATACTCAAGGTTTCCGGTGCATTATGGTCGGTTATCAATATGCCTATATTTTTTTCTTTCAGATTATACACAACCTCCTGAATATCTTCCACAGCTATTGGGTCAACACCTGCAAAAGGCTCATCAAGCATTATGAACCGCGGACTTATAGCGAGGCAACGTGCAATCTCGGTTCTTCTTCTTTCTCCGCCAGAAAGCCTGTCGCCATAATTTTTTCTAACCTCCTGCAAACGGAATTCTGATATGAGGCTTTCAAGTTTCTCTTTTTGATATTCCTTTGTTGTGGGGGTCATCTCCAAGACTGCCCTGATATTGTCTTCAACTGATAATTTTCTGAATACAGAAGCCTCCTGCGCAAGGTACCCTATTCCTAATTGTGCTCTTTTATAAACGGGATAACCGGTTATATCCATGTCATTAAGGAATATTTTACCCTCATTTGCCATTATAAGTCCCGTTGTCATATAAAAAGTTGTTGTCTTACCGGCTCCGTTTGGCCCAAGCAAACCAACTATCTCACCTTGCTTGACATTTATAGAAACATGATTGACAACAGTTCTTTTCCCATATCTTTTAACAAGATCCTGAGTGCGCAAAACTCCTTTTTGAGGAATAATCAGTTCCTCGCTTTCAATTACTTCAACATCCGGTGTGGGCTTTTCTGTATCTTTTTCAACTATAAGTGCCTGCATGTCAGGCTCCGGGCTATGCTCCATTTCAAAAGCCTTAAACTTCTCTTCCTCTTTTAGTTCCGATTGAGACAAATCTTCTTTATTAAAAAATGCTTTTATTTTCATCAGTTCCCGGATCTATTGTTTACACCTGAACTAAGTAATGACCTTATATAATCCGTAAGGAGCATTATGGCTACTTTATTGTTTCCTCCCTGAGGCACAATCAGGTCTGCATATCTTTTCGAAGGTTCTATATATAATTCATGCATCGGCTTCAAAGTTTCCTGATAACGGTCTATAACCATTTGAGGAGTCCTGCCCCGTTCTATGCAATCCCTCTTTATGACCCTTATCAAACGTTCATCAGCATCCGCATCCACAAAAACTTTCACATCCATCATTTCTCGGAGATTTGGATCTGTCAGGACGAGAATACCCTCAACAACAACGACATCTCTCGGGTCAAGCCTCACCTTGTCCTTCAATCGAGAACAGGTAAGGAAATCGTAAGTGGGCCGATCTATGCTTTTATTCTGCTTTAATTCCGACAAATGACGGCATAAAAGTGGCCACTCTATTGACGAGGGTTCGTCATAATTCATAGTAAGCCGTTGTTCCAAAGGGATATGTGCATTGTCATTATAATAGCAATCCTGTGGTATAACCGTCACTTCATCTTTTGGAAGTGATTCAATTATCTTTTTCACCACGGTGGTTTTACCGGAGCCCGTGCCTCCTGCTATTCCTATAATTAGCATCTGATTGTTTTCAGCAAAATTAACAATAAATGCCAAATGCTCAAACACTGAATTGAATTATCACTTTTATAACACATCTTGCAACTTGAGGATTTTTATTAACTTTGCAATAATTTGATTTGTCTCGCAAATAAGACATAAAATTTATCGGATGCTTGTTAACTACATAGCCACTTTTGGCAAGTATTGGATCTTCATGGCACAGGTCTTTAGACATCCCGACAAATGGAGGGAGTTCTTCAAGCGCCTGGTTTTTGAGATAAATAAACTTGGTGTGGATTCCATCCCATTGGTCATAATTATATCTATTTTCATAGGTGCGGTTATCACCATCCAGATGACTATCAATATTGTTTCTCCTCTTATACCTTCCTACTCAACCGGATTGGCAACACGAGAAATACTCCTTTTGGAATTTTCATCCACCATGATGTGTCTTATTTTGGCGGGTAAAGTTGGTAGCAACATAGCCTCGGAGATAGGCACAATGCGTGTCACTGAACAAATTGACGCCTTGGATATAATGGGAATTAATTCTGCAAATTTTGTTGTTCTACCCAAAATTGTAGGATTCGTCTTATTTGTACCCGTGTTATGTATTCTTTCAATGTTCATGGGTTTGATTGGAGGCTGGATCATTGCAGAATTCACATCTATGATATCTGTTGAAGACTATGTCTATGGAATTCAAAGTTTCTTTAATGAATGGTATGTGTGGTATGGCATTATTAAAACCATAGTGTTTGCATTCATAATAGCAAGTGTGTCTGCCTTTTATGGTTATTACGTTAAAGGAGGCGCGTTGGAAGTCGGGCAGGCCAGTACCAAAGCTGTTGTTTCAAGTTCAATTCTCATACTTTTCTTTGATGTGGTTCTAACAAAACTTTTACTTCAATAACCGATATGATTGAGGCTAAAAATATTTCAAAGTGGTTTGACGGTCAAAGAGTGCTTTACGATATTTCCGCAACTTTCGATACCGGGAAAACGAATCTCATTATCGGTCAGAGCGGTTCCGGTAAAACTGTTTTCATGAAATGCCTTATAGGTCTTCTTACTCCGGAAGAAGGGTCAATCCTATACGACGGGAGAAAATTTCGTGCCATGTCAAATCAAGAAAAAAGGAAACTGAGAATGGAGATCGGTGTACTTTTCCAAGGGTCGGCACTGTTTGATAATGAAACAGTTTTAGGCAATGTGATGTTTCCCCTCAAAATGTTCAGCCCCCTTTCAAAAGAAGAACAATTAGAAAGAGCACAATTTTGTATCAATCGTGTCGGTCTCACTAATGCCGACAATAAATTTCCTTCGGAAATTTCCGGAGGTATGCAGAAACGTGTTGCTATCGCCAGAGCAATTGCGCTAAATCCTAAATATTTGTTTTGTGATGAACCAAACTCAGGTCTGGATCCAAAAACATCAATTCTGATCGACGAACTCCTCAGCGATATAACTCATGAATATGGCATTACTACCATAATCAATACTCACGACATGAATTCTGTGCTTGGAATAGGGGAAAAAATTGTTTTTATCAACAAAGGTCATTGTGACTGGATTGGAACTGATAAAACAATTTTTAGAAGTACATCCCAGTCTCTTAACGATTTTGTTTTTGCTTCTCAGTTATTTAGAGAAGTCAAGAATTTTCTGGAGAGGGAATATCAGGCCGAAGAGGATCTTTGAAAATTCTCGTTTTATCTCATTCATATCAAAGACTTTTCCTCTTTCCTTTGACATAGATGTCACCCCCTTGTCGGTGAATCCACATGGATTTATCAGATTAAAACCGGAAAGATCCGTATTGACGTTCAATGCCAGTCCATGCATGCTACAATAATTTCGGCACCTGATTCCTATGGCACATATCTTTCTTTCTCTATCCATGCCTTTGTCTATCCATACGCCTGTGGCACCTTCTACTCTTTCCCCTTTTATACCATAATTTCTTAGCAAAAGTATAATCGCCTCTTCCAATAATGTCACATAGTTTTTCACTCCTAATCTATGGCGAGTCAGATCCAATATTGGATAAGCTATCAACTGACCCGGTGCATGATATGTAACATCTCCCCCCCTTTCTATTCGTCTGATTTTAATTCCTGATGCCTCAATAATATCAGCCGACAACAATAGGTTTGTCTCTTTTGCTCTTCGGCCCAATGTTATAACGGGTTGATGTTCTCCTATCAATAAATATTCTTTTGGAGTAACATTGCCGGTTTTCTTGCCGTCAAGAAGTTTCTCAAACAATTCCCTTTGCAATAAATAAGTTTCATCATAATCTGAAACTCCGAAATCCATAAGTTCAACACCTTCCATAAGCCACTAAAGAACATGACGTTCAGCATGATAACTTGATCTCACCAACGGATGGCTTTCTATGTGTCGGAACCCTTTTTGTCTTCCTATTTCTCCATATTCTGCATAAACATCAGGATGGATGTATTCCCTCACCGGATAATGTTGTTTAGTTGGTTGAAGGTATTGTCCTATTGTCATTACTTCACATCCGGCCTCAAGCAAATCATCCATTGTCTTCAGTATTTCATCTCTTTTCTCCCCCAATCCTAACATAATTCCGGATTTTGACCTGATTCCTGATGCTGCGATATGTCTTATCACATTCAATGACCCTTGATATGTTGCGACACTTCTAATATGAGGTGTAAGCCGTTCCACAGTTTCAAGATTATGCGAAATAACCTCTGGTTGTAAGGTGATTATCGGGTCAAGAAATTGTGTTTTTCCCTGAAAGTCGGGCACAAGAAGTTCCATGGTCAAGCCTTCACACTCTTTCTTTAATTGCATGACCAAATCTTGCCAATGTGAAGAGCCATAATCCGGCAGGTCATCCCTATCCACCGATGTTATCACAACATGACTCAAACTCAATTCTTTGATAGTTTTTATTATACCATCGATCTCAGTTTTGTCTATTGCGTTTGGACGGCCTGTCTTCACATTACAGAACTTGCAATTTCGCGTGCAGATGTCACCTCCGATCATAAAAGTGGCTGTTCCGTTGCTCCAGCATTCACCTCTGTTCGGACACATTCCGCTGCTGCAAATCGTGTTAAGGTTTCGACCGTTAAGACAGCCCACAACCTGACTTGCTTTAAAACCACGCGGCAATTTGATTTTCAGCCAATCAGGCTTTCTGAGACCCGCTCCAACAATGGTGTCTGAACACTCTTCTGTATTATCTTTTCCGGTATTTGTTTTCACTCGGCAAAAATAAAGATTTTTTTATTAATTTTACATCCTTAAGAATGGCTTAATAAATATTTATCGTTAACACTGTCTATTCTTACTCGACATAGCATGAAAAGAATTTTCTATCTAATAACATTGCTGACTTTCGTTGCTACAGGTTTTGCACAAGACGTAGTTAGCTGGCACTATAACCTTAAAGATGATAACACCGATAATCCATATCTTGAAATAACCGCTGATATTGAGCGGGGCTATCATCTTTATGCCTTTGACAATCCTCCTGGTGGAGGGCTTCCACTTCAATTTTTCTTTGACACCAAAGGGTGTAAACTCAACGGAGATTGTGTCGCAGACAGGAACTACACAGTGCAATACAATGAGATCTTTGAAGTAAACGAACATCTTTATGAAGGTACTGTCACATTCACTCAAAAAATAATTCCCACAGAAAAAGATTTTTCCATTGAACTGGAAATTAAAGGACAAGCTTGTAACGACATGGGATGTTACCAGACTTTTGGATCGCATGTTTTTAAAGGGAAAGCACCACTCAGCAATAATGTTTCAGCTTCTGGCGAAAAGAAGGAAGACAATATTCATCAAGAGGCGGAACTCATTGCAGAAATGACAGATTCATTGCAATCTGCTGAACCTTTCATGACCCCGGAAGCTAATTTGAGTGGCGTGACTGCTCACCACGACTGGTGGGCGAATGTCGAGGCAGAAATGATGGTCTTTTCTAATGATCCGAAACAACAGGAAAGATCCCTGTGGTATATTTTCATAGCTGGATTTATTGGAGGTCTTATAGCGTTGGTAACTCCTTGTGTATGGCCAATGATTCCAATGACAGTGAGTTTCTTCCTGAAACAAAATAAATCAAAACGGAAATCAGTTGCCACCGCTGCAATCTATGGATTATCTATTATAGTTATTTATGTGGCGTTGGGAATTATTGTCACTGTCTTATTTGGCGCCTCCGCATTAAATGAACTGGCAACAAGCGCAGGTTTCAATATTGCGTTCTTTGTTTTGCTTGTGATTTTCGCAATCTCATTTATGGGTGGTTTTGAGTTGACTCTCCCCTCTTCATGGACTAATAAAATAGATTCCAAGGTTGATGCCACAACAGGATATATCAGTATTTTTTTCATGGCATTTACATTGGCACTCGTCTCTTTCTCTTGCACAGGACCAATTATAGGCACTCTGCTGGTGGAGGCTGCGGCTACATCTAATTTCATATCTCCTGCTGTCGGGATGTTCGGTTTTTCCCTTGCTTTAGCTCTTCCATTTTCAATTTTCGCAATGTTCCCAACCATGTTGAAGGCTGTGCCAAAGAGCGGGGGATGGATGAATACTGTTAAAGTTGTGCTCGGATTCCTTGAACTTGCGTTGGCACTCAAATTCCTTTCGGTTGCAGATCTCGCCTACGGATGGAGAATACTTGACCGTGAAGTATTCGTATCTCTTTGGATTGTAATCTTCGCTCTTCTCGGAATCTATTTGCTCGGGAAACTAACTTTCCCACATGACGATAAAGTGGAAAAAATCGGATTATTCCGTTTTATGCTCGGTGTTATATCTCTCGCATTTGCAGTTTATATGTTACCCGGTCTGTGGGGTGCCCCTCTCAAAAGCATAAGCGCCTTCACGCCTCCTCTCTACACTCAAGATTTCTCACTTTATGAAGGTGATGTCACTGCTCAGGTTGACGATTTTGACGAGGCGATTACTCTTTCCAGAGAACTTGACAAACCTGTCTTGTTAGACTTCTCCGGCTATGGATGTGTGAATTGTAGAAAAATGGAAGCATCTGTTTGGACTGACCCCGAAATAAAACGCACCCTTGATGAAGATTTCATTTTGGCCACTCTAATGGTTGATGAGAAAAAGGCTCTTCCCCAACCGATTAAAGTCACAGAAAAGGATGGCACTGTAAGAACATTGAGAACTTACGGTGACAAATGGAGCTATCTGCAAAGATCTAAATTCGGCTCAAATGCACAACCTTTTTATGTTATAGTTGATCAGAATGGGAAACCTATGGCTCCATCTTATGCATACAAAGAAGATGTGCAGGCGTATAAGAATTTCCTTGATCAAGGACGCGATAACTTTTATAAGGAAAAATGATAGCGTTATTTAAGCGCATAGCGGTTTTATGCCTCTTATCGCTATTGCATTTTAATATTGCATCAGGTTCTTCTTCAAGATATTTGGAACTTGTTGATTCTGTGGATTATTATATCTCCAAGGAGCTATGGAATATGGCTGAACAGAAAATAATGGAGGCCTTACGTCTGGAACCTGCCAATTTTTCCAATTCCTTGCTTCTTAATAACCTTGGAATTGTCCGCTCTCATAAAAAAGAATATGACAAGGCAGTGGAGGCATATACTCTCGGCATTTCGATGGCTCCTTCTTCAACGGTATTGTATAACAACAGAGCAAGAGCCTATTTAATGTTGGATTCGGTGCATACAGCTTTGAAAGATGTAGATTTTAGTCTTTCAATTGATTCCATTCAAGAATGGCCATTACAAACCATGGGTTATATGTATCTATATGACAATGATATAACCAATGCAGAAAAAGTATTTAATTTCCTTAAACTTAAATTCCCTGAGAATTCTTTTGCTTATGCAGGCTTAGCCGATATTCAGGAAAGACTGGGTAATCGTGAAAACGCACTACAGCTTTATGGAAAATCGCTTGAATTAAATCCTGATGAACCTGAAATAATGGTATCTGAGATTTTTCTGCTTATTGATTTGGAAAAATTTTCTGAAGCAAGATCAAAAATAAAAAGAGGAATTTCCTTATTTCCGGAAGATCCCATGTTCTATCTGCTTCGTGGTTATTTACACCGTTTGAACTACCGGCAACAGGAAGCTCAGGCGGATAAAAAGACTGCTATTGACAAAGGTCTTGATCCTGCTTATGTTTCGCGTTTTATCCCATAAATTTTAAAGGAATGTTAATTCCTTAAATATCAATCTGATTGCTTAAGGTGATTTTGCGTGTAGGAAAAATTCTGCTTATCTTATTGAGAACCGGCAAGATATTGGTGTAAGAATGAACCAATATGACAAAATTAAGGTCAGTCAATTTCTTTTCATAATCATATTCAACATAAAAAGTTGACAGATGGATGCCATTCTCTTTCAAAACCTCTCTATACTCCTCAATACTGTCTCTTATCCCTTCTATGGTGAGATTGATCACTTTAGAGTCCTGACCCAATTTTCTCCTTTTCCCATATTGTTCAAACGCCACAAGCGTTAGAAGCACAAGCACAGTGGCGATAATCGATACAAAATACATGCCGATACCTATAGCCATTCCGATAATCGCCGTCATCCAGATTCCTGCAGCTGTAGTCAATCCCCTCACTGCGCCTTTCATGTGGATCATCGCACCGCCACCTAAAAATCCGATACCGGTGATAACCTGTGCTGCAATTCTTCCGGGATCACCGTTCTTCAACCCAAGATACTCCTGCGGAACATAAATTGACAGAAGCATCGCAAGACAAGACCCCATCGATATCAATGCGAAGGTTCTTATTCCTGCTATCTGACCTTTCCTCTTTCGCTCGGCTCCCACTATCATGCCGAGAACCATGCTCAAGAAGAGTCTGAATACGCTATTAGTGATATTTACCTCAAGCGAATTCAGACTTTCTAACAAGGTGTTGTGCCAGTTGAGGAATAATTCCCACATATTTTTCTTCTAATTAAACAGGTGCTATGAGACCTATCAGAATCTAATCAAATCGGATGAATTACACCAGCTTTATCCACCGGTCGCGATCTCCCGGAAGAAGATCAACCACCGGTATCTCAATCATCGTGTAGCATCCCGGAGCAAGCCTTTGCGTTGCCCTTGCGGCTCCCACGAGAACCTGAGCCGTCAATGCAGGATTATTAATGCGCATATTGAATTCGAGGAGCTGATTATGGGTCTCCCCGCTTACACCCTTTCTCTTCATGTTCACGCCATGACCCATATCTTTCAAGGCATCAACACTTTCCACCTGAATGACGTATGTTTCATCACTTGCAAAATAGGGATCTTCCTTAATCTTCTTTTCAATCTCCTTGAAATCATATCCCGGAAGAACCTCAACATACACCATCCTTCGGTGCAGGCTCTGTCCTTTGGGGATTGTTACGGAAAGAGCATCCTTCACTCCCTCTTTTGACTTAACAGCAACCGAATGACCCATGCTCATTCCGGGACCAAAATTAGTTTCAGTTATACCTTTTGGTGCCATCCCTTCCATGAGTACACGCACTATGGAATCTGTGCCGGGGTCCCAGCCTGCCGAGATCACACTTACCTTACCATGTGCTTTCGCCACCTCTGCCAGTCTATTTCTCAAGCCGGGTATCTGGCCATGGATATCAAAACTATCTACAGTGTTTATTCCTCTTGAAAGATATTCGGCAGCAAACTTCTCAACTTCGCGTGTCGGAGTGCAAAGTATCGCCACATCAATCTCGCCAAGTTTTTCTATATCATCAACCACAGAATAACCATTAACGATATCCTCACCCGGGTTAACCTTTCTTCTCACTATTCCTTGAAGTGTCATGTCCGGGGCCTCTTTAACGGCTTGAAGAGTGAATTTTCCTATGTTACCGAATCCTATGATTGCCACTTTAATCTTTTTTTCCATCTTTTTCTCTGTATATAAGTTTCAGCTACAAATATAAAAATTTCCACTATATTTTCTGTAATTTTGCCACCGATTTCATTAAAACGATTCATTTCTAAATTTACAACGCATGGATTGGTTTATCGACTTGCTTAAACCCGGAAATCTTTCCCTGGCAAGCACTATCCTGCTTTATTCATTTGTTATTTTTGCGGGCATTATGCTCGGAAAAATCAAAATATTAGGTGTCTCCCTGGGCGTAACATTCGTTCTTTTCGTGGGTATCCTGCTCGGGCATTTCGGTTATGGCGTTGAAAGCAACACACTGCATTTCCTGCGTGAATTCGGACTTATCCTGTTCATCTTTTCAATCGGCATGCAGGTTGGTCCCGGTTTTTTCTCCTCATTCAAGGAGGGTGGAGTGAGGATGAACGCCCTCGCCATGCTCGGTATAGCACTGAACGTGGGAGTGATGCTCACCATCTACTTCCTTCAAGGAGGTGAAAACGGACTTTCATCAATTTCTGACATGGTGGGTGTGATGTGTGGTGCAATAACAAATACCCCTGCACTGGGTGCTGCCCAACAGACCATTTTGCAAGTTGACTCGGGCGCTTACGATATAAGTCAAGAAATGTCAATGGGTTATGCCGCGGCCTATCCTCTCGGCGTGGTGGGCATAATCCTTACGATGATTGTGATTAAGCTCGCCTTCAAGATCAATGTAGACAAGGAGATAAAGGAGATAGAGGATTCAAAGAAGGAGTCGCTTATGGCTCCAGCCATGCTCACTTTCAAAATCACCAACCAGCTCGTTTCCGGATTGTCGATGCTTCGTCTTCACACCCTGATTCCAGGTGACTATACTTGTTCCAGAATACTGAAACCTGACGGGAAAGTTGTGGTTCCAACATCCTCCGACACAATCGAGATAGGTGATATCGTGCTAATCGTATGCGCCAAGACCGACGAGGAAAAATTCGCCCGATTCCTTGGAGAGAGAATTGAGATGGAATGGCCCAAAGACAAGGGTCCGGTTGTATCGCGCCGTATTTTGGTTACCCAAACATCCTATAACGGCACCAAACTCGGTTCCCTACATCTCCATGCAGCCTATCAACTTAATGTGACACGTATAAATCGCGCCGGAGTTGAACTGCTTGCCAGCCCCGACCTGCGACTACAACTTGGCGATCGTCTTACAGTGGTGGGAAATATCGACCATATTAATCTTTTAGCTCGTAAACTCGGTGATTCAATCAAACGGCTCAACGAGCCAAACCTCATAACCATGTTCATCGGAATATTCCTTGGCATTCTGTTAGGAAGTCTCCCTGTGCAGTTCCCCGGCATGTCTGTGCCGATGAAACTTGGTCTCGCCGGCGGACCGCTCGTTGTCGCCATCCTAATAGGTGCTTATGGCCATAAGTTCCATCTTGTAACATACACTAATTCTGCCGCCAATCTTCTGTTGAGGGAGATCGGGATCTGCCTCTTCCTCGCTTCTGTGGGAATTGCTGCGGGAAAAGATTTCTTTGAAACTGTCTTTAATCTTAGAGGTGCATTATGGGTGGGTTACGGATTCCTTATAACAGTGCTACCTTTGATTGTGATAGGCGTCATTGCCCGCGCCAAATATAAGATGAATTATCTTTCCATTATCGGAATGATGAGCGGAAGTTATACCGATCCACCTGCTCTGGCTTATGGAAATAAAGTTGCAAATAATGATGCCCCGGCAGTAGCTTATTCCACAGTCTACCCTCTCACAATGTTTGCAAGAGTTATAGTAGCACAGATTATTGTGCTTTGTTTCCTCGAATAAATTTTGTATCTTTGCATGCCAATAAGATGGGATCGCGACCTGTCTTCAATTTTAAATAATTAACTGCAGTAATAAAATGAAAGAAAATATCCATCCAACCAACTACCGTGAAGTTGTGTTTAAAGACATGTCGAACGATGAAACTTTCATCACTCGTTCCACTGTTGCTACACGTGAGACAATTGAGATTGACGGAAAAGAATACCCTCTGGTAAAACTTGAGATCACCTCTTCTTCACATCCATATTTCACAGGAAAACAAAAACTTGTCGACACAGCAGGTCGTGTGGATAAATTCCGCAGCCGCTACGGTAATAGAAGTAAAAAATAAGTATTTGTTATAAGTTATCTTATACTGGGGTGTGTCAAAATTAACATTATGGCACACCTTTTTTCTAATGCAAATAATTCAGATATTGTTGCATCGCTTTGCTTATTTAAAATGGCACTTTTGGAATATCGTTTGCAACATGACTCTTAATAAGTTATCTTTGTAGAATAAAGAAAATAATTTTATCGTGAAAAAGAATATATTTTTTAATTGTGTGTCACTGTCAGCAACTATTTTATCTCTGACAGTATTCGGAATCAAATCAGAAGCATGCACAAACCTGATAGCGGGGAAAAAAGCTACAACCGATGGATCTGTAATGATAACCTATGCGGCTGATTCACATGGTCTCTATGGTGATTTATCTCACACTCCGGCAGCAAAACATGCTCCGGGTGAAATGAGAAAAGTCGTGGAATGGGACACTAACAAACCCTTGGGTGAAATTCCACAACCGCAAGAAACCTATAATGTTGTAGGAAATATGAATGAATTTCAGGTTGCCATTGGTGAAACAACCTGGGGTGGTCATAATGAATTGGTCGATACAACCGGGAATTCTATCATTGATTATGGATCATTGATTCAAATTGCTTTGGAAAGGTCAAAATCAGCCCGAGAAGCTATTAAGATTATGACAGAGCTTGTTGACAAATATGGATATGCAAGTTCGGGAGAATCCTTTTCAATAGCTGACAAAGATGAAGTATGGATTATGGAAATGATCGGGAAAGGTGCAGAAAAAGGAGCTGTTTGGATTGCAGTCAGAATCCCGGATGATGCCATTTCCGGACATGCCAATGAACCGCGCATACGTAAAGTGGATTTTAATGATAAAGATAACGTGCTACATTCTCCTGATGTAATCACATTCGCACGCAAAAAAGGCTATTTTAATGGCAAAGATGAAGATTTTTCTTTCGCCGATGCGTATAGCACTCACGATGCTTCCACACGTCGTGGATGTGATGCAAGAGTTTGGTCATACTTCAGGAAATATAACAAGGATGCTGATAAATATTTCGATTGGTGTGCAGGAAAATCTGATGAACCCATGCCACTTTACATCATACCTGAAAAAAAGGTCAGTCTGGCTGAAATGCAGGATGCAATGAGAGATCATTACGAAGGCACACCTTTTGAAATGACCTCGGATGTGGGGGCAGGTCCCAATCATGTGCCGTATCGCTGGAGACCCATGGACTATGAAGTTGATGGCAAAAATTATGTAATGGAACGTGCAATTGCAACACAGCAGACAGGTTGGCATTTTGTAAGTCAAAGTCGTGCGGACCTTCCGGATCCAATTGGAGGAGTGATATGGTTTGGCACCGATGATACCAACACGTCTGTCTATATGCCATTTTATTGCAGCCTAACTGAAGTGCCGGCTCAATTGGCAAAAGGAGATATCAACAATTTTGATTTCAATTCTAATTTTTGGGTTAATAATATTGTTGCAAATCAAGCTTATAACCGATATGATCTGATGATTCCAGATATTCGCAAAGTGCAAGGCAATCTTGAAAACGATTTCATATCAACCCGTCCGGAACAAGAACAAATCTTGCTTGCCCTATATCAAAATAATGATATCGACGGATTGAAGCGGAAAGTGAATGAAGAAGCTGCAGATATCGCTCAAAAAGCAACTAAAGATTACCAAGATCTGGCCATTTACCTTTTTGTGAAATTTATGGATGGAAACATGAAGAAAACAAATGATGACGGTTCATTCAAATTAAATGAATACGGCATCCCTGCTTTTCCTTCATTTCCGGGGTATGATAAAAAATATTACGAAAATATCGTTAAAGAAAGCGGCGACCATTTCTTGATTTCCAAATAATGAATAAAACAAAAATCGGGAGGCATTTTGAAAAATTTGCCTCCCGATTTTATCTCGTTATATTTTTTTTATTTAAATGATTTTGCGATTAATTCACACACCTCTTTCATCTTCTTAGGTGATGGATTCTCTATCTTCTTTTTAAAATCCAGATCACCTTCATTTTTTAGAGGCACCAGATGAATGTGTGCATGAGGAACCTCAAGGCCCAAAACAGCCATACCAACTTTCCGGCATGGTAGAGCTGTTTTTATGGCTGCCGCAACCCTCTTGGTAAACTTGAACATATCTCCAAGCATGTCATCATCTATATCAAAAAGATAATCCTCTTCAATTTTTGGCACAACAAGAGTATGACCCCATGTAATCGGATTTATATCCAGAAATGCAAAAAATCTATCATCTTCTGCTATCTTATAAGAAGGAAGTTCTCCTTTTATGATCCGACTGAATATTGTCATGATTTATTAAATCTCAATCTTTAAAACTTCAAATTCCAATTCACCGGCCGGTGCCTTCACCTTGACAATATCACCGACTTTATGTCCCATTAGACCTTGGGCTATAGGTGTGGTAGATGCTATCTTGCCTTCTCTGAAGTTAGCTTCATTTTCAGTTACAATGGTGTATGCAACCTCCATACCGTTTTTTAAATTTTTGATTGTAACCTTGTTCAGCAACTGAACTTCTTCAGTGTTTAATTTACTGTCGTCGATGATTCTTGCCGAGGCAATCAATTCCTTAATTTTTGCTATTTTCATTTCAAGCATACCCTGTGCCTCCTTTGCTGCATCATACTCAGCATTCTCGGATAAGTCTCCTTTATCCCTGGCTTCGGCTATTGCTTGTTTTATCAAGGGCCTCTGGGCTTCCAGATCACTTAGCTCCTTCATCTTTTTGTCATATCCTTCTTGTGTGAGATACGTTGCCATAGTTATTTCTTTTAATTAAAAATCCTCCGGAGATTTTCTCCGGAGAGTAAAAAATAAAGAATCTTCCCGGCTTATAACTTTAGCCTAAAAGACCCTTAAAGAGCTATACGCGGCTCTTATATGTATGCAAATTTAATAATTTTTTTTCTCATCAAATCACTTTCCATCATTTTTATAAAATTTTTACATTCAATTTTATAACTTTTTGTTTTATCCTATTCGGAAAGATCATTGTTGATTCTTTTCATTTTGAACGAATACATTATCCTGTAGGCGCCATAGGTGATAAAAGATATGCCAATATAAAGCCATTCCGCTATATTCCCAACAACAGGGCCGGCAAGGAAGATGCATGCACACACAATAGCAACTACCAACAACAGGAACATCCATACACTCCAGAATGAAGAATAGCTATACATCACAAAAGATTCAGATATGCCATTGATAGCCACAAAGATGATATATAACCCCATACAGAATATAAATGCTTCAGTAAGTGATGGAGAAGGAAGGAAAAACAACCAAATCGCACATAATATTTCTACAATGCCACATGCCACTGACCAACCCCATCCGTGCGTATTGGAGATATTGGAAAAACCCAAAATCATATTGAAGATACCTACACATCCAACTGCACCTGCAAAAATATATGCCATAATAGCAAGGGATGCTGACGGATTACTAAGACACCAGGTTCCGAATCCTATAAAAATAAGTCCTGTCAAGAGGGGAATCCACCAAAATCTTGTATTATTATAAATATATTTTGTCCTGTCCATAACCTTTTCAATAATTATTTATAGTTATCAATAATTGCTTATAGTTCCCGTGTATTCACCCATCATGTTAAACGTCAAGGTAATCTCGTCTGCCGTGTTTAATTCAACGATATACCCTTCACCCGACCTATTTATCTCATTTATTCCAATACCGGAATAATTATCATTCACATAATCAATAATGCCTTCCAAAAGAAATCCTGTGGGTATGGTTTTACCATCAGCCGCATCCACCTGCTGCCAATCACCATCCTTATTAAATACAATCTCTGTCCCGTCAGACAAATCAACCTCATAAATAAATGTGGTGCCAATTTCCTCAAGTTCAACGTTTGTGGCATTAATATTGGGGAAAAATTGAGTCAAAAAATTTTGCGCAGTTGTAGGTAAATCGTTGACTGTGAGAGGCACATCCTTCTCATCCATATCCTCATTTGAACATCCTGCAACACACACACATGTCAATAAAAGAAGAGCCGAAAGACCTAAGTTTAGTGATAATTTTTTCATAGCAGTTATTTCTTATTTGATTATTTAACAAAATTAACCGCTATATGGTTTGACATGGAATATCTTAAAAATAGGAATTTAATTTTGACTCTGTAATTACCGTAAAAATTCTTTCTCCTTTTGGGGTGTAACTTGCTTCTCCTAATGAAAACAGATTTGAAACAATTGTTTCCATTTCAGTTTCATTTAATTTCTGGCCATATTTCACTGCCCCTTGTCTTGCCATTATATATGCCAATCGATCGGTCAAAGCCAAAGCATTTAGTTTTTCAGTACCATAATTATAACTTGAGTCCACGACCGACTCAAGCATCCCAAGTATTATGTCTCTCGCATCAATATTAACGGCATAGGATGGAATTCCTGTTATGTTCCACCTGTTTTCACTTTCGTATTCAAGTTGAAAACCGGCAAGTTGTAACTCAGGCATTATCTCTTCCAATGATTCTTGTAGCGACGGGTCAATCTCTATTGAATCAGGGAACATCATACCCATCGATGGTTGCCTTACACTTATGTTCTTTTTAAAATCTTCAAACAATATTTTAATATGCGCGCGCCTTTGATCAATTATTATAATTCCTTCTCTTGAAGTGGTGACTATATATTTGTCCAGAAGCTGCAGGCATAACAAGTTGTTTTTAGTATCATTAATAAGTCCCGGTAATTTATCCTCCTCTTCTTTACTTTTTTCTTCAAAACCGAATCCACGGGTGTTCTTCATAAAATTGGAATAAAGTTCATCCCAATTTTCATTGATTTTTATTTTCTTCTCATTATATTTTCCCGAAAATTGTTTGTTCGGATCACCGATAACCGTGCCTGTAAACGGATTATAATCTTCCGGGATATCCAATGATGGTTTTTTGGGTAGTTCGCCTTCTCTCAAAGGAGCCACCGGAAGAGTGTCAAGGCTGAAATCAATAGATGGGACAGCCCCGAATTTTCCTAAAGCCGCCTTGACCGATGCATGAAGAATGGGCCATATTTCCTGTTCGTTTTCGAATTTTATCTCGTTTTTTGTAGGATGGATGTTAACGTCTATTGTGTCTGGATCAACCTCGAATTTTAAAAAATAACAGGGTTGAGTGTCTTGAGCAATCAGCGAGTCATAGCAACCAACAATGGCTTTATGGAAATATGGATGCTTCATATTCCGACCATTGACAATCAGATATTGCAAAGGATTCCTCCTACGGGCATACTCCGGCCTGCTTACAAAACCCTTAATCTTTATGAGAGCTGTATCAACTTCAATGGGAAGAAGCTGAAGATCAAGTGAACTTTTCCAGATGTCGTTAATACGTTGTTTAAATGACGCGGGACGTAAATCCAATGTTTTATTTCCCGTATCAATCGACATTCTAATTTTATTGTTTACTAATGCAAGTCGTTCAAACTCTCTCATTATATTTGAGAGTTCAACATTATCACTTTTTAAAAATTTTCTCCTTGCCGGAACATTAAAAAACAGATTCTTTACTGAAATAGAGGTGCCTTTTTCACATGCAACGGGTTGTTGGGACTCAACTTTTGTAGCTTTAATCATTAAATGAGTGCCGATTTGCTGATTCTCCGTCCGTGTCTTGACTTCAACCTGAGAAATAGCACATATAGATGGTAAAGCCTCCCCTCGGAATCCCATTGTTGATAATGCGAACAGATCGGAAGCGGACCTGATTTTTGATGTGGCATGGCGTTCAAATGCCATGCGTGCATCAGTCTCACTCATCCCGCTGCCATTATCTACAATCTGGATCATAGTTCTTCCGGCATCCTTTATATATATCTTAATTTCTGTAGCACCTGCATCCACAGAATTTTCAACAAGTTCCTTTATCACTGATGCCGGGCGTTGAATCACTTCTCCGGCTGCAATCTGATTTGCCACAGAGTCCGGGAGCAGCTTGATTATGTCACTCATTCTCCTCCTCCTTTCCTTCGATTTTCTCTTTAAGTACAGCCTCCCCTATCTCTTCCGCTTCCTCTTCTATTGTCTGATTTTCCTTCTCTAAATCATCTGTGGTTATCTCTATTTGCTCAAGTGTTTCAGATGACTCAACTTTTTCAACTCCTGCTGATTCCGAGCCGGTATCTAAAGAATCCGGCAGGATAGCCGGTATTTCATCCCACTCATAAAGAGAGGATGGTGGAGGAGTGAAGCGTGCCCCTGAAAAAGTTTTAGGTTCTCCAAAATCTGATGGCGCCAAGAAATACTGCTCAAGTTCATCTGGCACCTCACCTAAATTATCCGCCCATCGCATAGTGTTGCCATACCATTCCCTTTGGGGTCTAAGAAAACTCCACCATTTAAATCGTCTAAGGTATTTCTGGCTATTCTTGACCATAAAAATGGGTGTGACTTTACCGCTTACTTCAGGCCACATTTTTAACCAATCCATCTTGTTGTCTTTCAGAAAGATTTCAAGATATGAACTTTCCGCCTCTACAAGACGGTTATAGGTTGAATCCGATTCTTGGGGCAGAAATATTGTTTCAACGTTACCCTCCACATTAAGTCGTTTCAAAGTCTCACCTTCAAAATAGGCAGTTATCTCCTTTCCCGTTATTTGATTATAAAAATCTTCATCTATATGTTCAGATATCAAGCCATATTCCGGAAGATATGCCCAGTCTGTGGTCGAGTCATTGAAATGAACATCAATCCTGTTACCGGTGACCTGACGTTCCTCATTCCAGATAATAGGCTTGCGGAAAAGATACAGCATTGAATCTCTTTCCACAAAAACCATTGAATCGGCGACCCCTTGAATATCTTGCTTGAAAAATCTTCCTCTGTGATATGCAAGTGCAACATGAAAATCCTTCGGCACCAATGGGAGGGAATCCAATTCTTGCTGTTCTTCTTTGTTTATGATGGAAATTGCCGAGGGAGCTATTTCTTCCAGTTTTTTCAAAGGCAAATCAATGTCAGGAATTTGCACGGAAAAAAACACGGGATCAACCCATATTTTATTTAAGGAATCTATAAATATTATAGGTTTCCCCTTTACTTCCGGATAGGGAGTCTTTTTTCTTGTATCCGGCACCATTTCCGTTATCAGGAAAGTTCTGATTGTATCAGCCCTCAAGAATAGCGTGTCGCCCTGTGAGTATTCCAAGAGCAATGGGTAAATGGTTGACAATGCTTCCTTGGTAGAATCGTTATAGATTCCGAATCCACCGATTAATGTTGTCTTTTGGGCAGTGTCTGTCAACACCATCGGGGCACTCCTTTTAAAAGGATCTCGGAACATATAGACTCGGCTGATCCTTGTCGTGTTATCATAAATTATGCTGTCACCTTCCAATGTTGTAACATTACCGGTGGAATCTTTATGTAGAATTGTGGATCTAGCCAGAAGTTCGGCATCCCCACTGTCGGTGAAATATGTGGCATAAGTTGTAAGAATAGTGTCATTCTCGCTTTGAATTTCTGTTGGGCTGTCAATCTCGGCTATATGGGTTTCGGTGTTATAATGCAGCGTGTCGGTCAACATTGTAAACCCGTCTTTGTGGTTCACAAGCACGACGTCCTTATAAAATTCTGCTTTTTTAGTTGCGGGGGAATATTCTCCATAAAGTGATGTAAGCGTATTGACCGCATCTTCGATTGTACCCCATTTTGTATACCAACCCAAATCGGCAGACATATCATAATCAAGACTGTCTGTTGTCAAGGTGACATCGTTATTTATCAGTCTGACTTTCTTTTCTGTGGGTCCGTTTTTTAAGCGTGCGAGATGTTCATCCCCGTTATAAAATAACTTATCGGCATACACAAATAAAGTGTCACCCTGCTCCATCCTTACATTACTGAATGCATCCAGAGAATTTATTTCAGGATAATAATAGGCAGAGTCACAAAACATCCATAAACCTGCTTGACGGAACTTAACACTTCCTTTCAAGATTTGACGTTCTATAGTGTCATTGCTCTTTGTTTTGTACAGACTGTCGGCATATTCCAAAAAGACTTTATCTTCCTGATACCGATTAACTCCTGGCACTTCTGGTTTTATAGGACGACTTGGCGCAGGCCTTTTAAAAGTGGTTTCCTCTTTTATTTCATTCCTCCTACGGGTTTGAGAATATCCCTTAAGAAATGTATCGAAAGAGAGAAAAAATACTATCAGGACAACTGCCGATGTTATGAATTTTCCTCCACTTAGAAAATTTCCCCTTTTCATCTACTAATTTTCCTTGACCCAGCCTTCATAGCGGAATTCACAATTCTGCCATCCCGGTTCAATCCTTACATAAGTATCTTTGATTTTATTTTCGAGCCATTCTTTCAGAACCTCTTCTTTCTTATGATTTTCATACATCTTTTTTAATAGATTATAGTCGTCTGCAAGATTGGCTCTGTGGCCGGGGATTCTTTCTTTTAATTTGACAATGGCTGCAACATCTTTATGGCTCGAGTTTTTCATTATGAAAGCTTCGCTTAAATCTCCCGGTTCCATATTCTCAATCTTTTTTGATATCTCGGGAGGAAGATCCTGCATTTCAAACTTACTGCTCCTATATAGATTGGAGTATTCATTATTATTGGTCATCACCCCTTTATTGTTTCTTGTGTCTTTATCTTGTGAAAGAAAGCTCGCTCCCTCTTCAAATGTGAATGCACCTCCAACAATCTCTTTTCTTATTGAATCAAGCCTGTTGGTTGCATCGTTAAGATCCTTTTGACTAACTTTTGGAGTCAGAAGTATATGACGCACATTAACCTGGTCTCCTCTTTTACCTATTAACTGCAAAATGTGAAAACCATATTCTGTTTCTACAATTCTCGACACCTTCTTGGGATCACTTAGATTAAATGCCACATTTGCAAATTCCGGCACCCAGGCTGCCCGTCCGTTGTAGCCAAGTTCACCTCCCTGCATCGCACTTCCATCCTCACTATACATAATAGCCAAAGTTGAAAAATCAGCCTCCCCCTTGTTCACTCTTTCTGAATATTCCCGTAGTCTTGCCTTGACATCCTCTATCTCTTGCCGAGGAATATTCGGATTCAAGGTAATCAACTGAACTTCTACCTGCATCGGCACATAGGGAACACTGTCTGCCGGTAATGAATCAAAATATTTCCTAACCTCATTTGGTGTTGCGGTCACATCTTCCGTCAGACTTCTTTGCACCTGACCAACTATCGAATTATTTCTCATCATTTCCACAAGATTCTCCCTAAGTACCGGTAGTGACTTATGAAAAAATTCCTCCACTTTCTCTTTTGATCCAAGTTGACTGATGAAATAATTTATTCTTTGGTCAACAGCTGATCGAACACTTGATTCCGGCACCTCTATCGTGTCGATTTTTGCTTGATGCAGATATAATTTTTCCACTGCAAGTTGTTCCGGTATAAAGCAATAAGGATCTCCCGGTATGGTCACACCCTCTGAACGTAGTTGCTGGTACTGCGATTCAATATCCGATTTGAATATTGCTTCGTCACCAACCACCCAAGCCACCTCATCGACAACATTTTTATTATCATTCTGGCTTGACACTGGCACAATCATCAGAGAAATGCCTGCTGATATAATTATATATCTTAAATTTCTTATTTTCATTATCTTGAGTGTTAATATCTATAGTAGAGCTTGTCTGTTTAGGGGATTATAATTTAAATATTCAAGTTTTTTTTCTTTAATGGCCTTCTTGAGTAAAGACTCCACCAATGTTTTCTCATAGGCATTGAGGTTGTCTTGATGTAAAATATTGGCTATCCATAAAGATGCGTATTCATAAGGCTGGCTACTTCCGGATGGAAGATAATCAGATATAGAGAGATAGTATGCACAATCTCCATAATTTATTTCAAAATATCGATTGTTTTCAAGAAATAAATCCGGATCTCCAAATCTATATGGTATCATTCCTGAAATGGTCTCCCAATCTATCCATCTGTCTTTAAAATATTCATATTCCAATGCTTTGTCCATCCATTCCTTTTCAAGATTATCAATATCTGCCTCATCTTGAGAAGTCATTAATCTTTTTATCTCATCTTCTCTTGAAACATTCGCATCTATCTTGAGAAATATTCCCTTCACCAAAGGCACCTCTGTAACCAGTTCTTCTTTATGACTGTCATAATAAGTTTTCACCTCCTTTTCATCAGTCTTTATCAGACGGCTCTCTCGCATTTTCATTAAATACTCCTGAATAATGAGTTTATTGCGATAAGCAGCCACTTTCCTTTCTATATCCTTGATGTCGTAAAGCCTTTCTTCTGCAAAGTCTGCGAGCAACTCATCCTTGATCCATTCATCAGTTAGGGCATTAAACATCTCACAACTATCTGCAGGCTGAAGACCTTGTGGTATCTTATTGATTATTTCATCTTCAGTCAACATCTTTTCCCCGACCCTGACAAGGTAATTCTCGTTAACCGGCTCATGCTTCCCGCATGATATAGCACACCAGATCAATATAAATGTATGAAAAATGATCATCAGGAAATTATAACTATGCTTTGTCGAAATCATGAATAAATCAAATACCCATTTCTGATAAAAATTTAACCCTGACAAGTCTTACCTCATCTTCCGTATAATCTTCACCCAACTCTTCTATTACGTCATCAATATCATCTTCCTCAAAATCTTTCAACACCTCCATGATTTCTTCAAGATGATCTTGATCCATCATTTCCTCTATAAAATAATCAATATTTATCTTGGTTCCGGCCTCCACAATCGCCTCCAATTCATCCAACAACTCCCCGAAATCAAGCCCTTTACTGTCGGCGACTTCCTGAAGATCTATTTTTCTGTCAATGCAATGAATAAGGGCAACTTTTAGTTTACTTTTGTTTGCAACAGATCTGACTCGCATGTCTTCCGGACGCTCTATTTCATTCTCCTCTACATGCTTGCAAATCAAATTTATAAACGGTTCTCCATAACGCTTAGCCTTCCCCTCACCCACGCCAGGGATAGCTGCGAGTTCCTGCAATGTCACAGGATATGATGTAGACATACACTCCAGTGATGTCTCTTGGAATATCACGTATGGAGGCAGATTCAGTTTCCTTGCTATATCTTTCCTCAAATCCTTCAACATTGCAAAAAGCATAGGATCCATTGCGCCGCTCCCGGCCTTTGGCATTATTTCGATTTCAGTTTCAATGAACTCTCGGTCTTCAACAATTCTGAAACTATCCCCGGAATCAAGAAAACTTTTACCTTTTTCCGATACATTTATAAAACCATAGTTCTCTATATCTTTTTCAAAATAGCCCTCCACACAAGCCTGTCGTATTAGGCTCAATGTGAATTTTTCGTCCCTGTCTTTCAGAATGCCAAACAGCTCCAAGGAATCATGACCATAAGATTTCACCTCATCAGTCGGTCGCCCGATAAGAATATTTGCGAGGTATTCCGGAGTAATTTTTCTTTTGATCGATAACCTGGCCTCAATTGCCGAACATAATTCATCTCCAACCTCAATTGTTTCCCTGGGTGAAACACAGTTATCACAGTTCCCACATTCATTATCGCACCTTGTCTCTCCAAAATAATGAAGCAATATTCTCCTTCGACACAAACTCGACTCAGCATAAGCCGCGGTTTCTGCAAGCAAATGTTTGCCAATCTCTTGTTCAACCGTGGATTTAGTCTGCATCAATTTGTCAAGTTTCTGGAGATCCTTATTAGAATAAAAGGCAATACATCTACCCTCACCTCCATCTCTTCCTGCTCTTCCCGTTTCCTGATAATAACCCTCAAGACTTTTCGGAATATCATAATGTATCACAAACCTTACATCCGGTTTATCAATACCCATGCCGAATGCTATGGTAGCCACAATTACCTGGACTTTCTCTTGTAGAAAGGCATCCTGATTAGCTGACCTTGTTGCCGAGTCAAGTCCGGCATGGTATGGAAGAACATCAATTTCATTTATACGCAACGTCTCTGTAAGTTCTTCAACTTTTTTTCTGCTCAAACAATAGATTATTCCGGATTTTGAAGGATTGTTCTTGATAAATTTGATTATATCCCTGTCTATATCTTTGTTTTTCGGTCTAACTTCATAATATAGATTGGGACGGTTGAAACTTGACTTATATATTTTGGCATTCAGCATACCCAGATTTTTCTGGATATCATGTTGAACTTTCGGGGTGGCTGTGGCTGTCAAAGCAATAACCGGTCGGTTCCCTACGGCATTGATAATGGTTCGGATTTTGCGATATTCCGGTCGGAAATCATGGCCCCATTCTGATATGCAGTGAGCTTCGTCAACAGCAAAGAATGAAATATTTATTTTTTTTATAAACTCCATGTTCTCTTCCTTGGTAAAGGTCTCCGGTGCTACATATAGAAGCTTTGTCTCTCCCGACTTCACATCCTTCTTAACTTTGTCGGTCATAGATTTTGAAAGAGAAGAATTTAGAAAATGGGCTACCCCGTCATCTTCTCCGTAATGCCGCATTGTGTCCACCTGGTTTTTCATCAAGGCTATCAATGGGGAGATAACAATGGCGGTGCCTTCGCTCAATAATGCCGGCAATTGATAACATAAGGATTTCCCCCCTCCTGTAGGCATCAAAACAAAAACATCATCACCAGCCATCAAGCTTTTTATGATTTCCAATTGATTACCCTTGAAAGTATCGAATCCGAAATTTCTTTTTAGCGCTTCCTTAAGTTTATCGTTTTCTAACATCCGGAGTTAGGAGTTTACTACAAAGTTATAAATTTTTCTGATATTTCCTATATCTTCCATTCTTAAAGTTTTTAAATTAGTGCTATACAAAAAAAATTCACTATCCTCAGGATAGTGAATTTTCTAAAAAAGATGTCTGGTTGAATTATTCAGATATTGCCGTCTTTTCAAAATGAGCCTTCTCCAATTGATCTTGAACATAAGATTTGTCAACCACAAATTCTTTCCGGGTTTGTGTTGGGATTTCAAACATTGCATCCATCATCACTGTTTCCACGATTGATCGGAGTCCCCTTGCACCTAATTTGTATTCTATAGCCTTGTCAACAATCAAATCAAGTGCATCTTCGGTGAATTTTAATTTCACACCGTCCATCTCAAACAGTTTCCTGTATTGTCGGGTGATGGCATTCTTAGGTTCAGTTAAGATCCTTCGTAATGCTTCCCTGTCTAACGGATCAAGACTTGTAAGGATAGGCAATCTGCCTATTATCTCCGGTATTAGACCGAATGATTTCAAATCCATAGGAAGCACATATTTGATCAGGTTTTCCCTTTTCTTTTTTCTTCCTTCAATGTCATGACCGTAACCTACCACATGAGTATTCAAGCGCGAGGCTATTTTCCTTTCTATCCCATCAAAAGCACCTCCGCATATAAACAGAATATTCTTAGTGTCAACTGCAATCATTTTTTGTTCCGGATGTTTCCTGCCGCCGTTAGGTGGCACAAGCACCACAGAGCCTTCAAGCAATTTAAGCAAGCCTTGTTGCACTCCCTCGCCACTTACATCTCTTGTTATTGAAGGATTGTCGGATTTTCTTGCTATCTTGTCAATCTAATCTATAAAGACAATCCCCTTTTCAGCCTTCTCTACATTGTAATCACATGCTTGCAACAGCCTTGTCAACAAGGATTCTATATCTTCTCCGACATAGCCTGCCTCAGTAAGAACCGTGGCATCCACTATGGTGAAGGGGACATCCAGAAGTTTTGCGATTGATTTAGCAAGAAGTGTTTTCCCTGTACCGGTTGGCCCTACCATTATAATATTGGATTTCTCTATGTCAACATCTTCAGTATCCTTTTGATTGATCCTTTTATAATGGTTATACACTGCTACCGACAAATATTTTTTTGCATCTTCCTGTCCGATGACATATTGATCCAAAAATGCTTTTATCTCGCGTGGTGCCGGAATTTTCTCACCTGACTTTTCGGAATCCTCGTTTTTTGTTCCTTTCTTTTTAAGCTGGGTATCTTTAGCCTTATTAATATAGTCTATGCATTCAGTGCATAAATTCAGGCCTTCGAATATTTTCACCACGGGTTGCCGGGTGGTTTCATGGGCACCACACATGGAACATGTCAAACCCGTCCTGATATTACTCATCTTTAGTCGTTTTTATGCCTGGGATTCACCAATATCCTGTCGATCATTCCGTAGTCCAATGCCTCTTTGGCAATCATCCAATAATCACGGTCGGAATCTTTTTCAACCTTTTTAAAGGGTTGGCCCGAATGATCCGAGATAATTCTATATAATTCCTCTTTCAACTTTAGAATCTCTCTCGCAGTGATTTCAATATCTGATGCCTGACCTTGAATCCCTCCCATAGGTTGGTGAATCATTACTCGTGAGTGAGGCAATGCATATCTTTTCCCTTTCTCTCCGGCAACAAGAAGCACCGCTGCCATGGAAGCCGCCATTCCTGTGCATATTGTCGACACATTGCTCGACACATATTGCATTGTGTCATAAATTCCCAAACCTGCATAAACGGAACCGCCCGGAGAATTAATATAAATGGAAATATCCTTTTCCGGATCAATCGAGTCAAGATATAGAAGCTGTGCCTGGATGATATTGGCAGAGGTATCGGTGACTTGTGTACCTAAAAATATTATTCTGTCCATCATCAATCTTGAGAATACGTCCATCTGGGTGACATTTAGCTGACGCTCTTCAAGAATATATGGATTCATATAATCTGCCGACGGTGTTATCATCGACACATTAGGGTTTGATTTGTCTATATGTCTAATATATCCATCAAGTGTATTGGAATTCAAACCTATATGGTTTACCGCAAAATTTCTGAAATCTTTATGCATAATAAAATTTATTTTTTTGATAATCAACAAAAATTATGCCAAAATAATAAAGGGGGTGATAAAACTGCATTTTTTTATCACTCCCTTATTGTTTAGATGGTTAAATCATCAAGCTGTGGCAAATAATTTTGTGAATTGGTCCATTTCAACTTCCTTGTTATCCAAGGTCACATTTTCTTTGATCACTTTGAAAACATTGCGGTTTAAGGCATTCCTTTCAAAGGATTCACGATTCTTTGGATCTTTCATCACTTCTTTGGCATAATAATCGAGAATACCCTCTGAAAGAGATTGCGGGCCATATTGGCTTAACTGACGATAAACTGCAGCACGTGCCTCATTCATCAAATCTTCTTCATTCACCTCGATTTTAAATCGGTCGGTTATCTCTTCTTTTATCAGATCCCACTCCAATTGTGGCTTGATTTTCTTGTATTCCTCATCAATATTCTCCTCTGAGAGACCTTCGTTCTGGGAAATCAAGAAATGTTTCAACACCTCTTCAGGAAGTTCAAGCTCGCCTACAGCTTTCTGAACTGTGTTTCTTGCATCTATGGTGAACCTGTAGTCAGAATCTGCCGATAGCTGACTCTTGATTAACTCAGCAACGGCGGCCTTCAGCTCTTCTTCATTATACGCCTTGTCTTTACCAACTGCATTATCAAAGAATTCCTGATTCAATTCTGCCGGTTTCAAAACTATGATCTCTTTTATCTCGAAATTGAAGTCTCCTTTGTGATTGTCAACATCATTCTTATCAATATTAAGCATCGAAGACATCTCTGTCACATTGCTGTTGCAGGTGGCTGCAGGATTGAAGGTGACTATGTCTCCGGGATGTTTTCCTTCAAACAATTTCTTTTGTTCTTCATCAGTGAAATGGATTGGAGCAAGTATCCCGTTATCCACAACTATGCCATCCTCCTTCACGCTTCCGTCGGGATTCAATTCGCTTATCACACCTTTGATAACTGCGTCAGGTTCAGTCTCCTCGCCCGGGCCTTGCACGCCGAAACGTTTGCGTAATGACTCAATCTCCTTTGCAACCATATCGTCTGTCACCTTTATTGTATAATAAGGCACTTTCATATCTTTTCCAATATGGTCATTTATATCCGGAGCCAAACCCACCTTGAATTTGAAAGTGAAGTCTTTATCTCCATCCTTAAAGATATTGTCTTTATCTGCAATCGGCTGACCCAATACCCTTATATTGTTTTGTTTGATATAATCATATAATGCATCGCTTATCTCACGATTGACTATATCATATTTCACGGCTGCGCCATATTTCTTTTCAAGCAATCCCATAGGCACATGTCCTGCTCTGAATCCAGGCTCCGGCCTGTTCTTGCCTATCTCCTTTAACTGTTTCTTAACCTTGTCGGAATAATCTTTTTCTTCAAGAGTTATTATTAACTCCGCATTGACATTGTCAAGTTTATTAAACTCTAAATTCATTATTTGATGTTTTTAATTTCTTTTAATATTGCAAAGTTATTTAATTTTACCCGTGGCGGCAAATCCTTTTGCCGTCGCTTCAATCTTCCTGTTTCCAAAAAGTTGTGAACACTTTCACCATATCTTCATGATCTGACACGCCGGCAGTCTCTACAGCCGAATGCATAGCCCATATTGCTGCTCCGACATCAACTCCTTTTAAATCAAGTTGAGATGTAAGGATGTTTCCCAAGGTTGAGCCTCCCGCCACATCAGAATGATTCACAAACATCTGGCATCTTACCCCGCTATTCTCACATAACGTTTTGAATATTGAAGCCCCCACAGAGTCGGTCATGTATTTGCAATTGGAATTAATTTTTATAACCGGTCCTCCTCCTATTACCGGATGATTCGTAGGATCATATTTTTCATTGTAATTCGGATTCCATGCGTGTGCGTCATCTGCCGATATCATGAAAGAATTGGCAATCCCGACATAAAAATCTTCATTTGAACCACCCAGACATTCATTTATTCTTCGCAACAAGTCTCTGAGCACAGGCGAGGCAGCCCCTTGTTTTGTGCCTGACCCGGTTTCTTCGTTATCAAAAACTGCAAGCATCCTTAGATGTTCTGCGGATTCATCTTTCACTGAAAGGAGTGCCTCCAATCCGGCAAATGCCATGGAAAGATCATCTATCCGGCCAGATTGAAAATACTCTCCCAATATGCCCGTTCTTTGGGCTTTAAAACAGGGATAAAGACTTATTTCATAATTCAATATATCATCTACAGCCACTCCGTTGTCTTTTGCTAAAATATTCAAAAGTATTCCTTTATTTGCCTTTGCCCTCCGTATCTCGTCATCGCTGAAATAACCTATCACCGGCTTCATATCTTTTTGAACCGACAATTTGTTTCCATCGTTCACTTCTCTGTTAAAATGAATCGCTAAGTGGGGAATGGTAGCCACCGGCCTTTTCAAATCAAAAATAATATTTTCCGGATGCATGGCATCTTTCCCCCTCAATGTCAGTCTTCCCGACATTGAAAGAGGTCGGTCGAACCATGAATACATGATTCCTCCCCCATACTTCTCCACATTCAACGACACAACTCCCCCGTCGCCATAAATCTCCGGATTAGGTTTTATCTTAAAACAAGGACTGTCGGAATGTGCCGCTATTATTCTGACTCCATCTTTAAAACATTTCCGTCCGGCACCTATTGTAAAGGCAAAAACGGCACTTCCGTTTTTAACCATGAAATATTTTCCACCGGGTTTAATTGTCCAATTGTCATTTTGGCGTAGCTCGATGAAATTATTCTTTTTCAGTTCTTCCGTTATCGTTTCAACAGCCAGAAAATTACAAGTGGATTTATCAAGCCATTCAAAAAGTCTTTCAATCATATATCGTCATTTAAATTATTTCCGAACTTCAAATTATTGAATGCTTTCATCAAATTGCATAACACTTGACTCCAATAATTACCAAACTCTTCCTTGCAATGTATGAAAGCTTCTTGCATCTGTGAACCCTCAGAGTCATGAACAATCTGCACAAAATCAAATAGAGGTTGATACATATCAGCCATCCCCTCTGAAATTGATGCACTAATTGGAGTATCACTATATTTCATGTCTTCCTCAAAGGTCTCGAGATAAATGTCATCTGCACCAATAACCGTTAAAACCCTATTCCTGACATCGTCATACATAACCTGATCAACGTAAGAACTGAAATAACCGAAATCCTCAAGGCTTATTCCGGCAGGTTCAACATCAAAAAAATTCCAATAAATTCTTGGTAAAAGATCTAAAACTCTATCAATGAATTCTTCTTTGCCATATTCAGTGGCGGTTTCACACAATTCACAATAAGACTTAGATAAACTCACAATCTCCAATAATCTTTGCTGTTGATTATCATTAGAATTCATAATTTTATAGTTTGATATGTTACCCGTTATTCCTTATATAAATTTTTGACCGCTATATAGTTTGCCACCGACACCGGAACAAAATAACTAACATTCCATCCATCCCTTATATATTCCCGCACCAAAGACGATGATACCCCGAATTCGGGAGCCCCACATAAAAAAATCATTCCTTCAGGTTCTTCAGCAGGTAGCGGATAACCGGGTCGGGGATAAACTATAACTCCGAATTCACTTCTGATTTTGTTTGCATTTCTCCATTGTTCAAATCCGAGCAAGCTGTCGCTACCGATTATTATCTTGAATTCATTATCAGGATATAATCCCCTGAGTTTCTTTAGAGTATCATAGGTAAAAGAGGGAACAGGCATACTCATCTCTATGTCACAGACCTTCACATTGTTACATTCTGATGCCACAGACTCTGCCATCTTCAATCTGTCTGTGTCGGAGGCATAGACCTGATGACTTTTCATCGGGTTTTTTCTGCTCACCGTTATCCAAACTTCATCTACAATTCCACATTGTGCCACAAAATTTGCCAATATAGAATGTCCTGTATGAATCGGATCAAAACTCCCTCCGTATATCCCTATTTTCATTATTATTTCTGAAGGAATTTTTTTATTTCATTCCGCACCTCTTCAACTGCATTGTCTAAATTGTCATTAATAACAACCGATTCAAATTCCGAGGAATATGAGATCTCAAATTCAGCTTTTTTCAATCTCTTGATTATGGTTTCCGGGCTGTCGGTGCCTCTTGCTTTCAACCTCGTTTCTAATGTTTTTGTATCCGGTGGCATTATAAAAATTGTCTTTGCCTTTTCACCATATCTTTTTTTGATATTGAGAGCGCCTTTCACATCAACATCCATGACAAGATTTTTTCCGGATTTCACCGTCCTTTCAACTTCCGATTCCAATGTGCCGTAACAAAGTCCCGGATACACCTCTTCCCATTCCACGAACTCTCCCTTACGAACTTTATCGTAAAATTCTTCAGGACTTAAAAAAAAGTAGTGTTTGCCATGTTCTTCTTCTCCTCTTGGTGCCCGGCTCGTCGCCGATATGGAAAACCCCAGATTCAAGGATTTATCTTGAATCAACCGATTAATAATAGTTGATTTCCCGCTTCCTGATGGCGCTGAAAGAATAATTATCTTGCCCTCCATATCCGATTAAAGCACATTATATATTTGTTCCTTTATCTGCTCGAGTTCATCCTTCATCATCACAACTATCTTCTGCATGTCGGCATCGTTGGCCTTTGATCCCAAAGTATTGATCTCTCTGCCCATTTCTTGTGAAATGAAACCTAATTTTTTCCCCTTTCCGCTCACTTCGCTGGAATCGGGTTCTCCAAGTGTCTCTTCGAAATAGTCGATATGGCTTTTCAACCGGACTTTTTCTTCTGTGACATCAAGTTTCTCAATATAATAGATCAGCTCTTGTTCAAGTCTCCCTTTGTCATATTCCACTCCGGTTAACTTCTGAAGTTGGGATTCAAGCTTTTCCCTGATCTTGGGAATTCTGGCCGATTCATACTTCTCTATCTCCTGAAGGAGGAATCTTATCCTTTCGGTTTTATTAAAAAAGAATTCATATAGCTTCCTGCCTTCCTTCAATCTTGAGATATTAAAGTTTTCCAATGCTTGACTGCATGCATTTTCCAATATAATTTTTTCTTCAGAGGTTGCATCCTTATCACTGGTCGACATGACATCCGGCAATCTTAAGAGTATTGGCAACCAGTCTTTCGGTGCTTCCAGCCTGAGTTCCTGAATTATATCCGTCAACTGATTTTTATAATTTTGAAGAACTCCGGTATTAATGATAAAATCACTGCCACCCTCGATATTTACAACTGAAACTGTGAAATCAACTTTTCCTCTTTCAATAGCTGAAGATAGCCGGTTCCTCAAATTATTTTCCTGATCTCGGAAAATTGACGGCATTCTTATAATAAGATCAAGTTGCTTGCTGTTAATCGATTTTATCTCGATTGTGAATTGCTTTTTGTCATTGGCAACAGTCACTTTGCCATATCCTGTCATTGAAGATATCATAGTCGTTAATTTAATACAAATCTACATAAAAAACTTATACCCTGTTTATGATTTTTTACGAAGTATGATATCAGTTATTTTTTATTTAACACTTGCCTCAACAGATGCAATGGTTACAATATCGTAGATCTCACTCTCTTTAGCATTTCCATTGATGAAGTAAACCGGTTTCTTCAGTCCTATCTGAATGGGCCCGATAATAGAACCAATCCCCATGCTCAATAGAATTTTGCCGGTGGTGTTGGCTGCAGTAAGATTAGGGAAGATCAGGGTATTAACTTTTTGTCCTTTCAGTTTATTAAACGGATATCTTTCATCCCTTCTTCTGGTGCTTAATGCAAAATCAACCTGCATTTCACCGTCAACCATGATTTCCGGATATTTTTCATGAAGTGTCGCAACCGCATTCGAGACGGTGGTGGCCTCTTTCTTCTTTGAAGAACCGAAGTTACTGTATGACAGCATGGCCATGACAGGTTCCACTGCAAAAAATCTAACTGCCTGGTCGCTTAATCTAGCTATATCAACCAAAGCAGAGCTGTCGGCATCCGGATTCACCGCAGTGTCTGCTATAAAGTACGTACCTTTTCTAGTATTGAGAATATGCATTGTCGCAAAATGATCAAATCCCTCTTGAATTCCAATCACTGATGCAAGGTCTTCTGCTATATTTTCTCCGGCTGAATAGGTTGCCACAAGACATGCATCGGCATCACCCGACTCTACCATCATCATGCCGAAGTAAGATCTGTCGTACATTTTTTCCAAAGCAAGGTCAAATGTGAAACCGTCTCTCGATTTTTTCTTTGCCAATATCCTGGCATACCTCTCTCTTGTCCCCTCTTCCCGGTCATGACGAGGATTTATAATTGTAACACCCGACATTTCCAATCCGAGCCTTGTGGCACGTTTTTCAATCATCTCTTCATTGCCAAGCACTATCGGGACACAAACTCCGTCGTGTGCAAGTCGTGTGGCGGCCCTGAGCATGTTGTCCATATTACCTTCACATATCACAACTCGCTTGCAATCCTCTTTTGCAAGGTCGGCAAGCCTACGCATCATCTTGCCGTCATCTCCCATTAATTTTCGTAGTCTGATCTGATATGCCTCCCAATCCTTGATGGGTCGTTTTGCTATCCCGGTCTTGGCTGCAGCCTCGGCAACTGCCGGTGCAACAGAGGTCAACAGTCTTGGATCCAAAGGCTTGGGAAGTATATAATCCCGACCGAATTTTATATTGTTTCTCCCATACGCCTCATCCACCACAGCCGGAACCGGAAGCCGAGCCAGATCTGCTATGGCATAGACTGCAGCAATTTTCATCTCTTCGTTTATACCGGTCGCGCCACAATCCAATGCACCTCGAAATATATACGGAAAGCCTATCACATTGTTTATCTGGTTAGGATAATCACTTCTTCCTGTAGCCACTATCACATCCGGTCTTGATTCAATGGCATCTTCGTAAGTTATCTCAGGCTCAGGATTTGCAAGTGCGAATACTATGGGACGTGGTGCCATGGATTGAACCATCTCTTTGGTGACTACCCCAGCCACGCTCAAACCTAAAAACACATCGGCATCTTTCATTGCCTCCTCCAAGGTATGAATGTCACGCGTTGTGGCAAAGATAGTCTTCTGACTGTTAAGATCAGCCCTATCTTTTCTTACAACCCCTTTAGAGTCACACATAACCACATTTTCCGGTTTAACCCCCAACGATACATAAAGCTTAGTGCAACTTATCGCGGCTGCGCCCGCTCCATTCACCACCAATTTTATATCTTCTATTTTCTTTTTTTGTATCATTAAGGCATTTATAAGTCCTGCACCTGAAATAATGGCTGTGCCATGTTGGTCATCATGCATGATAGGGATTTCACATTCTCTCTTCAGTCTTTCTTCAATCTTGAAACATTCAGGAGCCTTTATATCTTCAAGATTTATACCACCGAAGGTTGGAGAGATTGATTTGACTATCTCAATTATTTTCTCCGGATCCTGTTCGTTTATCTCTATATCATAGGCATCAAGACCTGCAAAAATCTTGAACAACAAGGCTTTTCCCTCCATAACCGGTTTGCCGGCAAGTGCGCCTATATTACCCAGACCTAAAACTGCCGTTCCATTACTAACAACTCCCACCAGATTTCCCTTATTCGTATAGCGATAGGCATCCTCAGGATCTTTTTCTATCTCAAGACATGGATATGCCACTCCCGGTGAATATGCAAGTGCAAGATCTCGTTGTGAGGAATATGGCTTGGTTGGAACTATCTCTATTTTTCCCGGTTTGCCCTCCTCGTGATATTCAAGGGCCATCTCTTTAGTTATTGTTGACATCTGATGTTATTTTAGTACTATATTCTAAACAATCATTACCTTTTTTCTGTTTTGAATAACCCCATTTTATTATTAATTTTGAAGTAAATAAATAATGCATGTCGGATGGTAGCTGTTAACAACCTATCTGTCGAATTTGCTTCAAAACCATTATTCAATGACATTTCCCTGACTATCAATGTTAAGGAGAAACTTGCACTGGTTGGCAAAAATGGAGCGGGGAAATCAACTTTATTAAAAATAATTGCCGGCCTGCAGCTGCCAACGGCAGGAACCGTTTCTTTACCCAACGACTTTAAAATCGGCTACCTCCCGCAAGAAATGCCGTTTGTAGACGACAGCACCCTGATTGAAGAGGCTAAAAAAGCGTTCTCCGAAAGAATCGAGCTTGAACGAAAAATAACCCAAATGCAGGAGGAACTTGTCAACAGGACTGATTATCATAGCGACTCCTATCTTTCTCTCATAGAAAAAATCGACGAGCTCACACAAACGCTCAACAACAGATTTGAGGCAAACATGGAAGGCGACGTAGAGAAAACTCTCATAGGACTGGGCTTCAAACCATCTGATTTCAATCGCCATACTTCAGAATTTTCAGGTGGTTGGAGAATGAGGGTGGAATTAGCAAAAATACTATTACAAAAACCTGATCTTCTATTACTTGACGAACCTACCAACCATCTTGATATCAATTCTATTCAGTGGCTGGAGCAGTTCCTCATAAACAAAGCCTCCGCTGTTTTGCTCGTGAGCCACGATAAAGCATTTCTTGATAACGTTACTAATAGAACAATTGAAATTTCGTGCGGTAAAATTTATGATTACAAGGTAAGCTATACTCCTTTTATCAACCTTCGTTTAGAAAGAATAGAACAACAGACAAAAGCCTACTTGAACCAGCAAAAATATATCAACGAAACCAAAGATTTTATTGAAAGATTCAGGTATAAGGCAACCAAGGCAGTTCAAGTGCAGAGCCGAATAAAACAACTTGAAAAAATAATCCCTATAGAGATTGATGAGATAGACAATCATCATGTTAAGTTCAATTTCCCACCTGCTGAAAGATCCGGAGATTTCCCCTTGATTATTGATTCTCTGTCAAAAAGTTATGGTGACCATAATGTCTTTTCAAATGCCGCCCTCACATTACGTCGCGGCGAAAAAATTGCCTTGGTAGGAAGCAATGGTGAAGGGAAAACCACAATGGTGAAATGTATAATGGGTGAAACCGAATATAATGGCAGTCTTAAGTTGGGACATAATGTCAAGATCGGATATTTCGCTCAAAACCAAGCTCAAAAATTAGATCAATCTAAAACAGTTTTCCAGACTTTGGATGATATTGCATCCGGAGAAATCAGAACACGGCTGAAAGATTTACTCGCAACCTTCCTTTTCAGGGGAGAAGATATCGACAAGAAAGTCTCTGTTTTATCGGGAGGTGAGAAAACCCGTCTTGCGTTGGCGAAGCTACTTTTGGAACCTGTCAATTTTTTGATTCTTGACGAACCCACAAATCATCTTGATATACATACCAAAGAAGTTTTGAAAAATGCCTTGAATAATTTCACGGGGACATTAATTGTAGTAAGTCACGACCGTGAATTCTTAGAAGGACTCGTCAACAAGGTTTATGAATTCGCAAATGGATCCGTGAGGGAAAACATTGGAGGCATCCGGGAATTTCTTAAAACAAGAAACATCCAACAAAAGGATGGTGAACACATTGCAGAAACAATTCCCGATAAGGCGACGGCACCTAAATCTGATGTGCCTTTTGCAATAAAAAAGGAACAAGACAGAAATTTAAGGAGAATTGAGAAAAAAATTGCAACAAAGGAAGAATTGATGCTCGACATTGAAAATAATATCAAGATTATTGAAGATTCAATCTCACAACAATCTGATAATCCGGAGATTTACAAAGAATATGCAGATCTCAAAGAAAAATTGAATTCTGTCACTGAAGATTGGGAAAATGCAGTGAATGAATTGGAAGACTTAAAAAAACAATATGGACGACAATAAAATAAAAAAAGGGATTGACAGATCTAACCTGAACACTTTAATAAACCCTGCCGACGACTTTTATGAATTTGCATGCGGCGGATGGATTAGAAATAATCCATTGACAGACGAATATTCATCATTCGGTACCTTTGATCTGCTTCGGGAAAAGGCAAGAGATCAAGTGAAGGATCTTGTTCAGAATATCTCGAAGGATTCCCGGAGTTCCATCCCGGGAACCATATCTCAGAAAATTAAAGATCTCTACTGTTTGGGCATGAACGCAGATCGTTTGAATTCCGAAGGTGTGAAACCTTTGGAACCCGTATTGGAATTGCTCAATACTAAAATATCCGGACACGATCTTACTTCGCTGATTGCATGGCTTCATTCAGGTCTTGATTCAGCCTTTTTCAGTTCCGGCGTAGGTCCTGACCCTGCAAATTCTGATTTAAATATTCTGCACCTGGGTGAGGCCGGCCTCTCTTTGGGGGATAGGGATTATTATCTGGAAGATAATGAAGAAAATAAAAAGATCCTTGAGGCTTTTGAAATATATGTAAAAAAAATAATGAGTCTTGCAGGATACTCCGACACTGATGCTCAACGAGTCTGGGAAACCGTAATCGAAATTGAAACCCGGATTGCTGAACATAAAATGACCAGAGAGCAGCGTAGGGATCCCTCTTTGCGTCACAATATTTTCTCTGTTGATGAATTGAAAGAGACACTTCCTTTTATAAATTGGGAAAGATATTTTGAAGAACTTGGACTCAATGGCATCAAGTCATTAAATATCAATTCAGTTGATTATATCAAATTTATCAACAGTTACATAGGGCAACTCACTGACAAGCAACTTGAGGATTTTCTCGCTTATAATCTCATTACAAATTCATCAGGACTGATGAATGACGAATTCATTGACGCGAATTTTGAGCTCTATGGCAAAGTCATGAGCGGTCAAAAAGAACAGAAGCCAAGATGGAAAAGAGTGTTGGGTATCCTCAATTCAATGTTTGGCGAAGCTATCGGAGAGTTGTATGTAGCAAAATATTTCTCGCAGGAAAATAAAGAAAACATGCTGAAACTTGTCGCCAATCTTAAAAAATCTTTGGGAAAGCATATCCAAAACCTGACTTGGATGTCGGAAGAAACCAAATGTAGGGCTTTAGACAAATTGGATGCCATGACCGTTAAAATTGGCTATCCAGATAAATGGAAAGATTATTCAGAAATTCAGATAAATCCGGAGGAATCATTCCTGATGAATGTTCAGAAAGCCTCTCAATGGTTCACAAAAGATAATTATTCTAAAGTGAATAAACCGGTGGATAAATCTGAATGGCACATGACACCCCAAACCGTTAATGCCTATTATAGTCCTATTGTCAACGAGATTTGTTTCCCGGCTGCCATTCTTCAACCCCCTTATTTTGATCCGGAAGCTGATGAAGCCCTGAATTATGGCGCCATAGGTGTAGTGATCGGTCATGAAATGACACATGGTTTCGATGATCAAGGACGTCAGTTTGATAAGAACGGCAACCTTGTCGACTGGTGGCAACCTGAAGATGCTGAAAAATTTAAATCTTTGACAGAAAAGCTTGTAAAGCAATTCGATTCTATTGAAATAGCTCCGGGGGTTAACGCAAATGGTCGCTTCACTTTAGGTGAAAACATTGCCGATCAGGGCGGACTCAATGTTGCACTCTCTGCATATATCGATAATATTAACAATCAGGAAAGTATTGATGGATTCTCTCCGCTTCAGAGATTCTTTTTGTCATACGCCGGTGTTTGGGCCGGATCAATACGTGATGAGGAAAAAATTCTTCGCACCAAAACCGACCCTCATTCCTTAGGTAAAAATCGAGTTAACGCCACTCTTAAGAATATCGATGAATTCTTTGATGCTTTCTCTATTGAAAAAGGGAATAGCATGTATCGCCCCCTTGAGGAAAGAGTCATAATTTGGTAAAGAATATTTTAAGTTGCTTTGTTATGTACGGACTTATAGGAAAATCATTGGCACATTCTTTCTCAGCAAATTATTTTAATGAAAAGTTCCAAAAGGAGAATATTGAGGAATCCTACAAGCTTTTTCCAATAGATTCTGTGAATGAAGCACTTAATTTAATTGGATCTCATCCCGATCTGAAAGGGTTTAATGTCACGATTCCCTATAAACAAGAAATTATTCCCTTGCTTGACGAGGTGTCGCCTGAAGCTGAAGAGATAGGAGCTGTGAATGTTGTTAAGATATCAAGAATCGGAAACAGGGTGCTAACCAAGGGATTTAATACCGATATAATCGGTTTCCGGGAGTCTTTGATTCCGCATCTTCACAAAAAAATTAAATCTGCCCTAATTTTAGGAACCGGAGGTGCGTCTAAGGCAATTGCATTCGTATTGAAGCAATTAGACATTCCCTATACTTTCGTTTCACGTAATTCCGGTGATAATAAGATAGCTTATGAAGAGCTTTCTCCAGACCTCATTACTAATAACTTGCTTATTGTCAATACAACGCCGGTCGGGATGTTCCCTGACGTAAATAGATTTCCTCCCATTCCCTACGAAAGCTTGACATCGGATCATATTTGCTTTGATTTAATTTACAATCCTGAAATGACTGAGTTTATGAAGAAATCAAGACTGAAGGGGGCTACTGTTGTCAACGGATTGGGAATGCTTTATGGGCAGGCAGAGGCTGCCTGGAATATTTGGAATTCTTGATTCTCACTTTTCTATATCCACTCTTGGGACTCACTTTAGGAGTGCTCCTCTGCGAAGAAACGGGGTGCAGTTCTTTATGGTCTTATATTTTAATAGGTGTTTCTCTACTTGTTTGGCTTTCTTTCTATTTAGTATCTAAAGATCCTATAAAAAGTTTCGCATTCTCCAAATTTCAGTGGATCTGGATATTCTCTCTATTTGTTGGTGTTGGTGTTCTTGATGTCAACCTTAACCGCCTGAACTCGCTAAATGACAATATTTTTAATGAAAACTATTGCAAAGTGACAGGTGTAGTGGAAAACATAAAAGCTAAAACAACTGGAGATCAGATCATTTTATATGTTGATTCAATATCATCCCCACATTTTAGCATTACTTCAGGAAATATAAGGGTATTGGTTAAAACCGACGGAGTTTCTTTAAGCAATGGCGATCTTATATCATGCACAGGTGTTTTAAGAACTTTTCCAAACAATACCGAAAAAGAATCAGACTATGCAAAATTCATGCACCGTCAAAAGATAGAGGCGTATATGAATGTAAGAAGTGACAATATTGAATTAATAGGTAGGTCACTGCATTGGAAATACAATCTGGCTAAATTGAAAGAAAACACTCAAATCTTGATTGATAAATCGTCCATTAAAAAAGATACGGGAAATTTCCTGATCTCGATTCTGATGGGAGATAAATCTTTTTTGAATCCTCATGATAAAGAAATAATAACTAACGCCGGTCTTGCACATGTTTTGGCATTAAGCGGGTTACATGTGGCAATAATTTTCGTTATCATGATGCTTCTTCTGTTCCCGTTGGCATTGTTTGGGCATAATAATCTAAGAAGAATTCTTGCCATTGTGGTCATCTGGGCTTATGTTGCATTCACCGGTTTCAGTTTTTCCACAATTCGTGCCGCCATAATGTTGACCTTGGTGGTATGGGCAATTACAATTGAAAGAAAAAACTCTCCTCTCAATGCCCTATTTGCCGCCTCCTTTATAATAATCCTCATTGATCCTCTGTCAATCTACGATATAGGGTTTCAATTAAGTTTCCTTTGTGTAGCTGCCATCATACTCTTTGTTGAACGACTTAATCCCATACAGCATCATACTCACCCACGCTTATACAAAGTGGTAAATTTATCGCTTGTATCCCTCTCTGTAACTTTCGTTTCCTGGATTATAGTGATGTATTATTTCAAACAGGTTCCTTTGTTGTTCCTCCCTTCGAATTTGATTCTTCTTCCACTTTTGCCTCTTTATTTAGGCGTAGCCATCCTTTATATCGGTTTTCTGGCATTCCACCTCGATCTGAAATTCTTATCTCTATTTCTTGATAAGGGTTATGAACTCTTTTTAAAAGCTTCCTCGCTATTGTCGGGCTATGGTAGCGGGATAATCAGTCTTAATATAGAACCTCACATCATTTTTTTATGGGTTTCTGGCATCATTTTTATCGCACTTTTTCTTTATTCATCAACAAAGAGACGTGCATATGCCTTGTCTGCAACAGGTTGTTTAATTCTTTCTGTCTTGGCGATTGTTCATGCTCAATATAATGAAGAGACTACTAAAATAACGTTTCATCATAGTTTCACATCCATTAATGTTTCTGTAGAGAATAATGAAAAGATAGACAAATTGGTCTTTCCTCGCCGGACTTTGTCGCGGGCAATCACTCCCTCCTATAGTATTTTTGCTATTGATTGTCCCTTTACATCTGATTTTCCGGATTTAAATGAAGTTGAAAATGAAATCCGGAATGTGTTCCTTGTAGTAGGACCGGGAGCTGACAATGAACAGATAGCGCAACTTACAGAAAAGTTAAATTTCCGCAGAATCATACTTCATTCCAATATAGGTGAAAAACAGGAGACCCTGTTAAGGAGCCTCCTGAATCCACAAAACAGTTCCCTTATCCACTCCTTACGAAATGAAGGAAGCCTGGAATTCGAATTATAATTTCTCTTCTTTATTATTTTCGATAGACTCATCCTCTCTTGGCACCTCAGATTCAACAAGAGTATGGAAAATGTTATTCCGAGACAATACTGAATTCTTGTCTTCAACCTCGTGTTTTAACGAATCTGTTTCTCTTGCATCGTCAAATCCTTCGAAATTGGTGAGTTGTCTGATCGCCAACAAAACCATCACCATCGTGGCCAACACTGCAAGAAGGATGATTATTTGAACAAACACACTCATAATATAATAGAATTAATTTTTATTATTGAACTCGTTTTACACAAAAAAGGTTGAATGAATCTGATTATTTTTTTTTCAATAAGATTTTTTTTAATATTTTTACCATATTCCTTGATATTAGCTAAAACTTATTTCAATAAAAAACGTTTAGTTAGTATAAGAATAATTTTTAAACATCAATAACAGTTATGAAAAGATCAGTAGTTTTAATGGCAGCTTTGGCAATCGTAGGTTCTGCATGGAGCCAGAATTTGTCAAAAAGTGAAATTAAAAGTTTGCAAGCTTTTGCTGCACAACCATCCGCTAATGGCGGCACTAACGGACAGGCTCTCGGTTTCTCAGGTGGAAATGTGGCCATGTTGCCCGGTATCACAATTTCAAACGGACATGTAACCGAAATTAACTGGAATAAAAAAGAACTCGGTGGTGTCCTTAATCTGACAGATTTTCCAAATCTGACAACTGTTGACGTGAGCGACAACAAATTGTCAGGTCTTGAAATTGTAAATGCTCCGGCTCTTGTTAACCTGAACGCTTCTAAAAACAGAATTACAGACGTAAATCTTCAAGGAGTGGATCAACTTCAAATCCTGACTTTGAACAAGAACAGAATTTCTGAAATCAGTCTTGGCGCCGTGCCATTCATTACAAAATTGAATCTTTCTTCCAACCATCTCGTTTCACTTGATGTTAGCAACGCTGTAAACCTGGTTTATCTGAATGTTTTGAGCAATCAACTTGAACAACTCGAGGTTGCAAATTGTCAGTCACTCAAAACACTCTATGCAGGCTATAATGACTTGACAGGTGTTACTCTGAGTGGTCTTGCTAAACTTGAGAACCTTAACTTGCAGGGCAACAAGATTCAGAACCTATATCTTCAGGATCTTCCCAATCTCTTTACATTGGCTTGCAACGACAACCACATGACAGCTTTGGCATTGACAAACTGCACAGCATTGAGCGACATCTTTGCTCCTTACAATGATCTCACAACATTCTCAGTATCAAATCTTCCAAATCTGGGATTCGTAAATCTCGAGTGGAACGACTTGACAAATGTTACTTTGAGCAATCAGAATATTCTTCAAAGAGTTGATCTCAGCAATAACCAACTCCAGATGCTTGACGTAAGTTTTGACCCGATGTTGACTTACCTGAATATCAGCAATAACATTAATTTGACTGATCTCCGCACAATCGGTGACAATCAACTTCGTCAGATCGTAGGTAATTGGACAGGTCTAGGAATCAATGAACCGGATGCAATGACCAATCCGAATTTCGGTCCCGGTCCCGGCCCGCAATTCCCCCCGATGGGTGCTCCTGTTCCTCCAATGGAAGAAGAATAAACAAATATCAACTTATAGAAAGCAGCCTTCAAGGCTGCTTTTTTTGTCTTTGCACTCTCCTACTTTTGTGTTGTATTAAAAGAATTACAGCTTTTCTTGTTCCGTGTGAGGTAGAATTTAACTTGTCCGTTTCTATCTTAAAAAGTCTGTTAGGTTTACTGATTACTAATTTATATTAACGTTTTTTCTCTTAATATTTCCATCATTTCGGTTGGTGTGACTACAAATGGTTTTTTTGGGAAAATGTTTCTTATTTCCTGTAACAAGATAAGAAACATCTACTGCCATTCTCATTTCATAAAACACTATATCTTTTGGATCTGGGAGATCCATAATATTATCGGCCTTAACCGGAACTTTAAAGATTCCAATATTGATTATAAATTTTAAAACTAAATCAACCTGTCTCGGAGATAAATGAAATTTGGGTCCCATTAAGACATCTTTATACTCGTAATACTGAGTCTGAAATCGTCACACTACCATCGACGTGGCAACGCTTGACATAGTCACCGGACACCACACAAAAAAAAAGGCAGCCTCTAAAAGCTGCCTTCGTTAAGGGGGCGATTACCTA
>JAFLTM010000030.1 GCA_022509225.1 Muribaculaceae bacterium
CCGTTGGGAGGTTCGAAAACCTCCCCTCCTACAAATGCCGTAAAGGCATAAAAACGTAACAAGGTAAAAAACCTATGACTGCCGAAGGCAGTCACACTCCAAGATAACCCCACATTTCAATGTGGGGCAAAAATCCCTCCCTCTACAACCAACCCAAGGACATGGGTTGAACTCACAGCACCTAAATTCCTAATTACTAATTCCTAATTTCCATAGGTTCTCCTAAAACTTTTTTAAAATTTTTGGAGAATTTTTGGAAAATTTTTGAATAATTTTTGGTGATTATAACAAATCTTAATAAATTTACACCGTTTCCTGGTGGGAACATAAACAAAAGATCGTAAGATCTTAATTATTAACCATAATAACCTAAATTAATCTAATCATGCCAAAACGGAATTTAGCAAAAGTGCTATTGGCATGCGTTCTTCTAACAGGGGGGGCGTATAGCCTTGACGCACAGCAAGTTGCGACTACAAACAGGCAACAGACCGGCACATGTACCGGTAAAGTGTTCGATCCGGATGGTGAACCCGTAGTGGGTGCAACCGTAAGGGTTGAAGGCACAAACAATGCTACCGTATCTGACATGGATGGAGCTTTCGCCTTGAACAATGTTCAAAGAGGAGCCACCATCACTGTGTCTTATGTCGGTTACACAAGTGTTCCACAAAAATTTAACGGAGAGCCCCTCTATTTCACTCTTCAGGAGGAAAACAGCATTCTGAATGAATTGGTGGTTGTAGGTTACGGTGTTCAGAAGAAAGCCAACCTTACCGGATCCGTTTCTTCAATGGATGCCTCTCAACTTGAGAACCGTCCGGTTGCATCCGTATCTGCCGCCATGGCAGGTGAGATGCCCGGTGTTGCCGTTCTCCAGAGTTCCGGTGCTCCCGGATCACAGACCGGTTCTATCACAGTGCGTGGTAACAACACCATCAACTCCGCTTCACCTCTTGTGATTGTGGATGGTGTGCCGGGATCTATGAACAACATCGACGTTCAGGATATCGAGAGTATATCCGTGTTGAAGGATGCAGCATCCGCAGCCATCTATGGTGTGCAGGCAGCAAACGGTGTTATCCTTATCACCACCAAGAAGGGACATCTCAACACCGCACCGACCATCATCTATAACGGTACTGTCAGCTTTGCAACTCCGATCGCCAAATTGGATCCTGTCACTGCTTACCAATACACCTATGCGATGCGTGAGGCTAAATTGAATCAGAATCCTAACAATGATGTTTCTGCCGAAGATGCCCGTTTGCAACAATACAACAGCGGACAGCTCAATCCTGAAGGAACAAACTGGTGGAAAGAGACTTTCAAAGGCCATGGCACCGAAACAGCTCACACCGTTCAGGTTAACGGTGGTTCAGGCACTACAACCTATATGGCATCTCTCGGTTATCTCTATCAGGGTGGTTTGACAACCCAGAATTACTACAACCGCTACAACGGCCGTATGAACCTCGAGACACAGCTCAAGAAATGGCTCACCTTCGGTATGCAGACTTCGTTCTATCGCGGCATCACAAAAGATGGTTACACAAACAACGCAGGTCTTGTTCAACACGTTAACCGTCTGAATGCAACCTATTCTCCTTACGACTCAGAGGGCAACTGGCTTTCACCCGGTGGTATGCAGAACCCTATTGCCGAATTAGACAACAGAACCGGTATCACAAAGACTACAGTCGATCAGTTGTTTACCAATTTCTATCTGAACATCACTCCGATCGAAGGACTTGTTATCCGTCCTTTGTTCTCATGGCGTCACGACCACCAGAACAGCTACGGATTCCGCAAGATATTGGAGTATGACGGTGGTTTCAACAACGGTGACAACGGTACCAGGTCAGGTTACAGATATCTTTATGACTGGGACTGGTACACCTATCAGCTCACAGCAAACTACAATAAGACAATCGCTGAAAAGAATAATCTCGGTGTATTGTTAGGATACGAATCTCAGAAATATGTTTACCGTTATTCAACCTTGACCCGTACAGGTGGCGGCGACAACGCTCTCGACGAGGTTTTGGGTTCATTGAGCCAGGATGGTATGACCAACGGCGACGGGGGTAACGGTCTCGGACGTCAGTCATGGTTCGCACGTGTAACCTACGACTATGACACACGCTATCTGGTAGAATTCAACTTCCGTGCTGACGCTTCTTCACGTTTCGCAAAGGAGAACCGCTGGGGTTATTTCCCTGCAGCATCAGCAGCATGGCGTATTTCACAGGAGAAATTCATGGAAAGCACACGTAACTGGTTGGATCAACTTAAAATACGTGTAGGTTGGGGTAAGACAGGTAACGAGGAAATTGATTCCTATTATCCCACAGTTGCAACTTATGCCTACGGAAGCTTAATTATGGGTGCTAACCCGGGATTCGTAAGTAGTCTATATGAAGGTGCATACGTTAACAAGGATCTTAAATGGGCAACCGTTACCAACCTTGAGTTCGGTATCGAGGCAGGTTTCTTCAACAACCGTTTGAATCTTGAAATAGCTGCTTATAAGAAGAATACTGACGGTATGTTGCTGACACTTCCCGTGCAGGGAGTCCTCGGTGTATCAGCTCCCCCGCAGAATGCAGGTAAGGTTAAGAACACCGGTGTTGACGTTAATATCCAGCATATCAACCGGATAAATCAAGACTGGAGTTATAATATCGGTCTTAACTTCGGTTACAACCATAATGAAATTGTAACTCTTGAAGGTCTCGAAGGTCCTACAGGTTCAAGTCCGCAATGGTACCTTGAGGGTCAACCGATCGGTGTTTATTATGGCTACATAGCTGAAGGTGTGTTCAAAAATCAAGCTGAGGTTGATGCAGCTCCCTCACAGTTCAACAACCCCGGACCGGGTAACCTCCGTTTCAAGGATGTGAATGGCGACGGTGTTGTAAACTCACTCGACCGCGGAATCATGGGTAAGTTCAACCCGACTTGGACAGGTGGTCTCACCCTCGGTGTAAACTTCCGTGACTTCGACCTCTCAATGTTGTGGCAGGGTGCCTTCGACTATGAAAGGTATCTGACAGGTGAAGCTACTCAGGCATTCTACAACAACGGTACAATGGTTAAATGGGCTTATAATGAAAGATGGTCAGAGGAAAATCCGAACGGAACATATCCGAAACTTTATACGAACTCGGCTTCTTCACCCGACGTATCAAACGTTAACTCCTACTGGTGTATGGACGCTTCTTATGTACGTCTGAAAAACTTGACATTCGGATATTCTATTCCTTCCAAGATTACTGAAAAGATCGGCATCAACAAGATCCGTCTCTATTTCACAGGTGAAAACCTCCTTACAATCTCCGGCCTCTATAAAAAGAATATAGACCCGGAAGTTCCTCAAGGACGTGGTGCCTACAACACCAATGTGCGTAAACTCACCATCGGACTTCGTGTAACTTTCTAAACAACTTGACACAATGAAAAACAAATATATAAACTATTTAGCGGTTATCGGCCTCGCTCTCGGTGCCAGTTCATGTGTCGACATGGATCTTGCCCCGCTTGATCAAAAATCCGATGCCACCATGTGGCAGACTGCAAACGACGTTCAATTAGCAGTCAACGACCTATATGGCTATCTGCCAGAAGCTTTTTGGGGTACAGATGAAGACGTTTATACTGACAATGCTGTACACGGCATCAAATGGGCCGTATCATCACAGGCGCACGGCCAATGGATTCCGACTAATTACAGCTGGTCAACGGAATATGTGTATATTCGTTCTTGTAACCTGATTCTTGAAAATGCTTCCAAAGCAGATATTTCTCAGACAGATCTGAACACAGCTCTTGGTACTGCATATTTTTTCCGTGCACTCATTTATTCTGATCTTATCAGACAATTTGGTGATGTGCCTCTGATTCTTGAGCCGCTTGCCCTTTCAGATCAGGAGGGAATCACACGTACAAGCTGGGAAACTGTCTATAATCAGGTTATGAGTGATTATGACAATGCAATTTCAATGCTTCCAAATGCAACAGGAAATAGTGGATATGTAAGTGCAATGGGAGCGCGTGCATTCAAAGCTAAAACAGCCCTCTATTTTGCAAATCCTGAGTGCCCCCACTATATCTCAGGTGCATATCAGGTGGTTGTGAATGAGACTCAGACAGTTATCAATTCAGGTCAGTTCAATTTGTATGATGAAGGCTACACAGGAACAGCAGCTGATTACACAGGTAATTATGAATCAATGTTCTGGGGTCTTAATATCAATAATTCCAATGAGTCTCTTCTTACACGTGCAAATATAGCAGGCCAAAACGGCTCTTATTATATCGGTTTCGAATGTTATCCGACAATCGGCTGGGGTGGTACAAACCCGACTCAAAGCCTTGTTGACGCTTTCGAAGACTGCTACGGAGCACCGATCGACAAATCTGCTGTCTATAATCCTCTCAGACCTTGGGAGAACCGTGACCCGCGTCTTGCCACCAATGTTATTTTCTCAGGTCAGGAATGGTATGGTCTTACTGTAAATACATATCCTCTTCCTTCTTCAGGCGTAAGAGCTATTTACGGTTACGCTAATGCTTGCGGCGACGCTACTTTGACCGGATATCAGACAAAGAAATGGCTTAACCCTGACGTTTATCCTGAAACTGACGGATGGGATCACTCAATCGCCGGCTCGAACATGCGTTTCACAGAAGTGCTTCTCATGTTTGCCGAGGCTAAAAACGAGCTTTCAGGTCTCGATCCCGAAGCATTTGCAGCCGTTAACCGTGTTCGTGCACGCGTAGGTATGCCTGCTCTTCAGAACTCTGACCCGAGCTCACCGACATATTGTGCCTCTCAGGATGACCTCCGTCAGCGTATCCGCAACGAATTCCGTGTTGAATTCTGTTTCGAAGGCAACCATCGTCAATGGGATGCACGTCGCTGGAACATCGCAATGGATGTCTTGAATGCCGACAGGTACGGATACAAGTTTACTATCAGAGAGGATCCGGCAAATGCACTTCCTGAAGACAACGGTCAGGTATGCGACCTCTATGTAGGTGAACCTATTTTGGTGACAGACCAGATTATCCGCTACAACGCCAACAACTATGTTTATCCTATACCGCAGGATGAAATCGACCTCAATCCGAACATCACCCAAAACCCGGGTTACGATTGATAAGTCTTCCAACCCTTATATACCAAGAGGCGGCTCCCCAAAGCCGCCTCTTATTATTTTGTTCAACCCACATCCGTGGGTTGGAGGGGATGATGCACTTTCCTACCCCGCAATGAATTGCGGGGTTACCTTAAAGTTTGACTGCTACCGCAGTCTCTTATACCACCCTTATCCTTCTCAGCTATGACTGACAAAGGACAAATCAACATAGCATCGACTGCCGGATAGTATCATATCTCTTCCATTACTTGACACACAGATACTGGCGAATGTCTTACAGCAGGAACCTTTATTTGTATGAGACTCACGCAGCAGGGACTGCCGGATAGTATCATATATTCCATTGCTTGACACACAGATACTGGCTAATGCCTTACAGCAGGAACCTTTATTTGTATGAGACTCACGCAGCAGTGATTGCCGGATAGTATCATATCTCTTCCATTGCTTGACACACAGATACTGGCGAATGCCATACAGCAGGAACCTTTATTTGTATGAGACTCACGCAGCAGGGACTGCCGGAGGCAGTCATACTCCAAGTTAACCCCACATTTCAATGTGGGGCAACCGAGGTCTCCCTCTCAATCACACAACCCACGGATGTGGGTTGAACATACCCGTATTTTTGTTAACTTTGCATTAATCAAGATTTTTGCCGAGATGCGTTATAGTTATATAAAAATTGCAACAGCGGTCGCAGTGTTTGTCTGCTATATGATAGCCCTCCTGACATTGCAGGACCACGTGATATATTATCAGGAACAACATTCACTCTTCCTTTACACCGCAGCCTATTTTCATGACACGGTCCATTCCCAGGGCCCGTTAGGATATCTGGGCGCATTCATGACCCAGTTTTACTATTATCCCTGGCTCGGTGCATTCATAGTCTCCTTATTGGCATGCGCAATATACTGGCTGACTGAAACCATCATCTTCCGCATCACCGGTTGCCGCGACTTCCTCCAGTTAGGAGTTGCAGCCGCTACGGCACTATATTTCACATTAGACGATATAGATGAATCCCCCGTCTGGATTCTCCTCGCTGCTTTCTCACTCTGGTTTATATGGATGCTTCTCCTCATCTGCCTTAAACCACGAAAAAACACAAAATACAACAACCTGCTGACACTCCCCCAATTCATTATCTCTGTAGTATTGGCTGCCGGATACCTCACGGGTGGCTATTTCATCGAAGCTATTCATATCAACAAGGCGGAAAGATATATGATCAGGGCCGAGAGAGCCATCAAACAGAAGAACTGGGATGAAGCGATTGATATAACAAGCAGGTATCTTGCAACGGGACGCACCAACAAGCTGATGCTCTATCTCCGCAGCTATGCACTCGCCCAAAAGGGAGAGCTTATCGACCACCTTTTCGACTATCCTCAGAAAGCCGGTCAGCAGGCACTCGCCTTCCCTTGGACAAGCAACTCACGTGAAGCCGAATACGGTCATCTCGTTCACCAGGCCACGGGTGATATCAACGCAGCACATGAATGGGCTTTCGAGGCCATGACTGTGTGGGGTGAGACAGCCCCTCACCTCACAAACCTCGCCCTATACAATGTAGCGTTGGGGAGACCGAAAGTGGCTGAGAAATTCGCCCGAAAATTAGACAAGTCGCTTTTTTACAAAGGAGAGGCAAAGAAAATAAGAAGGATGATAGCCGGCGAAGAACCGGTTGAAATTTACTATGCACAGCCCGACTCCATAAGCACAAAATGGATAAACGTGCAGGATTTCCGTCCGAACCTCATGCAAAACTATCTCGCAAACCCCGACAATGAAATAACACGCCAGTATCTTATCGCCTCGATGCTTCTTGGCAATAATCTTAAAACCCTGATCCCGATCCTGAAAACCGAGGATCTGAAACATGACATTATCAAAGAGGCGGTGCTTATCTATAGCCTCTATCCTACTTACGAACCATTAAGTGATTTCGGGCTTACCGTCGATGATTTCACCGGTGTGAAATTCACCGATTTCTATAAGATGTTGAAACGATCCCCTCCCGAAATTTTTGCAGATAAATATGGAAAATCCTATTGGTATTATAAACATGTAATCAATCCCCACGACAATCAATGAAACACCATATCTCCTTAATCCTCGCAGCAAGCCTCCTCTTTCTCTCTTGCAGCAATCACAAAAAGGCGGAACACACCGACAGAGTGCCGGAAATTTATCCTGACTTCGCCGGCTCGACACTTCCTGCCAATATAGCAGCCCCTACTTTCGAAATAAACGAAGATGGCAGCGATTTCTTCACCGAAATAGGGAAAGAGGGTGAAGAACCCGTCATGACGTTCTCTTCCAAAGAGATTAGGCCTGACCTGAAAAAATGGCATAAGCTCCTGGCAGAGGCGGCAGGGAAAAATATCTACATCCGGATTTCTGTCCGGAACAACGAAGGTAAATGGGAACGGATGAAAGATATAATCTGCCCCGTATCATCTGAGCCTATCGACGAATACCTGGTTTACCGTCTTCTTTACCCGGGCTATGAACTCTGGAACGAGATGGGTATTTATCAGCGAAATCTCACCGATTATCAGCAAGAAGTCGTGCTTGAGAATCTCTCTATCGACAAGCAATGCGTGAATTGCCACTCCTTTTCCAAGAATGCCCCTGAAACCATGATGATACACGTAAGGGGCAAACAGGGAGGCACGCTCATACGTAAAGATGGCACCACGGAAAAAGTTGACCCTAAATGTCCCGGCCTTGAAAACGGGGCCACCTACCCCTCCTGGCATTCCTCGGGAAGATTCATAGCCTATTCCGCCAACAATATCCAGCAATTCTTTCACTCCAAAGGCACCAAGACCATAGAGGTCTCCGACCTATCCGCAGATATGACCATCTATGACGTGGATAACGGCAAAGCGTTCACATCCCCGGCAATCAGCGGGGATGAATGGATGGAAACCTTCCCTAACTGGACACCAGACGGCAAAACACTTTATTTCTGCCGGTCGAAAGCCTACAAACAGGGCGACCCTTTAGACAGTGTAAGATACGACCTTTGCAAAGTCTCTTTTGATCCCGACAGCCTCACAATCGGCGAACCGGAAATAGTGCTCAATGCTTCGGAACAGGGAAAATCAGTTTCTTTCCCCCGGGTTTCTCCCGACGGAAGATGGTTGCTTTTCACTCTCTCCGACTATGGAAATTTCTCTATCTGGCATCCTGAGTCCGACCTTTATCTTCTTGATCTGCAAACCGGAGATATAAGATTGGTGGACGAACTCAACAGTGATGATGTCGACAGTTATCATTCCTGGTCGAGCAACGGCAAATGGCTTGTTTTCAGTTCGAAGAGAATGGACGGCTTATGGGCGCGACCTTTCATTGCCTCATTCAATCCTGAAACCGGCATCTTCACAAAACCTTTTGTCGTGCCTCAGAAAGATCCGCATTACTATGACGATTTCATGAAAACTTATAATATTCCCGAATTGGTGAGGCGTCCGATCCTGAACACTGACGAATTCGTCTCAGCAGTTAAAAAATCCTGACTTATTTAGTGTCAGCGGAAAATCCGGTGCATAGAAAATGTTAAAGGGTATGTTAAAAAACAGCCCGGAAAGGGCTGAAGATAATAAACCCTATGCAAGAAACATCGGAGATGTTCGCAGCTTAGGGATAAGACATACTTAAACTATACCAACCTCGGAGAGGTTGAATTAAAGATAATAGATATAGCCCTTAAGGTCTTGGACCTTAAGGGCTATATTAACTTTACACTACAAGTTAGTTCACATAGATTTCATCGACAAAGAGGAACCCGGGATTTCCTTTTCCGTTATGCCATTCAGGAATTGAATTCTCAAGACCAAGGGTTAGCTTCACATAACGGGTGTCGACCGGAGCAAAACTTAAGGCATGGTTAAACACTCCGTTTTTGGCTTCCGTCATTGCCGGGTATTGCTCGAAAGCAACCTCTTTCCAAGTTTTCCCATCTTCGGAAACAGACACCTTCATAGAACGGGCATCAAATACCCATGATCCCGTGTCAACGGAAGTATTGGTGCTGACCTCACTTACCGGTTGTGTCTCTTCAAGGTCGATTACTGCAACCATTTCTTTACCATAGAATCCTAACCATCCGCCGTTGTTGAATCCGTTTGAGACACCATTCATACCGTCAACCAAAGTCAACGGGCCTTTCCCTTCATATCTTTTTGCGGGCGGTGTTTCAAGTGACACCGGTTTTAAAGTTGCCTTGCTGAATTTCACGCTATCTTTGAAGATTCTTCCCGGCTTGTTGTCTCTGATAGACACAGCCTTAATTTTAGCAGTCTCATTCAATTTCAGAGGGCTTTCATAAAGAGTTGAAGAGGCGGTTGGTTCTGTGCCGTCAAGAGTATAATAAATGGGGGCATCGTCAAGGGTGGACAATTCTACCGCTACCACTCCCTCCTCTTGATTCGGTGTTATTTCAGCAGCCACATTGAAGATATGTTTGCAATAATTGTAGCCGTTTGCATCATATTGGTTGAGCATCTGAGGCACCCTGTGTATAAATCCTTTGAAGTCCTTTGGAGCAGAACTCCATTGCACCTCGCTTAATGCAGACATACGGGGCAATTCCTGATATTGAGCCTGAGAGAGCGTGGGGATATATTCTGTCCAAAGATTGGCTTGAACCCCTATGATATGAGCTGCCTCTTCCGGAGTAAGTTCTGCAGGATAAGGCTCATATCCATAGACCTTTTCAATTGGTACATAACCTCCTATCGCATCGGGTTCCCCTTCACGGTCAAGTGTCTGATAATAGTCAAAATACATATAGTTGTTCGGGGTCATGATGACATCGTGTCCCTGCTTTGCAGCCTGGATACCACCGGCTTCTCCACGCCAAGACATAATAACTGCTCCAGGAGCCGCTCCTCCCTCAAGGGTTTCATCCCAGCCGATCATCTTCTTGCCTTTGCTTGCCAGAAAATCAGCGGCATGATGTATGAAATGGCTTTGGAGTTTCTCTTCTTTTGTGCCGTGCTCATCCGCTTTTAATCCCAATTCTTTGATTTTGGCCTGACAAACTACACATTCTGCCCATCTAACCTTGGGACATTCATCACCTCCGACATGGATATATTCCGATGGGAAAAGATCTGCTATCTCTCCAAGCACATCCTCTATGAATGCATAAGTGGAGTCGTTTCCTGCACATAGCACATCCTCACTTACTCCCCACATTTGCCATACCTCATAGGGGCCTCCCGTACAGCCCAATTCCGGATATCCTTTCAAGGCACCAAGCATGTGACCCGGCATATCGATTTCCGGAATAATGGTGATATACCTATCTGCTGCATAATTGATAATATCCTTGATTTCTTCCTGTGTAAAGAATCCTTCCACGGGGATACTGTCGTAAACACCTGAATTATGTCCAATGACTGTTCCTCCACGTTTAGAGCCCAATTCCGTGAGAAGCGGACGGCTCTTAATCTCAACTCTCCAACCCTGGTCGTCTGTAAGATGCCAGTGCATCCTGTTGATATTGTGGAGGGCAAGCATATCTATGAACGATTTCACCGAATCCACCGGGAAGAAATGACGTGATACATCAAACATTGCCCCTCTGTATCCGAATCTCGGCATGTCAGATATTGTCACGGCAGGGAAAGTAACATTACTTTTCTCTGCAACCGGTATTGATTTTCTCAAGGTTTGGATGCCATAGAAATTACCGGCAGCCGAATTACCATTGATAGTGATTGCTTTTTCATTTACAGTGAGTTGATAACCTTCAGGATTTTCTCCTCCAAGATTGTCACTTAAAATAATTACATCCTTTTCACGTGCCTCGTCAGTTATTTTCAAGTCAAGGTCAGTGAGCTGCTTGATGTAATCCTTAAGAAATTTTGCATTTTTTTCAAGTGACTCATTTCCTTTAGGATAGGAAATCTGAGTATGACTTGTCAAATGGAACCCGGGAGCCTCGTTATTCTGCTCTATTGATGCCGGCAACGGAATTACAGAATAAACCGCCGTCTGTTCCGTACCCGGAGAACAGGCGCATAAGGCCATCAGGACACCGGGAATCAAGAATGAAAATGATTTTCTCATATTATTTAGATTTCAGGTTTTGGTTTACTATCTACAAATTTATATAAAATAAAGCTTTTTTCCTAACCTTACCACCACAGGGGGAGCCTTAAGTTCTTAGTGTTGTCTCTTAGCGGAAGGAGTCGGGCAGGTCATTCTCATAGAGAACGGTGTCGCCATTCTGCAACATCGGGGTCACTACTTTCTGAGCCTCTTCAAATGAATCAACTTCATACAGTTTTCCTGAAAACTCCCCTTTTTTCAGTCCATCTGTTATAGCCTCCCTGTTGTAATGTCCTACCACAACGGCAACATCACAGCTTTTGGCGATATATTCCCCGAATTTTTCATTCAATTCATATTGCCTGTGGCCTAATTCAATCATTCCTGGGGTTACAACGATCCTCTTCCCTCCTTTGAAGGATGCGAGCACTTCCAATGCCATCCTCGAACCATCGGGATTTGAATTGAAAGCATCGTCAAGGATCGTGACACCACCCACCGTGTGCTTCATGCTCAGACGATGTTCAACCGGTTCAATGGCTGCCACCCCTCGTTTTATATCATCATCAGTCATTCCGAGATAGCGGGCAACAACCACTGCTGCCAGAAGATTGGAGACATTACAGTCGCCAAGCAGCTTCGTGCTCAGCTCAAGCCGGTAACCATCAGGCCCGAGCACTGTGAAAGATGTACCCGAGGAGGAGTATGTTATCTCAGTGGCTTGATAATCCTGACCGGAACCGGATTTCGACCCGACCCCATATCTGATGCACTCGACATTTTCCACCTTCCGGTTATTGCAATATTCAAAATCATTGTTTACGACCGCCAAGCCCCCGGACGGTAATGAATCAATCAACTCGAATTTTGTTGCCTGAACATTTTCAATGCTCTTAAAAGTCTCCAGATGCATCGGTCCCACAGCCGTGACAATACCTATCTCGGGATGCACAAGGTCGCATATCTCCCTGATGTCGCCTTTCTGTTTGGCGCCCATCTCGCAGATGAAGATATTGTTATACGGTTTCAACATCTCCCTGACAGTGCGTATCACTCCCATGGTAGTATTATAGGAACCCGGGGTCATGATTACGTCGAATCTTTCACTCAGTATCCTCTCAAGGAAGTGTTTCGTGCTCGTTTTCCCATAGGAGCCCGTTATGCCGATCACCTTTAAATCAGGCATCGATCTAAGAATCTTTTTGGCATCATTCCAATACCTTCTGTTGATGGTCTTTTCAACAGGAATCAGAATTATGAGAGACACATAAACGATGAACCAGGAAAATATCGTCATTAACAATAAAATCGAAACCGTAAGTGTCGGTCCCGAGTAATAGCCCCATGCCTCAGGTTCGAATCCAAGGATGAAGACAGCCCAAAGATAAAGTCCCACAGCAATGGCTGCAGCCAATATATATATCCTCCACACACGTCTGGTGAAAACGAGCGGTTTCTTATGTTTTTTTCTAAGTATCGAGGCTATCTTGTAGAGAGATAGAAGAGCCGTGAGAAAAACGGCAAGCTGGAATCCGAGCAATCTTGAACAGCAGATAAATAACATCGCCACATCTACAAGTCGCCATGTGCTGCCTATATCTCCTTTGCACAGGTATCTCCAATATCTGGGAATACGGTAGCTGTTCTGTTGAAGCATCTGCAGGTCATGCTTGAAATTCAAGACAAGATATATTCCGCACACCGCATAAATAACAATCAGGAATGCCGTCATAATCACTCTTTTTTAGCAAATTCAGATTTAAAAAATTCTTTCATCACTGCCTTGAACCCGAAAGGATTATCAAGAAAACTGTAATGTCCGGCTCCCGGAAATTTAACCAGACCGGCATCAGGCATCAATTTCTCCATCAACATTGCATCCCTTAAGGGTGTTGCCGTGTCTTCCTCTCCCCATATCAATAAAACCGGACACTTTATTCCACCGAATCTATTTCTCAAGTCTTCATTGACACAACGGCTCATTATTGCCCTCATTTTGGGTGAGGCAGCCCTATAGTCGGATGAACCTCTCTTCTGCCTCTGTTTTTCTACAAACTTTTCCCCTCTCTTTGCCCCGAGAAAAAGTTTGGCAAATTTTTTCATCAGCTTGAAACTATAAACCTTGTAATAATAGCGCAAACTTCTTTTCGGTGTTATTCCGGCCGCATCAATGAGCACCATCTTTGACACGGGCCGTTTGGAAGCCACGGCTATGGATGTGCGTCCTCCGAAAGAATGTCCGATTAATACAGGATCAGAAAGGTTATTAAGTTTAATGAAATCGATTATCAGATCGGCAAAGTCATCAGAGCCCCAAACGGTTGGTGGCTCATCCGTTTTACCGTGACCGGGAAGATCTATGGAAAAGACATGCATCGCCGATTCCAGAACCGCTGCCACACTTCTCACAGTTGTATGGTCACACCCCCATCCATGCAATAAAACCACAGGAGTGCCATTCGGATTTCCCGTTTCTTCGTAACATATATTCAATCCACCTATTTCAGCCGTTTTAACCATTGTGCCGAATAATGAAATAATTAAGGCAAAATTAGTTAAAAATGTGTGAAAAAGCTCACTGGCACGAGAATAAAAAAACTTTGAGCTTTCGGTGAATTTTAATTAAATTTGCAGAAATTAGCGGTAATAGGGAGAAAATATAAAAGCGTGAAGACAGCCAAATGGAAATATCAACCGTTGACCCAAAACGAGCGTCAAAAAGCGGAGTCAATGCTTGAACAATGCGAGGGCGATGCCACCGTTGCCGAGCTGTTGATTCGCCGTGGCGTAGATACGCCTGAAGGCGCAAGCTCCTTCTTCTCCCCTGCCATATCCGATCTTCACGACCCTTTCCTTATGTCTGACATGGACAAGGCGGTCAATCGGCTTAACAAAGCAATGGGTGCCAAGGAAAGGATAATGATCTATGGTGACTACGATGTCGACGGTACGACTGCCGTAGCCCTTGTGTATAAATATCTCCAAAATTATTACAGCAATATTGAATATTATATCCCCACAAGGTATGAAGAGGGATACGGAATCTCTATAAAGAGCATAGATTATGCGGCGGAAAACAATGTGAAGCTCATAATAGTGCTCGACTGCGGGATTAAAGCAATAAACGAGATAAAATATGCAAAAGAGAAGGGGATAGACTTCATTATCTGCGATCACCACATGCCCGATGAGGTATTACCGGAGGCAGTGGCAATCCTGAACCCGAAGATGCCCGGCTCCACCTATCCCTGCAAGCATCTTTCCGGGTGTGCCGTAGGTTTTAAATTCATGCAGGCCTTCGCCATAAGCAACGGCCTTTCAAACCATAACGAGCTTGAATCACTACTCGATCTGGTTGCCGTCAGTATCGCTGCCGACCTTGTCCCTATTATCGGTGAGACAAGGGTGATGGCATATCACGGGCTAAAAAGGCTGAATTCCAATCCGAATCTCGGACTCCGAAGCATTATCAGACTTTGCAAGCTTACAAACAAAGATATCACCATAAGCGACGTGATTTTCAAGATCGGCCCACGTATCAATGCTTCCGGCAGGATGCAGTCGGGAATGGAGGCGGTGGATCTCCTCGTCTGTCGCGACCTTCATGACGCTTACGAAAAAAGCAAGGATATCGACCAATACAACCGAGACAGGAAAGAGCTTGACAAAAAAATAACAGAGGAGGCAAACTCAATCATAACCCAAAATTCCGGAAAGGTTCAGGGAAAAAAGGCAATAGTGCTTTACAACAAAGACTGGCACAAAGGTATAATCGGAATTGTGGCATCACGCATGACCGAACTCTACTACAAGCCTGCGGTGGTGCTGACATGCTCCAACGGCATCGCTACCGGTTCATCAAGGTCTGTGCAAGGATTCGACATCTATTCGGCAATCAACTCGATACGCGACCTGCTACTTAATTTCGGCGGACACCCTTATGCCGTGGGAATGTCGATGAATGAAGAGAATATCCCCGAGTTCCAAAGAAGATTCGAGGAATATGTGGCCACCAATATCAAGCCACACCAACTTCAGCCAATGACCGAGATCGATGCAGTGATCGAATTTGCCGACATAACCCCTACCCTAATTTCCTCTATTAAAAAATTCAATCCTTTCGGACCCGGGAACCAGAATCCTATTTTCTGCACGAAAAATGTTTTCGATTTCGGAACAAGCCGCCTTGTCGGTAATAATCTCGAACATATTAAACTTGAACTTGAAGACAACAGCACCAGCAGGGTAATCAATGCTATCGCCTTCAATATGGCTCCCTATTTCGAGCATATTCACGCTCACAAACCAATTGATATCTGCTACACAATCCAGCAGCACCGTCACCATGACGGACACGAAACACTTCAGTTGATGATTCGTGACATACGTCCTGCACAATAGTTTTGTCAAAAAACCATGACATTCACCTCTGCCCAAACCCGGCAAATATTAAAGAAATATTGGGGTTTTGATTCCTTCCGGCCTCTTCAGGAAGATATAATCAATTCAATCCTTTCCGGGCAAGACACACTTGGACTGATGCCGACGGGGGGTGGAAAATCACTGACATTTCAAGTTCCGGGCCTCTGTTTCCCCCACGGTCTCACCATTGTGGTCACCCCGTTGATCTCTTTGATGAAAGACCAGGTCGACAACCTGAAAAAACACAGGGTAAAGGCTGTGTCACTCCATTCGGGAATGTCGCGCAAAGAGACAAGGATTGCATGGGAACATCTTGTTAACGGCAAAGCTCGATTCCTGTATGTTTCTCCGGAAAAACTCCAGAACGAAAGGTTTGTTGTTGAACTAAGGAATCTGAAAGTGAATTTCATCACGGTTGACGAGGCTCACTGCTTATCCCAATGGGGATATGACTTCCGACCTTCCTACCTTAATATCAAGAAACTCAGAAAAGTGATTCCCGACGTGCCGGTTCTCGCTCTGACGGCTACGGCAACACCGGTTGTGGCTGCTGATATCATGAAACAACTCGAGTTCAAGCAACCCCTGATTTTCAAAAAAAGTTTCGTAAGAGACAATATCAGCTATATTGTCAGGAATTCCGATACCAAAATCCATGAACTGCTTCACATTCTTGCTAAAACTGCAGGGTCTTCCATAGTCTATGTGAGAAGCAGGAAAAAGACAAAAGAGATTTCAGACTACCTCAACAATTCCGGCATCTCGGCAACATATTACCATGCCGGACTTGACACCGGAATAAAAACTGAAAGACAGAACGCATGGAAATCAGGTGAAGTCAGGGTCATGGTGGCCACCAACGCGTTCGGTATGGGTATCGACAAGGCAGATGTGAGAGTGGTGATCCATTTCGACCTACCACCCTCCCTTGAAGAATACTACCAGGAAGCGGGAAGAGCGGGAAGAGATGGGAAAAAATCTTATGCCGTGCTTCTCTCATCAAAATCAGACAAGGGAATTCTTCATCGACGTGTCACCGAGGCATTCCCCGAAAGAAAGAGGGTAAAGGAAACCTACGAGCAGATATGCAATCACCTTCATATCTCGATCGGTGAAGGGTATGACTCAATCAAGGAATTCGACATAGAAAGGTTTTGTGAGCTTTTCAAAAAACAGGAGAAAGAATGTCGCTCCTCTTTGCGCCTTCTTTCTCAGGCAGGATACCTGCATTTTATCGAAGACTATGAAAAACGCTCCCGAGTGAAGATTCTTTGCGAGAGAGAGGAGCTTTATCATATTCATGATGTTTCAAAGGGGGCGGAAAAGGTGCTCACTTCGATTCTAAGGCTTTACACCGGTTTGTTCACCGATTATGGCCTTATCAAAGAGAGTGAGGTGGCTTATCATTCAAAATTAAGTGAAACAGAGGTCTATGAATCTCTCCTTGAACTTGACAGAGCGAAGATATTAGACTACATACCCCGTTCCGGTCTGCCAGTTATATATGTGCCGACAGCTCGGGAGGAAACCCATGCCATCCTGATAGGTCGCGATATATATGAACAACGCAAAGAGGAGATGTCGGCACGTATCGAATCCGTGATTGACTACACTTTCGTCGACAAGACCTGCAGGGTGAAGAGAATGCTTGCCTATTTCGGCGAGGATAATCCCGAAGACTGCGGTAAATGCGATGTCTGCAGGGAAAAGAAAAAGAATCCGGGATATATCAATGAAATGAAAAAAGGCTCCCTTAAAAAAGTGATTGAATATCTCCGGAATCATCCCGAGGGAGTCAGGGCGCTCACCATCGAATCGCAATGCGGACCCGATAAAGAACTCACGGCATCATCCCTCTCCTATTTATGTAATGAAGGTATTGTGCTGTTTAAAGATAATCTCTATTTTTTGACATGAAAGCCTTTGACGGACATAAACTTTTCCCTTTTCTATTGACGTTTGCCACACTTATGCCTTGCGGTTGCGACACCGACAAAAAAAAGATGGACCATGGTGAAAATATCGACACTCTGAAAGTCGTGACCCTTTACGGCCCAACATCTATTTTCGATTACAGGGGTGAGTATCTTGGCGTAGATTATGAGAATGTGCGCAGGTTTGCCAAGGATGGAGGCATGGAACTGGAAATAGAGATAGTCTCTAATATCGGTGAACTTATAGAAATGCTTGAAAGCGGCAAAGCTCATTTGGGGGCATATCCTGTGCCTGACATAACCGAATATAACGGTGACATCATTCATTGCGGACCCGCTCAGGTGACATATCAGGTGCTTGTGCAAAGAAAATCCGACAACCCGATCACCGATGTGACGGAATTGATAGGGAAAGAGGTGGTGGTTGGAAAGGATTCCAAATACGAATACAGGCTTCATAATCTGAATGATGAAACCGGCGGAGGTATTACTGTCACCCCTTTGGCTAACGATACGATCAGTGAGGAGGATTTCCTTGACATGGTCAAAAACGGTGATATAGATTATACTGTGGTTGATTCCGAGACGGCAGGACTCAATCTCGCAGATTATCCCGAACTCGACTTCAGCCTTCACGTCAGTCTTGACCAGGCTGCGTCATGGGTTGTTGCCCCGGGCTTGGATTCGCTGGCATCTCAGGTGGACAGGTGGGAACAAAAGAACCACAATTCCGATGTAGTTAAGGAGATCTACAAAAGATACTATGAACGCGGAAAGAGCGGTTTGCCCGCGATAGAACTCTCCTATTTCAAGAATAAGAATCTCAAAACCACCAAGACAGTTTCTCCTTATGATGCATTGTTCAGAAAATATGCAGACACAAGCGGTTATGACTGGAAGCTACTTGCTGCCATAGCATATTGCGAATCACGTTATCAACCTGACGTGGTGTCAAGGTTCGGAGCAACGGGACTAATGCAAGTTATGCCCTCTTCAGCAGGAGGTGTCGGCATGGGTGACGTGTCGCTGCTCAATCCCGACAACAATGTGGCAACAGCATCAAAAATGATTGCGAAACTCGACAAGACTTTGCAAAATCTTATCGAGGATCCCGATGAACGTATGAAATTTGTGATCGCCGCCTATAATTCCGGACTCGGCCATATATATGATTCAATGGCTCTCGCGGAGAAACAAGGACTCGACAATCAGAAGTGGCTCGGCAACGTCAGCGTGGCAGTCCTAATGAAATCCCGACCCGAATTTTACAGAGACCCGGTGGTGAAACATGGCTATTTCAGAGGCCGTGAGACAGTGGAATTTGTAGACCGTGTAATGTCGATTTACAATTTTTTATCTGAAGAGCTTGAATAACAAAATAATTAATTAACTTTAGCTAACTCTAACTAAATCATTTATATTAAACGTTCACTATACCATGATAAGAAAAAAAATCATTTATCCCCTCGCAATAGTGCTTGCCGCTTCATTTTGCATGCAATCATGCATCGGAAGTTTCTCTCTCACCAATAAGGTTTTGAGATGGAACAGGCAGGTCAGCAACAAATTCATCAATGAGCTTGTGTTTTTCGCATTTTGGGTGCTTCCAGTCTATGAAGTCACTGCAATAGCCGACCTTTTGGTGATAAATTCAATCGAATTCTGGAGCGGCAACAATCCTATGGAGGCAAACAACCGTGTTATAGACACCGAGCAAGGGAAATATTATATCGCAGCAGATCAATCAGGCTATTCTATCCTCTCACCAAACGGCGACAAGATAGAATTTATATATGACAGTGAAAACAATTCATGGAGCCTTGCTAAAAACGATGAAAAACCAACCGAATTCCTGCAATTTGTAGATGATTCACACGTCAAGATATTGGGTAAAGATGGCGATTTCGTTGATGTAGAGCTTAGCCGTGAGGGAGTCGATGATTATATTCTCTCCAACTCTCAATACTATATGGCGATGCGATAATAAAAAAATTGCAGTTGCGTTAATCAATTATCCGTTAAATTTGTTATACTATTAAAACAACATTAAATATAAAAAAAAACTATGAAACCGATTCACATTATCTGTGCTGTTGTAGGTGGTGCCATCGCAGGCGCAACTGTTGGTCTTCTTGTAGCTCCCGAAAAGGGCAACGAGACTCGTAAGAAAATCATGAAAGTTCTCAAAGACAAGGGTATCTGCCTGAAGAAAGATAAACTTGAAGAACTGGTAGATGAAATCGAAGATCAGATCGAGAACGTTATCTAACTTCTTAAAAAGATAATATTATGAGATCATTAAACATACTTTACGCATTCCTTGGCGGAGCGATAGTTGGATGCACGGCTGCCTTGCTATTCGCTCCGGAAAAGGGAGAGGATATCAGGTCGAAAATTTGTGACCTCATCCGCAGAAAAGGCATCAAGATAAGTGATGCCGAAGTTGACGCCCTCGTGGCTGAACTTTCAAGAGCTGAAGAATAATATTATTGGCAAAAGGGTGTGTCAGAAACAGTTCAAGTTTTTGACACACCGTTTTCTTAAATAGAAACAAGGACATACACCAAATGAAGAATAAACTAACAGACGATATCAAGGAACTTCTTAGCCAAGGGATGAACTGGGCTAAATTGGAGGTGGAATATTTGAAACTCACTGCGGCTGAGAAAATTATCATATTGCTCAGCATGTCGGTTATAGGTGTCGTGATCCTGTTGCTTCTATTGCCCGCCCTTCTGATGTTTCTATTCGCACTTGCCCAGGTTTTCATAGATTTTATGCCGGTTGCCGTGGCATACGTCACAGTCGGTGGGATTGTGCTGCTTTTACTGGGTCTATTGATTATATTCCGTAAGCAGCTAGTAATCAATCCTGTGGCAAAATTTATAAGCAAAGTGCTGCTTGATCATCCTGAAAAAAAGAGTGAAAAATGAAAAATATGAAAGAGATAAAGGCACAGGAGAAGGCGGCTAAAAACTTGATTGAGGAAAGCGATTTCAAGGGTTACACCATCGAGGAGATTCGCTTTCAAAGGGCTTTGGTTGCCATGGAGGCTGAATTTTGCAAGGAGAAATGCCTCAAAAGCTGGGATAACATACAAAGCGTGAATCCATTGTCGCCAAAATCTGACTCCAAGCTTCCCGTCCAGGTCGGGAACGTTGCCAAACGGATGTTGAACGGCCTGAATTATATGGACTATATAATGTTAGGATTTTCTCTGTTCGGTGGAGCAAGAAAAGTCTTCTCATTATTCCGAAGAAAGAAAAAATAAAACATTCCAAAACGAGCTTAAACCTTCTGCTCCCGTAACTGTCAAAGGAATGAAAGGTGATTGTCGCTGACATTGCCAGTTAATAAAACAATGCTATCGCGACAAAACGGGACAGAGGTCGAGGCATCTGTCCCG
>JAFLTM010000031.1 GCA_022509225.1 Muribaculaceae bacterium
GGCGGCTTCAGCAGTGTGTTGTGAAATCGTTTCCAAGTTCAACCCCAACCAACGGATTGTGGTTATGGCCGGACCGGGTAACAACGGCGGTGACGCGCTTGCAGTTGCGAGAATGTTGTTTGAACAAGGCTATCGACAACTTGAGGTCTTTCTGTTCAATGTGCTTGGCAAATTAAGTCATGACTGCAACGAAGAGAAAGAGAAGCTTGAAGAGCTGGAGGGTATTGATTTCACCGAAGTAAAAAGCGATTTCCAACCCCCTGCTTTAGGAGCCGGCGATGTGGTGATTGACGGTCTTTTTGGAAGTGGGTTGAAGGGGCCTCTTCAAAAAGGATTCCTGACATTGGTGAGATATATCAATGATTCCGGTGCCTATATTATCTCAATCGATATCCCGTCTGGGTTATCTGGTGAATGGAACGATAATGTTAGCCGGCGCGATATGATCCATGCCAATCTTACATTGGCATTCCAGTTCCCTCGCCTCTCCTTTTTCTTTGAGGAAAACGAAGATGTAATCGGGAAATGGCAATTACTCGATATCGGTCTCGACCAAAGCAAGATTAAAGATATTCCCGTTGATTTCATATTGGTTGATGAAAAAAACGTGAGGCCATTCATCAAGAAACGGCGTAATTTTTCAGGAAAAAGGGATTATGGATCGGCTTTAATTTTTGCAGGGAGCACCGGCATGGCGGGTGCTGCAGCCCTCGCAGCAAGGGGGTGCTTGAGATCCGGAGCCGGCTTGGTTACAGTTCATAGTGCAAGAGTTTCACTGCCCATTATCCAGACGCTTGTGCCTGAGGCAATGTTTGAACCGGACAGAAACGAAAATTTCATTTCCGAGATGAACATCCATCACAATCACCAGGCTGTGGCAGCCGGACCGGGTATCGGACAGAATGAAAAAACTATCGATGCTCTTGAATCGATGTTAAAGATCTACAAGAACCCGGTGATTCTTGATGCAGATGCCCTGAATTGTATCGCCCGTCGCCCCCACCTCCTCAGTCTGCTTCCTGCACATTCGATAATCACTCCTCATATTGGAGAATTCGACCGTATTTTTGGTGAACATGCAGGAAATGAAGAAAGATTAAGGAAAGCAATTGAAATGTCGAAATACTATAATATCATAATAGTATTGAAAGGTCATTACACGGCCACTATCAGGCCTACCGGAAGGGTATATATAAATTCAACCGGAAATCCCGGAATGGCCACTGCCGGCTCGGGTGATGTGCTCACCGGTGTTATAACGGCATTGATGGCACAGGGGATGCGTCCCGAACAAGCCGCCACAATAGGAGTCTTTGTTCACGGACTTGCAGGAGATATGGCAGCTGAGAAATGGGGCGAATATGGAATCATGGCAAGTGATATCGCTGATAACTGTGGATTGGCCTTACGCAAATTATATGTAAGTTAGAATCAAAAGATATGCTGTTCAGAATATTATCATTTATTCTCATTTGCCTTTTGTCTTCGACAAATTTGGCAGCTCAACAAACCAAAATTCTGAATGCCGAGAAACACAATGAATACGGCCTGGTTTACACTTTGCCAAAAACGGCATTCCGCATTGACATTACAATTGTTAGAGAAACACAAGTGGCAGGTCCGTTTTATAAATATGCCAAAATTTTTGGAGGCACAACCGATGTCATTTCAAAAAACTCAAAAAGAGAATGGGTTGAGGGTGTGACTGTAACGCCTTTCGGCGTCCCCGATTCAGATAATCGCTATCTGATGCAATTAAAAACCGGTGCCACTGCCTTTATTGCTGTTGCAGACGACAATATGCTTCTCGCAATCAACAAGGAAGATGTAGAAAATCCCTCTTTGTCAATACCCAAAGTAGCAGACATACATAATAATCCGGCTCCTGACATCAACAACTATCTAAAATATGTTAATGAAGATTTTATTTCTGCTATTTCAGACTATAAGAAAGCCCAGCTAATGGCTGAGGAGCTCCAAGAAATTCGGGAGGCAAAGCTCTCTCTGACAAGAGGAACGGCCGAGACAATGCCCACAGATGGAAGACAACTTGAGATAATGCTCAACTCTCTGGAAGATCAGGAGACATCGTTGTTGAATGCATTTCGCGGAATACGATATGTTGAAAAGGAGATAAGGTCTTTCACATTTATTCCTGATCCGGAGAATGATGTGACATCAGCTTATTATCCCGATGTGAAGGTAAAGGTGGAAATTACAGAAATACAAACTCCCGAACTACCGGTGGATACAAAAGGTGAAGAAAAGAAATTGCCCAAAGATGCAGTAATCTACCGTATTCCGGGCACTGTGAAACTGAATATCTCAACAGATTCCCAACAACTTTTTTCCAATATATTCGAAATAGCACAGACCGGGATAAATTTCGGGCTCTCCCCTTCTTTATTCTCCGATAAGAAGGAACCCTCTTTTGCAACTTTCAATCCGACAAACGGAGCGCTACAAGAGCTTGGAGTAGTAAAATAACATCACAGAATGACCGATTCGCTGTTTTTACAGGAAAATTTTATAACGGGAATACCATTAAGCCGGTTAACCTCATTTATAACTCGTGCCGTTACAACCACACCGGAATTGGCATCTACTTGGGTGACAGCAGAATTAAGCGATGTAAGAATAGCCGGAGGGCATTGCTATATGGAACTCATTGAAAAAAATGAGACAGGACAAACCATAGCAAAATTACGTGCCACAATCTGGCAATCCACCTTTGTTAGACTGAGACAAAAATTTTATAATGCCGTAGGTCACGATATCACCACCGGAATCAAGGTGTTAATCCGAGGATCTGTTTCACATCATTCAGTATTCGGACTTTCTTTCAATATTACCGACATTGATCCCTCCTACACCATGGGTGACCTTGAACGTCTGAGACGAGAGATCTATATCAGACTTAAAAAAGAGGGAGTGGTGATTCTGAACAGGGAAAAACATCTATGTGAAGCACCCCAGCGAATAGCTGTTATTTCTGCTGAAGGGGCAGCCGGTTATGGTGATTTCATGAACCACCTTATGAACAACAATGAGGGGTTCGTGTTTTATCCTTTTCTTTTCCCCTGCTCCATGCAAGGCGACAGGATATCCTCCTCCATTAGAGGGGCTCTCCAATTAATTGAAAGCACCATCGACTTATGGGACTGCGTCGTGATTATAAGGGGTGGCGGATCAACCACCGATTTAAACGGATTTGATGATTATGAACTCGCAAGGGCAGTTGCAACGTTTCCATTGCCGGTTATTGTTGGCATAGGCCATGAACGGGACAGAAATATCTTAGATGAGATTGCTCACACAAGCCTCAAAACCCCGACTGCTGTTGCAGGCTTTTTCATTGATCGATTAAGAATAAGTTATGATAATATCCTTGCAAAAGCAGAAAAAGTAAGACAATTTGCAAATGACATAATTACAGGAGAGCAACAAAGACTTGCCACGATTTCAGGATCTCTCCCTCTACTTGTGGAAAACAGGATAGTAAAAAACCATACCAAACTTACCGGAATAGCAGAATTGATATCATCCTTGGCAAAAGGTGTGATTTCAAGAAACAATCAAAAAGTCAATGATTTATTAGACAGGATGATAAATGTCAAGAATATTTTGATTGTCAATGAAAATAAGAAAATAAATTCGTTGGAGACATTGTGCAGCGTGCTCGATCCTCACAACACCTTGAAGAGGGGATATTCCATAACCCGCATAGATGGGAAAGCAGTCACGGATTCATCATTAATAAAAAAAGGAATGAAACTTTCCACAACCTTAAACAAAGGAGAAATTGTATCAGAAGTTATCTGAGGTGACCACAATGGAATTCAAAAAGATTACACATGCCGATATGCCCTTGATCTGGGAATTTCTTCAAAAAGAAAATGGAAGAACCACCGATTTTTCTTATGGCGGTTTATTCATGTGGATAGATTCTTTCAAATATGAGTTTGCCATAGAGAATGATACGCTTTTTATCAAGGGTGTTGTTGAAAACGACAAATCAAAACCTGCATTCTCTCTACCTATAGGGCCTCATCCTTTGTCGGAATCGTTAGATTTATTAAAAGATTACTGCAAGAATCACAATATCCCTTTAGAACTGTCGGCAGTCCCGGAATATGCTTTGGAAGATATTTCAGGATGCAATATCACCTCTATCGAAGAGCTCAAAGACTGGGGAGATTATTTATATGAGATTGAATCCCTGGCCTCCCTACAAGGAAAAAAGATGAGCAAGAAACGTAACCATGTTCATCATTTCCTTGCAAATTACACTGACTGGCACTTCGATGCCTTGACACCGGAAAACGCAAATGACGCCATGGCTTTCATGGATTTGTCAGACCGGGAGGGTGATATGGCTGAAAGTGCGATAGAAGAGAGGAAATTAACCAGACAACTTCTTAAGGAAATAATTAACGGAGACACTCATCTTGAGGGTGGGATACTTTATGTGAACGGGAATGTGGCAGCATTCACCATAGGAGACATAAAACACGACACTTTATTTGTGCATGTTGAAAAAGCCACGCGACATATAACGGGGAGTTATGAAATGATCAACAATCTGTTTGCCAAGTTAATGGCAGAGAAATATCCTTTCCTCAAATATATAAACCGGGAAGATGATGCAGGAGATCCCGGATTAAGAAAAGCGAAAGAATCTTATCATCCATGTAACATTCTTAGGAAATATAATGTTATAATATAAATGAGCGACGTTCTTGTAATCATACCCACATATAATGAAATCGAAAATATCGCGAACATCATAGAGAAAGTGATGTCGTATCCCGATAATTTCGATGTTCTCGTGATTGACGACAATTCCCCCGACGGCACAGCCAGCGTGGTTAAGGAAATGCAGAAAACCTATCCCGGCAGGCTATTCCTTGAAGAGAGAACCGGCAAACAGGGTCTTGGCACAGCATATATTCATGGCTTTAAATGGGCATTACAGCGTGACTACGGTTATATTATAGAAATGGATGCAGACTTTTCCCATAATCCCGACGATCTTACAAGGCTCTATCATAACAGTAAAGACAAGGGATTTGATTTATCTATAGGCTCACGCTACATTACCGGAGTGAATGTTGTGAACTGGCCTATGGGAAGAGTGTTGTTGTCTTATTTTGCGTCGGCTTATGTGAGACTTGTCACGCGCATGAAATTACGTGATGCCACAGCCGGTTTTGTCTGCTATAGAAGAAGAGTGCTTGAAGGAATAAATCTTGACAATATTGAATTTAAAGGTTATGCATTCCAAATTGAAATGAAATTCAAAAGTCATGTAAAAGGATTCAAGATCTCGGAACTACCAATAATTTTCATCAACAGGCAGCTTGGAACCTCCAAAATGAACACATCTATTTTTGGGGAGGCTGTGTTTGGTGTGCTTAAATTAAAATTAGACAGTTGGTTCTCTAAATCAAAATTTTAAATCAATATAAATATCTTCAAAATTATGGAAACAACAGTATTTCTTAACGGCAACCCGATGCATCTAATCGGGAATCTGCCAAAAGTAGGCGACGAAGCGCCATATTTTGTGCTTGTCGACAAGGATCTCAAAGATTTTAACCTTCACGACTTCAAGGGTAAACGAGTCGTGCTCAATATATTCCCGAGTGTAGATACTCCGGTTTGCGCTGCTTCCGTTAGACGTTTTAATGAGGAAACTGCAAAATTAAAAAACACTGTGGTGGTATGTATTTCAGAAGATCTTCCCTTCGCAGCCGCACGTTTCTGCGCAGCCAACAATATTGAAAATGTCTATACCGGGAGCGCATTCAGAAGCGACTTCGGAAAAGAATATGGCATCGAGATAGCAGATGGACCTATGAGAGGACTTCTTGCACGTGGTGTTGTCGTAATTGATGAAAACGGCAAGGTTATCGGCACTTCTCTTTGCGAACAAATCACAACCGAACCGGACTATGCCTTTGTTGAGAAAGTTCTTTCTTGACCATAACATTTTAATAATAAGTTTCAGGGATTAAGATACTTAATTCCCTGAAACTTTAAATTTCGAATTCATATCTGATGATAAGTAAACAACAGTTTCTGATAAGACAACCGGCAGCTCCTGAAGAAACCTCAACAGATCAATTCTATTTTGATCTCTGCAATCACTTGGTTAATATTTCAAAAGAATACAATCTCTTCACATCATATCCTGAAAAAGTAATCGAGAGATGTGCATTAGCTCTGATCGGGTATTATCAGGATGTGATATGTGATGCAGGTATATGGCGGTCATTCATAAATGAAAACCGTAGATTATACGGATTTACAGTGCCCTTTTTCTCTGAAGATTCGGAATATGTTGATTACGAACTTAACAGATCGGATGTAAGATTCATGGTATGGTATGCCCTATCGATGAATTATGAGAATCTAAGGGTAAGGTATCCCTTTGACGAAGAAATTACTTACGGTGCCGATGTATGGTTTAATGAGCTGGAAAGAGTATATGAGGATGCACCTATCCCGGTGGATTACAGGATGGCTTCCGAACTGGAAATTCATGCCGAAGAAGATCGTGAGGCAATATTTCGGCTCGGTTCATGGCTTTTTTTACATTGCTATCTGATGACTCCAGCCTATGCGCTCACCCTTTCTGAAATCACATCGCAGTATGACCTAAATACGGAAGAGGGTATACTTGAAATGCAAAAACGACTGGAAATTTCAATGTCACAGGATCCAACAGGACCTTTGGCCCTATATCTGTTTGAATGGTTGTATCTTATTGTAGAAAACAAACCGGCACCTGAACCTAAACCGGAAGAAACTACGGTGGAACATAAATACTACACCGCATTCACAAAGGCTACTGGTGGGAAGACCCTTCAATTCTTTGCAACATATAAAGAAATGAATGAATTCTTTATCAAAGCTTTAGGCTGGGCTGATGGTGAAGAACACCTGCAACAGGTAAAAAATGATAAAGATTTCGTGTTAATGGTTGATCCTCAAAAAGGAATGCTTCTCGCCCGAAATATAGCAAGATGTATAGCATCCCCCGAAAATCATTTATATGACAAGGAATATGCCTCCCATCATGCCATGCAACTGCTAACCGAAAGAGGTGTGTGTCCTGCAGATCTTTTGATTTATATTTGTAAGAAAGACTGGCTTCCTGATGCTGTTTTCCCAGATACTTCAGATAAGGAAATCGTGAGAAAAAATTGGAATTTTATAGCCCGTTGCTTTCTCCAGCAATATTACAGAGGTGATTAATCATTTCTTCTTCAGTTAGTTTCCACTGTTCCCCCGAATGCATGTCTTTCAGATTGATCGTGCCCTCACTTAATTCATTTTCTCCTATTATTGCAACAAAAGGAATTGCCAGTGAATCAGCGTATGACATCTGTTTTTTCATTTTTACAGAATCCGGGTAAAGCTCGCACGACACTCCGTTTTCCCTTAGTTTTTTAATTATCCCGAGAGATTTCAAAGCCTCCTTTTCTCCGAAATTGACAAAGAGTATTTTGACACTTTCCGAAATATTCTCGGGATAAAGATTTAATTGATTCAAGACATCATAAATGCGGTCTGCACCGAAAGAGATTCCTACTCCTGATAATCCGGGAAGACCGAACACACCGGTGAGATTATCATAACGACCACCCCCTGTGATACTTCCTATTTCAACATCCTTTGCCTTTACCTCTATAATAGTGCCGGTGTAATAATTCAATCCTCGAGCAAGGGAAACATCGATTTCAACTTCGCTGAGATGACCTATTTTATCAAAACCTTCGGTAACTGTTTCAAGTTCTTCAATCCCTTTCATCCCTATTTCAGAATCTGAAAGGATTCTCCTTAAAGTCATCAGCTTAGTCTTATTTTCACCCTCTAAAGAAAGTAACGGTCGGAGTTTTTCGATTGCTTCTTCTGAAATGTTCTTTCCACGAAGCTCATCAGTTACTTTATCAATACCAATTTTTTCAATCTTGTCAATGGCAACAGTGATTTCTGTGAGTTTCTCAGGTTCTCCAATAATTTCGGCGATTCCGGAAAGTATTTTACGATTATTCAATTTAATTACAACGCGTATGCCCAGCTTATCATAGACGTTGTCTATCAATTCCAACAATTCAATTTCATTAAAAAGAGAATCACTTCCCACCACGTCTGCATCGCATTGAAAGAATTCTCTATATCTTCCTTTTTGTGGTCGATCGGCTCTCCATACAGGTTGAATCTGGAAACGCTTGAAAGGCAACGTTATATCGTTTCTATTCTGAACCACGAAACGTGCAAAAGGAACTGTAAGATCATACCTCAAGCCCTTTTCGCTTATCCGACTTATAATTTTAACGGAGTTGCGTTCATTTAGCTCGGAATCTGACACATCTTTCAGGAAGTCGCCGGAGTTCAAGATTTTAAATAGGAGTCTGTCTCCCTCCTCACCATATTTCCCCATTAGTGTGGAAAGATTTTCCATTGCGGGAGTTTCGATCTGACGATATCCAAACAGGCGGAAAGAATCCTTGATGGTATCGAAAATATAATTGCGCTTAGCCATTTCAACCGGAGAAAAATCTCGCGTGCCTTTGGGTATAGAGGGTTTTACTGCCATTTTATCAATTTTTTATTATTGCAAATTTAACTAATTCCCTTTAACATACATAGAATAACATCTTTATTGTGGACCACTGATATTCCACAATAACAAGAGGGATGAAACCTTATAACCGGTCCATCCCTCCGTAACAAAATATTGTTTGATTATGTATTATGATTTCTTCTGAAATTCATTATAATACTGCATCAACAAATTTTTAATTGCAGTTCCGATTTTCAGATAAGCAGATTCATCCAGATTAGCCAATGACACTCTTATTGACCACTGTGGTCCGTCAAAACCATCACCGTTAAGAACCACCACCGCAGTTTCATTAGCCAGCTTTATTACAAAATCCAATGGTTGATATTTTTCAACAAGATAATTGGCAAAATCATCGCCATAGAATTTCTTTGCCCAAATCAAGATATCAATTTCTGAATAATAACCGGCTCTTTCCGGATCAGGAATGAGGGTAAAACCGGTAGTTTGCCATAACGCCTTAAGTCTTGATTGGATCAGGTCAATCATCTTTGTTTGATATTTCTTTTCCGTATCAAGAAGTTCGGAAGCTGCAAACAACGACATCTGTATCTGTTGTGGAATACCAAGACCAGCTGTATGGTTAAGTGCCACCATCCTGCTGTCGGCAACCATTCTGTCAATAAACTTGATTGAACCCGGATCTATCGACAGACTCCCATACCTTTTTGCCAAATCCTGCTTTTCTGCATCCGGCAATTCCGATATCAACTTATCAAAAATGTTGTTTTCGTTAATGGCTATAACTGCCAGTCTCCATCCCGTTGCGCCAAAATATTTAGAGAAGGAATAGACACACATTGTATTGAAAGGAAGTTCATACATTAAAGACCGGAACCCTTTGATGAATGTGCCGTAAACGTCATCTGTTATTATCATAAGATTGGGATTGTCATTCTTAACAACATCCACAAGTTGGTCTAATACGGCAGGATTAAAGGTATAGGAGGGTGGATTGCTCGGATTTACAAGACACACAAGTTTAACAGAAGGATCCCTTAACTTATCAATTTCTTCTGATGGATACTGCCATGTATGATAACCTTCTTTATCAAGTTTATCAGCCTTAATATTAATGACATCAAAACTGAATCTGTCAAGCTGGGGAATCTCTATGTATGGAGTGAATATAGGCACCATCAAGGCAATTTTGTCACCTTTTTTCACCAAATGATTTTCCTGAACTGAATCAAAGGCATAGCACATGCCAGCAGTTCCACCTTCCGTGGCAAAAAGGTCATATACAGAGTTATCTCCGTCCGCACCCATAGCCCACTTTAGATAATCCCTCACATACAATTCCGTGAAATGAAGAATTCTGTCGGGTGTGGGATATTGGTCACCCACTACTCCCTCTGCCCATTCGTAGGCAAGTGCATCAGGATCAGCATCATGAGTTTTAACCATCCAGTCGAATGCATTCTTTAGCAATGTTGCCCCATTTTCATTTTTATTATCTTCTAGAAACGACATCAGGCGTTGTGCGATACCCGGTTTTGGGGAAGGAATTCCTGCCACACCCACTGCATCGTCAAACACTCTCCTACATTCCTGCATACCCCATTTGCCTAACAGAAAGAATGCCTCCCTCGGATAAGTTGCAACCCAGTTCGGATTCCCTCGACCCGCATTTAACATAGTGGCGGTGGAACGTTTGGCATCTTCTTCAGCAAGATTAATAAGTCGGTTCTTTATCTCAAAAGGGCTGACTTTTTCAAGTTCTTTTTCAAAAACCGGATTCTCCGGATTAAATGTATTAGTTTCCATAATTTCGTCTTAACAATAAATTATTATAATATATTATTGTAACGAAAAAGGATTTGCATTGGTTTAAGGCATAATGCCCTTAAAATGCAAATCCCTATTTCAGAATAAATTATTTTTTTCCCAAGAATAGGCTTAATTTCTATCCAGACACTCGTCAAGCATTGAAGAGAGAGAGTCTTTGTCAAGGTTTTTACCGATAAACACTATTTTTTGCATCCGGTCTCCATACTCGGCATCCCAGTCCTTCATCAATCCCGGTTCTCTTGCCATCAACTGAACCAACTCCTCTTCCGAGGCTGTGGCATACCATTTTCCGGCTTCGGTAAGCTTCTTTTGCACACCTGCCTGTTCGAATAGATATGACATGTCCTTTTGATCGGAGAAATAGCAAATTCCTTTGGCCCGGATAATATTTGCCGGCCATTTCTTTCCCACAAACCAATCAAACTTGTTGATATCGAAGGGTGGGCGACGATAGTACACAAAAGTTCCTATGCCATATTCTTCTGCCTCCCCCTCTTCATGGTGGTGATGATGATGGTGATGATGGCATACTCCATGATTATGATCGCAATCGGAATGATCATGATCTTCATGGACATGTTCATGATTATGACCATTAGGGTCATGATGAGATTGATGCTGTTCAGCCTCAATCTCCTCCAAAGGTTTTTCTATTTCATGAATCCAGGCAGCCGATGTCACGGTTTTTTCATAGTCGAATAAATGCGTGTCAATCAATAAATCAAGATCCACATTGCAATAGTCACAATCTATTATCTCCGCTTTAGGCTGGAGAGCCCTTATCACCTGTTTGATATGATCCAAGTCAGAAAGATTCACCTCCGACCTTTTATTTAAAAGAATGATGTTGCAAAATTCGATTTGCTGGATAACGAGGTTCTCTATATCATCCTCTTCAATAGTTTTGGATTTCAGTTTATCACCGGTTTCGAACTCACTTTTAAGTCGCAATGCATCCACCACAGTTACAATCGCATCAAGTCGCGGGGAAGCACCTTTAGTGAGATCCGGCGCCATAAGCGGCATCGAACATATTGTTCTTGCAATGGGTTCAGGTTCACAGATTCCGCTTGCTTCTATAACAATATAATCAAAATCTGAATGGCATAAGTCAGAAATCTGTTTCATAAGGTCAGTTTGCAATGTGCAGCAAATACATCCGTTTTGCAAAGCAACCAGACTGTCGTCATTAGAACTCACCACTCCGCCTTTTGCTATTAGGGAGGCATCTATATTAACTTCCCCAATATCATTTACAATTACTGCATATTTGATACCCTTTTTATTATTCAGGATGCGGTTGAGAAGAGTGGTCTTTCCGCTACCAAGATAGCCGGTCAACAGAAGAACCGGCACTTCTTTGTGTTCCATATCTACAAATCTTTCAAATATGATTTAACTTCTTCAAGATGATCTTCAACCTCGCTGATTTTATAGGGCAATTCCACAAATTGTGTAACGCGGGCACCCGGGATTATCATTTTCTTCAGTTGGCTCGCAGCAGGGGCTTCCGGTAATGCTGCATATTCGGCAAAAGTGTATTTTGTAAAAACCGAATGTTGCCCTAATCCCTGCCGATTTAGCCACCATCCTTCGCCTAGTTCTATAGGTTCGGAATCAGCTGTTAAATCAGCCGGGTCAGGGAAATATATGAGATTCCCATCTGCATCCAGAGTGACTGCTACATTTTGTGAGTAATTTCCTGACATCCTGAATGCTGTGGCATCCGGCATGACTCTTGTTTGAGGCACCGGCATTATTCTAACAGGCGGTTTAGCCGGCAAAGTGGTAGGGTCTCCTCCCATTTGTTCAGAAGCGCCTGAATATCCGGCAACGACGCTTGAATCTTGAGTCACGGATGATTTATGGGTACAACCAATTAACAACAGACTCAATAAAAATAACCAGCTGATTTTCTTCATTTTCTTCATCGTTCAATTTCGTTATCTATAAGTTCTGAAAGACCTAAGAGCTCGGGTTCCACGCCCTTTGGAAGTGCCGGGGCCTTTGCACCCAAATCTATGAGATTACGACAGGTCTTCGGAATACTTTGACCTCCCTCTTCAAGTTTTTTCAAACCCTCCTTATAACTTTTTGATGCATTATCTAAATTTTTCCCTATGTCTGTGAAATGTTTCATAAAAGTGGCCACCCTCTTAAGCATTTCCTCGGCAAGCTTGAACACCTCCTTATGATTTTCATTCTGAGCAATCTGCCGCCATGTCAGGCTAACTATCTTCAAGGCTGCATATAGGGTCTGCTCATCAGCGATGTACACATTCTTCTCCATTGCCTCTCTCCAAAGAGTGCTTTTTGAAGTAGTTGCAAGCATCAGTGCCGAAGTATTGGGCACGAACATTATAACATATCCCATTCTGACTCTCGGATGAGCGACATAACTTGAATAATCTTTTTTTGCAAGCTCATTGACATGACGTTCCAGACTCGCTATATGTTCTTTGAGTGCCTCCTGCCTTTGCAAATCATTTTCAGCCTCCTGATATTTCATGTAAGCTGTGAGCGACACCTTAGAATCTATGATCACATCTTTATTCTGATCGATATGCAAAATAACATCCGGTTTCAGGAAAGAACCATCTTCACTTTGAGCCCTGTATCCCTTCTCGTCCTTCAAGATTTGCTGGGTGTGGAAATGAATTCCCTCCTTCAAATTCAGCGATTCAAGAATCTCTTTAAGAATTCTTTCACCCCATTCACCTTGTTGACGGGAATTTCCTTTTAACATTTCCGATAGTTTATCAGCACTTGCCTGCGCCGATTCAGTATGATCAAGCAGATTTTTTATGCTTTCCGACAGTTGCCCTCCGAGTTCTGTATGTCTCGCGGTGTTTTCCGAGACTTTCTCCTGCATCGTTTTCAACGACAATTTCAAAGGTTCCAAAAGCTGTCCGATCTGTTGCCCGCTGGATTGAGAAAACTCCTCCTGCCTGCGTTTGAGCATATCTTCAGTGGTGTTCTTGAGCTGCTCGCTCAAAGTGCCCGATATTTCTTTAAATTGATTTTTTAAAGATTCAAGAGATTCATTATGCCTTTTTTCCATTTCTTTAATCAAATCTTCATAATGGTCGCGAAGACTTTTGATTTCTTTGGCTTTGGAATTTTCAACATTTTCTAATTTTTCTCTGTAATTTTTTTCCTTTTCTTCAGAAATGACTTTGAAAGACTCCTCTTTTTCCCGGATCAGGACATTCATTTCATTTATTCGGAGGTTGCTCTTAACGGATAAGGATTTACCAGCCAGATAGCCAACGGCAACCCCTGTCAGCAAGCATAAAATTCCTATTATTAACGTATTAACCATATCACCGTTTTATTTCACAAAAATAACAAAACGGGGGTAGAAAAACAACTCTTTTAAGTGGGTCTTGACTCAAGAAACCGGACTTTTATAAAATCCCGATAGGTAAAGTGTTTTAAAAAATTTTTTATATCTTTGGTGGTAAACCTTTATTATAAGATTGCCCATGAAATATATTTTTCCCCTGATTCTGTCAGCATTACTCAGCGGCATACCCATGAATGCCAAAAATCAACAGGTCATACCTCAGCCTGCATCATACTCAATATCGGAAGGCTATTTTAAAGTGCCTGCAAAATGGGATGTGTATTCAGATTTATCGTTGCAAGACACGGATAATTTGTTGTCTGTTTTGAAACACCCTTATGAAATATCCCCGAAAGACAAGACTTGCAATCTAATCATAGAAAAAGATACCAACTTAGCAGAGGAAGCCTATGATCTTAATATTTCCGAAATGTGTGTCAGGCTCTCCGCTGCCACGGAAAAAGGGTTCTTTTATGGTTTACAGACCCTCTACCAATTGGCGTATGTGGGAAATCAAGGTAAGAGAGAAATAATGTGCTGTGAAATTTCTGATCAACCGCGATTCGAACATAGAGGCATGATGCTTGATGTGGCCAGATATTTCATTCCCAAAGAAGAGGTGCTGAAACTAATTGATGCCGCATCAGCCTTGAAATTAAACAGGTTGCATCTGCACCTGACCGATGACAATGGCTGGAGAATAGAGATAAAGAAATACCCCAAATTAACGGAGACAGGGGCATGGCGAGTAGAACGACCGGAAATTTTCCCTGGGAGAAAGAATCCGGAAAGTGCCGAAGAACCTACACCGATAGGGGGATTTTACACTCAAGAAGATCTTAAAGAGATCGTGGAATATGCTTCCTCCCGTCATATCGAGGTTATTCCCGAAATAGAGATGCCGGCACATGCCGCCGCCGCTATCGCCTCATACCCGGAGCTGGCATGCCCGGTGGTTGACAAATTTGTAGGTGTTTTCCCGGGTATAGGTGGATCAGATGCTGCAATAATTATGTGTGCAGGCAACGATAATGTTTATAAATTTTATCAGGATGTGTTAGACGAAGTGATGGAAATATTCCCGTCACAATACATTCACCTGGGAGGGGACGAAGCAAACAAGGCGATATGGGAACAATGTGAGTTATGCAAAGCCAAATTAGAGAAAGAGAATCTTAAGGACTATGAAGAATTGCAGGCATACTTCATGGATACAATCAATCATTACGTCCGTTCAAAAGGGAAAACGGCGATGGGCTGGGATGAAGTGACCTATGGAGATCCGAAAGAAGAGATGATTATACTTGGATGGCAAGGAGATGGCAAGATAGCGGTCAACGATTCACGAAAAAGCAACAGGAAATTTATTATGACCCCTGCAAAAACCTTATATTTGATTCGTTATCAGGGACCACAATGGTTTGAACCGTTCACATATTTTGGCAACAACACACTCAAAGATGTCTATGATTATGAACCGGTGGAAAAGGATTGGACACCTGAATTGACCGAACGGTTATTAGGGATTCAAGGCTCCTTGTGGACAGAATTTTGTTCCACACCTGAAGATGTTGAATATCTTTTGTTCCCCCGCCTTGTGGCGCTTGCCGACGCAGCATGGCGACCACAGGGCTCTGAGGATTGGGATGGTTTCATATCAGCATTAGACAATTATTTCCCGGAGCTTGACAATCAAGACATAAATTTCGCCCGTTCTCTATATAACATTCAACATAAATCCGTGCCGACCGGTGAAGGACTCTCCGTTTCGTTAGATTGCATATATCCTTTTGCAGAAATAAAATATGTTACTGATGGCACGATAGACACCACAAAATATGCTTCACCCATATTTTTGAATGGTCATACTCGAATCATTGCCAACACATATAAAGACAAGGAATCGTTGGGAATGCCATTGATCCTTGATTTTGAGTTTAATCAAGCCACCGGAAAGAATGTGAGTTCGGAAAATTGCAATAATAATCTTGCATCAGTCCTTACAAACGGTCTCAGAGGAAGTGACAGAATATCGGATTTTGAGTGGGCCGGCTGGCATGGGAAAGATGCTGAATTCATAGTGGACCTGGGTGAAAAGAAAAAAATCAATAACGCAACGTTGGGCACAATCGGATTCACCGATATCTGTGTGGCGATGCCCGAATCGGTGGAATTGCTAATCTCTAATGATGGCATCAATTTCACTTCCCTCGCACAAATAGAAATGCCTGAAGAATTAATTTGGACGAAAGAGAATCAAAAGAAAGATTTGGATTTCAAGAATTTGAATACCGAAGGACGATTCGTGAAAATCAAAGCCAAGAATCCGGGGAAAATCCCTGAAGGATTCGCACGCGACGGGAACAATACCTGGCTTTATTTTGATGAGTTTATTATTGATTGAGGGTGAGCGGGTGAAATTTTTATTGAATTTTTATTAATGAATCTAAACATTTTTTTCATTCTTAATGTTATAATATCAAAATAAGGAATAAAAAAGGGATGACTCTTGATTAACCTTATTTTCAAAGTTTTACAAAAAGAATTGTTTAACACTGAAAAATATCAAGATTATGAAAACGCTGTCAATTATTTTTTACATCATCGGTTCGATACTACTGATCGTGTCTTGTTTTATGAATAGCACATCTGCCACCTGGTGGATCGGAGGCATTGCAGTAATTTTCCTTATCGGTGGCTGCGTATGTCAGTTTACAGCCGGCTCACGAAGGAAAATTTCCGACAACAACGATTTTAATCAATAGATTACTCTATTTCGTGTAATAAAATATTAGCCTGCGATAAAGTCGCGGGCTTTCCTATATCTAACAATTTCAAATCACTTTGTAAAAAACCGCCAATGCGTGCCTTTCTTGATGAACTCAAAAAATAGTCCATTATTGGAAATTTCTTATTGAATCCCCATAAATACTCCATCTCACCTACTGACTTGGAATTAATTATATAGATACCGCTGAAAGCAAACTCACTGAAAACTTTTTCTTTTTTCAAAGGTTGAGGACCTCTCTCCTCTCCGGTGATTATATTTTTCCACCCTTTCAGACTCATATCTTCATCGAAAATCAGTTTGCGTGAAGAATCACGAGGACTCACCAGCAACGTGACATCATTCCCGGAGCTACGGTGATATTTCAACAAATCTTTAAAATCAGCGTTACTGATTATATCTACGTTATGAACCAACACATCGGCGTCATTTTCAAACAAGATTTGTCTCGCCTTCACCAGTCCCCCGCCGGTATCAAGGAGAGCATCGGTTTCATCACTTATTTCAATGGTGCAACCAAAATCATTGGTGTCAATAAAAGCTTTTACCTTATCTGAAAAGTGATGTGTGTTGACAACAAACTGATTAACATCCCATCTTTGAAGATTCCGTATCACCCTTTCAAGCATAGGGATTCCTTCGATCTCGACAAGAGCCTTTGGCAAACTGTCGGTTAAAGGCTTTAGCCGGGTACCCAGACCTGCCGCAAGAATCATTGCTTTCATATCATAACCTAACTCTACATTGTTTACAAATATTTCATGACACCTCTCTCCCGATGATCCACTCTAATTTTCACACCGGGGAATTTTTCTTTCAATTGCCTTGAGAATTCTTCAGCACAAAAAACAGATCTATGCTGCCCCCCTGTACACCCGAAGCCTACCTGAAGAGATTCAAATCCTCTTCTTAAATAAGTGTCGACCGAGGGAGCTACAATTTCAAGAGCCATTTTTATGAACTTCGGTGCATTACCATCCTTTTCAAGAAACTCAATCACCTCCTTGTCCATTCCGGTTAAGTTTTTATACTCCTCATATCTTCCCGGATTATGAATCCCTCTGCAGTCAAACATAAAACCACCTCCGTTTCCCGACTTATCCTCCGGGTATCCTTTTTTATAAGAAAAGCTATAAACACTTACAATTAATTCATTCTCAACTGTTTCCTTAGACACAGAGTAGAGGTCATGAAGTTTACGGCTTATTTCTATAAGTTCCGGATAGTTTGCTTCAGGTTCATTTTGAAAAATGTCATATAAGTTGTTCACAGCGCGAGGGATACTTTCCAAAAAATGAGTTTTTCTTTCTATCAGACCTCTCAGGCCGTAAGCACCAAGCACCTGCAGGGTTCTGAACAACACCATGGGAGACAAAGATTCATATAAAGTTTTTGAATTCGCTCCTGTTCTTAAACAATAATGTTGGATATAATAATCGCTTAATTCCTGCCGGTCCTCTTTAGTGAAAGGCGCCTTTGCCTGCCATAGGAACGACACAAGGTCGTAAATCACAGGACCTTCCCGCCCTCCCTGAAAATCGATAAACCATAGTTTGTTATCTTGGACCATTATATTTCTCGACTGAAAGTCGCGGAACATAAACCCCTTTATCATGTCTTCCCTTGTCAAAAACCCTCTTAACGTGTCAAAATCATTTTCGAGGGCATTTTCATCAAAATCCATCCCAATTGGTTTCAGGAAACAGTATTTAAAATAGTTCAGATCCCACATAACAAGCCTATCGGAAAACGGTGCAAAAGAAACGAGTTCTTCCCACTTTGATTTTTTAATCGTCTGAATGGTTATCAAATTGTTTAATGCCTCTTTAGCCAGATTAAGACCATAGTTGGAATCGAGCAAGTCAAGCAGCATCACGTCACCTAAATCCTGGAGCAGATACCCCCTCTCGTTTGCCGCCACTTCAATAATTTCCGGCACATTAACCCCCTCTTGCCGGAAACATTTGTCAAGACGAACAAAAGTTTGATTTTCCTTTACATTGTCTGATAACATTGCAATCACACTTCTTTGATCTGAACTGAGTCTAAAATAGCTACGGGAAGATCCTCCCCCCGAGATTTTTCTGATTTTCGGTTGTTCCCCATATAATCGTCTATAGGTTTCAACCATCCACTCTGTCATCTCTAATGTTTTCATCATCATTTGGTCTGAATAGGGTTAACGCCGGTAAAATTACAGATAAAATCTCTGTTATAACAGAATTTGCAAAACCGACTTTATTAATTAAATTTGCAAAATCGGGATTACCTTTATCTAATATTTTCATTGGATCCCGATAAATAGTAAGGTAATGTTCGTGCCAGAAACATTATTCTTGACAATAAAAATAAAAAATTATATATTCGCACTATAGAAAACAAAAAGGAAAATGGCAAAAATCGACAATTACAATTTCGCCGGCAAAAAGGCAATTGTCAGAGTGGATTTCAATGTACCACTTGACGAAAACGGTCATGTAACAGACGACACACGTATAAAAGGAGCGTTGCCCACACTGAAAAAGATCTTGAAAGATGGGGGCAGTCTCATTCTGATGTCGCACATGGGGAAACCTAAAGGAAAAGTTAACGCCAAATTCAGTCTGGAGCAAATAAGGGAGGATGTGGCTAAAGCACTTGGCACAGATGTTAAATTTGTTCCTGATTGCGCAAATGCAGACGAAGCTGTTGCCGAGTTGAAGCCGGGAGAAGTCCTGTTACTTGAAAACCTGCGTTTCTATCCTGAAGAGGAAGGCAAACCCACCGGCATCGACAAAACTGATCCGGGTTATGAGGATGCTAAGAAAGAAATGAAGGAAAGACAGAAAAACTTTGCCAAGAAACTTGCAAGTTATGCAGACGTTTATGTTAACGATGCCTTCGGCACGGCTCACCGCCGTCACGCCTCCACAGCCGTTGTGGCCGACTATTTCAAAACGGAAGACAAGATGCTCGGCTACCTCATGGAGAAGGAAGTGAAGGCTGTAGACAACATTCTCAGCGACATAAAACGCCCGTTCACCGCCATAATGGGAGGTTCCAAAGTATCAACCAAGATAGGTATCATCGAGAATCTCATGGACAAGGTAGATAATCTTATCCTCTGTGGAGGTATGACCTACACCTTTGCCAAAGCTCAGGGAGGCAAAATAGGCAATTCAATTGTAGAAGACGACAAGCTTGATCTTGCCCTCGAAATAATCAAGAAAGCAAAAGAAAAGGGAGTAAACCTCATACTGGGAACAGACTGTGTGGCGGCCGACTCATTCAGCAACGACGCCAAGACCATGATTTGTCCGGCCAATGATATCCCCGACGGTTGGGAAGGCCTTGACGCAGGTCCGGAAACCCGCAAGGCATTTGCCGAGGCAATCGTGCCATCAAAAACAATCTTATGGAACGGTCCCGCCGGAGTGTTCGAGTTCGATAATTTCACCGGTGGTTCAAGAGCAATAGCAGAAGCCATTGTTGAGGCAACTTCCAACGGAGCTTTCTCACTTGTAGGTGGAGGTGATTCAGTTGCCTGTGTAAATAAGTTCGGCTTGGCCGACAGCGTTTCCTACGTTTCAACCGGAGGCGGAGCTCTGCTTGAAGCCATAGAAGGGAAAACACTTCCCGGAGTAGCTGCAGTCAAAGAGTAAGTTAATAATTTATAGTGATTTCAAAATTTTATTTGTAAAAAGTTGTTATTTTCAAATTATATTGTAATTTTGCAATGTAATGGTCTAAAATCACTATATTAATTTTAACCAGATCAAACCGGGCAACCGGGCCTTAAAAGACTAATAAACCAAAACATAATCAAACAAATTTCAAACAAAAACAACATTATGGCATCACAAAATCCTACTGTTGCCGCACCTGTGGCAACACCCAAAAAGAAAAAGGAGGAAAAAATCAG
>JAFLTM010000032.1 GCA_022509225.1 Muribaculaceae bacterium
TGGTAGCTCGTTGGGCTCATAACCCAAAGGTCGCAGGTTCGAGTCCTGCTCCCGCCACCAAATCAGGCACATCAATTGATGTGCCTTTTTAATACGAGCTATGCAGCCAGTTTATGAAGATAATCACATTATTGTGGTTAATAAAAAGCCGGGGGAGATTGTCCAAGGTGACAAAACGGGCGACATGCCTCTGTCGGAAAAGATAAAACTATATCTTAAAGAGAAATATGCAAAGCCCGGAAATGTGTTTTGCGGGGTGGTTCACCGTATAGACCGTCCGGTTGGCGGTCTTGTGATTTTCGCGAAGACATCTAAAGCGTTGGAAAGATTAAACAAGATGCTCAGGAATGGTGAAATAAAAAAGACTTATTGGGCACTGATAGAGGGAAAACCTGAAGAAGATAAAGCTGAGTTAAAAAATTATTTGAAATCTGACGGAAAGATAAACAAGACATTCATAGTCAAAGAAAATACTCCCGATGCCAAGGAGGCTATATTAAGATACACCACAATTGCAAAAGGGGAGAGATACACATTGATTGAAGTTGAATTGTTGACAGGACGTAAACATCAGATACGTGCCCAGCTTTCTTCCATAGGCCATCCTATAAAAGGAGATCTGAAATATGGCGCCAAAAGGAGTAATCCGGACGGCGGTATTTCCCTGCTTGCAAAAAAATTATCCTTTGTTCATCCGGTTTCGAAGGAAGGAATAAATCTTGAAGTATCGCTGCCTGATGAATTTAAAAAATTTATACCCGGTGAAGAAAAAATATAAAGGGCTGATATGGAGTTAATAAATGGATAAAGATTGATTATGTCTCAGCCATTACTCATAGTATTGATTATAGGGTCTTATTTCCTGATTCTCCTCACGGTTGCTCATTTCTGTTCCAAAGGGGCCAATAATTCCACTTATTTCACCGGAAACCGTAATATGGCATGGCCGATAGTGGCCGTGGCAATGATCACGGCACCTATTTCCGGAATTACTTTTATTTCTGTGCCCGGTATGGTAGCGGCAAAAAGCTATGGCTATCTCCAGATGTGCATGGGTTTTGTGGTGGGCTACTTCCTGATTGGTTGGGTGCTTGTGCCCTTATTTTATAAACGTAAAATTGTTTCGATATATAGTTTTCTTGACGAAAGATTCGGGCGCTCAGCCCACACAACAGGAGCTTGGCTCTTTTTGATATCAGAAATATTGGGAGTCGGCGTCAGATTTCTTGTGGTTTGCATGGTGCTTCAGATGCTTGTGTTCTCACCTTTAAACCTGCCATTTGCCTTAAATGTGGCCGTGACAATGTTTTTAATATGGCTTTACACGGCCCGTGGTGGAGTCAAATCGGTGGTATGGTCAGACACCGTTAAAAGCGTTTGCCTTGTGATTTCAGTTATTCTTTGTTTTTATATAATTGCCGGTAAATTAGGTGTAGAAGCAACTGAGATTCCACGAAAGATTTTTGATGACCCCACATCACGGATATTTTTCTTCAATGATATAAATGACAGTTCATATTTTTGGAAGCAATTCCTGACCGGAATCTTTTTGGTAGTTGCAATGACAGGGTTGGATCAGGATATGATGCAGAGAATATTGGCCTGCAAGAATGCCGGAGGTGCAAGAAAAAATCTTGCGGTAAGCGGTTTGCTGCAGTTTGTTGTTATATCTCTGTTCCTTGCCTTGGGAACCTTGATGACATTGTATATGGAGAGTAGAGAGATTGCTTTCCCCGAAAAGAGCGACAATATTTTTGCCACTGTAGCCTTTCATGAAGAAATGCCTGTGATGCTTGGGGTTCTTTTTATCCTTGGCTTGGTGTCGGCGTCCTATTCTTCAGTGGGGTCTGCTCTTACTTCATTAACAACATCTTACACTGTGGATATTCTCGAGGGATTGAAAAAATATGAGGAAACCAAATTGAAAAAAATACGCCGGAACGTACATGCGGTTATGGCCCTGTTGATGGCGATAGTTATTCTGCTTTTTTATTATTTGAACGAACAGGATGCAATTAGCGCCCTGTTCACACTCGCCTCATATTCTTACGGGCCAATCCTTGGACTTTTCGTATTCGGAGTTTTCACAAATAAGAGGATCGACACGAAATATATAGCTCTTGTTTGTATTTCAGCCCCAGTACTTACCTGGATGACCGGCCGATTTCTTAAAATGACCTTAGATTATGATGCCGGCTTTGAGTTGTTTTTGTTGAACACACTGTTTACCATTGCAGGTTTAAGCATCCTTCCTTCCTTGAAAATGGAAGATGTAACAAACACTGTTGAAGAGAAGGTTTCGGCATAATTATTTAGATGTCTCCTGCTGCTGAGTTATAAAGAGATACGTTACTTTTACATTATATCTACGAGTGATTTTCCTCAGATTGTCGAACGACATGTTTTTTGCAGCACGGAGCATCATTGGCGAACCATCCATCGCAGTGACCATGTTTTCCACTTCATCATAATACACAGGCCCGGTTTCTTCTATTTCAACAGGACAAATTATTTTTCCATTGATATCTTTCATCATTGATTCAGCTTTTTCTCGTGCCCTCTCAAGAGCAGTGTTCAATCCTTGAAGATTGTATTTTTCCATGTCGCTCCGGTCGGTTGATGCAATCCGGAAACTTGTAATTCCCGGAATTCCAAGATTTTCCGACAAAAATTCAAGCTGGGAAATATCGGTCAATGTAACAGTGATACTTCTTCCCATGAGAAAATCTGAGTTTCGTTGCCCCCAATAATAATTGCCGATTTGATTTAAAGTGATTAATGAATCAGGCACCATGGCAGCATTCAGTATTGAACTCACTTGTTTGTCTATTTCTGCTAATGTTACCTTCACACTATCGTTCTTACCGGTTTTCTTATAATATTCCGTGGTTCCTATCTCAACATTTATAAGATTAGGAGCCACGCTGATAGATGATGAACCCGATACTGTTATTTTTCCATCCCCTACCTGAGTGAATCCAATGAGTGAAGATGTTAGAAATGAAATTAAAAGGAATATTTTACTATAGAAAGTTGCATTCATAATAAAGATATTTAGTTGGCTAAATTAAGTAAAATTGTAACGAAAATAAAATTTAATTCTTTTTAACGGGGAAATAATCAAGAATATTCATCTTTCAAGTTCAACAGAAGTCACCATGTTTTGTCAGGAGATCTTTATTGTTTAATTTTGTATTGATTCTTACTATGTTGCGATTTGCAACCTCTCAGTTAGCAACGTTTTAATAATTACAACTTACAAACAGTAATATTGATGGAACTTGTTGAAGAATTGAAAAACAGGGTGCTGCAAGGCGGAGAAATCAGTTTTGAAGAAGCCTTGGGCTTGGCAGCATGTGATGACAGAGAACAGCTTTATTCTGCTGCCGAGGAGATAACAAGACATTATGGAAAACCCGAATTTAATCCATGCAGCATCATAAATGCACGTGCCGGAAAGTGTTCGGAAAATTGCAAATGGTGCGCACAGTCAGGCCATTATCATACCGATTCTGATGTGCATGGTATAGTTTCTGCGGAAAAAGTTGTAAGTCAAGCACAATATGATGAGAAGAAAGGAGTGAAAAGATTTTGCCAGGTCACAAGCGGACGTGCTGTAAAAGGTGAAGCGTTGAAAAAGATCTGCGATAATTACAGGCGTCTGCGAGAGGAGACAAATATGTTTCTTTGTGGGTCGCTCGGGTTGCTTGAAAGGGAGGAATTGCAACAACTATGGGATGCAGGAATGAGAAGGCTTCATTGCAACCTTGAGACGGCTCCCTCGTATTTTCATAACGTTTGCACTACTCACACTATAGAAGATAAAATAAAGACTTTAAAGGAAGCCAAAGAGATAGGTTTTCAATTATGTTCCGGTGGGATTATAGGTATGGGTGAGAGCAGGCGTCAAAGAGTTGAGCTGGGGTATAAGCTGAAGGAGATTGAACCAGATTCAATACCGATTAATATTCTTCATCCCATAAAGGGGACTCCGTTGGAGCAGACCCCGTTGATTGATGAGGATGAAATCTTACTTACGGTTGCCATTTACCGCTTTCTGCACCCCATGGCTGAACTAAGGTTTGCAGGCGGAAGAAAAAGGCTAAGCCGCGACACCCAACTGAAAGCTTTGAAGATAGGGATTAACTCTGCTGTGGTGGGAGATTTGTTGACTACCGTGGGTTCTGCTATTGATGAAGACCGTCAACTTGCACTTGACGCAGGTTACAAATAAAGGCTGGCAGAAAATTCCGTAAAATCCCTTTAATATTCTATTTTGACAGTTTCAATCTTTGTAGCTGCCATCTTAGTAACGGTGATCTTACATCCATCTGACTCAAATGTATATCCTTCGGAGGGTAGTTCTCCCGAGTTTTCAAGAACAAAGCCGGCAATTGTGTTGTAGTCTTCCCCTTCCTTAAGATCAAGACCGAATTTTTCATTCACTTTCTCTATTTCTGCTCTGCCGCTTACCTCTATTGTGTGACTATCGATTTGACGCATCAAAAGATGTGTCCTGTCATGTTCATCTTCTATCTCTCCAAAGATTTCCTCAACAAGATCTTCTAAGGTTACAAGTCCTGCGGTTCCGCCATACTCATCAACTATAATCGCCATTGATTTTTTTTCATTGAGAAGCCTTCTCATCATTTTGTTAGCGAGCATGGTTTCCGGGGTGAAAATCACGGGTTTCAATTTTTTGTCAAGATCCACGTTGACATTGAAAAGTTCAGAGATGTGGATATAGCCTAAAATATCATCGATATCTTCCCGATACACAACAATCTTGGAGAGACCTGTAGCAATGAATTTCTTAATCAGATCTTCCCGGTTCATGTTTTCAATAGACACAGCCACTATTTCATTTCTTGGAATCATACATTCAGAAATTTGGGTGTCTTTAAAATCTATTGCGTTGCTGAAAATCTTCACTTCGTTTTCAATCTCTCCTTTATTAGGCAGGTTATCTATCTTGTCTTGCAAAAAAGAATCAAGTTCCTCCATGGTCAATCCCTCTTTATGATCCGGGAGACCCCCGATGCCAAACATTTTCATCATCCCCCGTGAAATGGCAGATACCAACTTTGAAACAGGGAATAAAACCCAATAAATTAAATAAAGAGGCAATGCAAAAAGCCGCATCATAAAGTTCGGATTTATGCGGAACACTGTTTTTGGTATGAATTCACCTGCTATCAGCACTATTGTTGTCGACACTAAGGTGTTTACAATCAGCACGAGTGCCTGGTTATTAAACCACACTGAGAATATTGGATTTAAAATTATTGATATGGTAATTCCATAAACCACCAACACAATGTTATTGCCTACAAGCATCGTGGAGATAAACAGGTCTTCATGACGGAAAAAACTCCTTGTTATTTTGCCAATGAATCCGCCATCCGCGGCATCAATCTCCATTCTTACCTTATCGCTTTGAACGAAAGCTATTTCCGACCCGGAAAAAAGAGCCGAAAGCAATAAAGCCAGTATTGTCAATACTATTGCAGTTGCAAGGGTCATAATGATGGGATACTATATATTATCTCTGTTGACAGGGAAAATTCCATTGGGATGAAGAATTCTGTAAGAACTCAATGATTCATCAGATTCAAAACCGGTTCCTTCAATAATGTGGGTGGAATTTTCAATATGGATGAAAGTGTCGGAATATAGCACTTGTTTTCTTTGATCCCAAAACACTCGGGGTGACAGAAAGAGTTCGTCGGGGAATTTTGTCATTTCAACTTCACCCTCCAAACGCCATAGTCTTAGGTTTTTATAATATTTAGCAGAGTCGGCCCCCACTGTTGCAATAACATTATATTGAGGGTCGAATTTCTCCAGATAAAGTCCGTTCGGGAACGACCAATAGGGAGTGTCGGCTTCATCATAAATATACCAAACAGGGGCAATGATCTTGTATTGTGTTATTCCCGAATCGGAAATAAGAGTTGAAATATTTTTGGTAACCATTGTCGGCATTTTGGAAGAATCAAGGCTTTTTGATATATCCACCTTTTGTTCTTCACGACACGCCGGGAATATGCAGCTTAATATCAGTAACAGTAAAAAGAAAAGTGGTAGCCTTTTCATTAAGATAGCTAAATGTCGTATTAATTTTTAGCGAATCTTCCTCTGCCAGAACCAAAGTTCATTGAAATTGACACCTAACGTGATATTAAAGAAATTTTCCGTAATCAACGGATTTGGTGTCGCATTGCGATGTTTCCATTCAAAACCGAGGTTTATCATGGTTTTCCCTTCAGGAGTATTGAAACCAAGACCGGCAGTGACCCCATACTCCTTGACTTTATTGCCTTGTATATTCAGATAATCGTTGTTATAATAAACACCGGCACGATAGGCCACACGTTGCATGTAGTTACCCCTGATTTTTGGTACGAACTCACCTCCAAGTGCGAATCTTGTCCTGTTGTTGAAGTTCATGCCCTGAAAAACAAGATTGTCGGGATCTGCAAGTGAATATAACGGAGAATATTTGGCTTTTGACCATTGTTGATAGGTGAAGTCAACTTCCACTAACCAACGGCAAGTCCTTTCGTGAGACAACCCTATTCCGGCACCAATGCTCATAGGAGTGTAATAGTTGCCTGCCATTTTCATAAATGCGATTGTGTCGGCTTGGCTGTCATGGGTTGTTTCCTGTAATGTTGCCCATGTTTGTCCATGGATAGATTTTTTGGGAGCAAATGTCAATCCAAGGTTCAGACGTTCATTCCTGGTTATGGGGGTGGTGTATTGTGCTCCCAAAACAATATCCCAGTCCCTGATTTGCATGACATGTTCAAAGAGTGTCTGACCCGAGCTTTCCGGTGAAGAGAACACATCGTTGATAATATTGCCAAAACTGTAGGCAACATTGAAACCTAAAGAGAACCCGGCGTATGTTCCGGCAACACCTATATATGCTTGATTGATGCCACCCTCTCCCTGATTGGTCATGGCGCCATGTTGTATTTCTGTTCCGAAAGCATAACCTACATAAGAATAGGGAACCAGACCTATGGATGCTCCGATATACTTCCAGATCGGGAATTGCATGGTTATGTAATCGAGCCCTCCTCCGAAAGAATGTTCTTTCACATCCTCTTCCTGCTGCCACAACACTGTCATATCGGCACCGATATCGAAAAGAAATGTCAGTGAATCGATTGAAGCGTAGGAAGCAGGATTCATCACATTAATCTGACGTCCGGAATGCATGGCATAGCCAACCGAGCCCATCTGCCTTTGCATTGATGTGGCACGGTCGCTCAACAACCCGTAGCCATACAATGAATATTGACGATTGTTTTGGGCATTAACCATTTGGGTCAACCCGATAAAACACAATATTATAACAAGTAATTTTTTCATAACTTCTAATCAACAAAACGATGGGTTTGCTTCAAGGCTAAAGTTTTTCCCATAAAATAGTTTAGTCCGCGTGACACTAAATATTTATCATATTCACAAGCAACCCCCTCTTTTTCAACAACTGGAATTATCTTTGGAGCGTCACCTCCTGTGAACAATATAGTTTCGCATCCGTATAAATTACGAGCATTATTAAAATCAAAAATTATTTCACCGACTATCCCGTTTACAGCCCCATTGCGAAGAGCGGATTCAGTATCATTACCAAACATGGAGGTGAAGCCTTCGGCACTCACTTCCGGAAGTCTGCTTGTCATTTCATGGATGGCTTTTAGTCTGGAGGCAAGTCCCAGAGATATATTACCTCCGCAAAAATCACCTTCCCGGTTCACAATATCCACAGTCAAGGCGGTTCCTGCATCAACAATGAGTAAAGGAATGTCGGGATAAAGTTCAATAGCTCCCAAGAATGCTGCAAGTCGGTCAACTCCCAACTGGCTGCTATAGTGGATATGGTGTCCCAATAAAAATTCGGGTCTAAATTCAATAAAATTATCGCCAAGCAGTTCTTTCAAAAAAATCTTTAATTCCTTATTTTCCTTTCCCACTTCAGAAATAATGGATGAAGAGACATTAAATTTTTCAATTAATTTTAGAATCTCTTCGATTGACAGATTATTGGAATTCTCATGAAACAGTAGGGTTTCACCATTCCATATATCAATTTTACTAACTGAATTGCCTATGTCTAAGGTAAGATTTGTCATTTAATCATTAAAAGAACATTGGCTTAACTTTCTTTTTTTGATTGGGAATAAATCATCCATGATGCAATGATCTGTATCACAGCTCCAACGAGAGTGAACATAATCGTGTTCCATAACACGGCTGCCGCCCCTCCATTGGGGCCTAACCTGTGTTGGCCTATAAACCAGAAAGCGGTTGCGATACCAAATGAAATCCCAGCCCAAAATTCCATTCTTCTCAGTCTTTTAATCCGTAAAGGCTCACCGGGATCTGAAATATCCACCATTCTTGCGATCAGATATATAATTGCTCCCGCTCCATAAATCCAACGGAAAACATCGAGATAACCGGTGTTGGCCGGGCTGGTCAGTGGACTTACCAAAGCCACACAGATAAGAATCAACCCAAAAGTGGCTGTGCTTTCAACTTGTTTCCTCCTTTTTTCAAGATCCGCTCCGGTCAGTTTACTCATAATTCTTCCTATAATATGTTGAATGAAAAATCCTTATTTCAATATGAACACATCTTCATCGGGTTTCTGCATGTGGAAACGTTCCCTTGCAATGTGTTCAAGATTGTCAGGATTATGGAGAATCGCATCCCTCTGGTTTCTATAATAGGCGGCTGAATCCTTACACTCTTTTATTTCCAGGGTGAGACGGTTAATCTCCTTTTCATATTTCATGTTTAATGCAAGCGATGTTTCATCGTTTAAAAAAAGCAAAACAACCACAAGAGTCCCCACAATAATTAAAGGGAGATGTGATTTCCTCCTAATCCAGAAATTAAGTTTTTTCGCTTTATTAGCCAATTAAAGTGAATTGTTATAAAAAATGGTTCTACTAAACGCAAAATTAGTCATAATCTGTAAATCAAATAACAAAAGACCGTTAAAAAAAGCAACTAATTTTGAAGAAGGTCGGGTCGGAGTTGTTTTGTGCGAATTAAGCTCTGTTCATATTTCCATTCTGCAATTTTGGCTTCATGACCCGACAAAAGAATTTCCGGCACTTTCCATCCGTTGAAATCTGCAGGTCGTGTGTACACCGGGGGTGCAAGCAAATTGTCTTGGAATGAGTCGGAAAGAGCAGATTGCTCATCGCCGAGAGCGCCCGGAATAAGCCTGACAACTGCATCGGTAATAACCAGGGCCGGGATTTCACCGCCTGTGAGAACGTAATCTCCGATAGAAATTTCTTTTGTTATCAAATGTTCCCTGATCCTATAGTCGATTCCCTTATAATGGCCACATAAGATTATCATGTTGTTAAGCAGAGAGAGAGAATTCGCCATCTTCTGCGTAAACTGTTCACCGTCAGGAGATGTGAATATTACCTCATCATATTCACGTTGCTGCCTAAGGCATGAAATACATCGATCTACAGGCTCTATTTTCATCACCATGCCTGCTTCACCTCCAAAAGGATAATCATCCACTTTCCTGTGGATATCGGTAGTGTAATCTCGCAAGTTATGCAATTTGATTTCAACCAGCCCTTTCATTTGTGCCCTTTTTAGTATCGAGCAAGAAAGAACCGAGTCAAACATTTCAGGCAAGACGGTGATTATATCTATTCTCATGCAGGAAAATTTTTCTAATCAACAATGGTCTGTTAAATGATATCCACCCATTTCACAGATTGTTTTTCTAAGCGACATATATTGGGTGTAGAGGTTATTATCAGGGATTTCGTTTTTGGTGTAGTCATACATTGGGCTCTTGAAAAAGAAACCCAAGAATTTTTGGAATCCGGATTTCCCAGCTCTTTGTGCTGCATCTATAAGAAGAACAAGATCCAGGCATAAAGGGGCTGCCAAGATTGAATCCCTGCATAAAAAATTAATCTTGATTTGCATGGGATATCCCATCCATCCAAAAATATCAATATTGTCCCAACTCTCTTTATTGTCGTTGCGTGGGGGATAAAAGTTTATTTTCACCTCATGACAATAATCATTGTAAAGATTCGGTTGCAATTTCGGATCAAGGATAGTTTCAAGGGTTGAGAGCTTGCTGATTTCCTTGCTTTTGAAGTTGTCAGGCTCGTCAAGCACCAATCCGTCGCGATTGCCCAAGATATTGGTGGAAAACCATCCCGACAAGCCGAGACAACGCATTGCAATAATCGGAGCCAACCCTGACTTCACGAGAGTCTGACCGGTCTTGAAATCTTTGCCTGCAACGGGCACACTCATTTTTTCTGCGAACTTCCATATTGCGGGAATGTCAAGTGCAGTGTTGGGGGCACCCATGATAAAAGGACAACCTTCGGCTATTGATGCATAGGCATAACACATGGAGGGAGATATATTCATTCTATCATCAGCTTTCATGGCATTTTCCAAAAACTCTATCTCGCCATGTATTTTAAGATCCGGCTTAAGGTATTTCTCGGTGGAGGCAGTCCATAGCACCACTATACGTGACACACCTGTCTTCTTCCTGAAATTCCTGATATCCTCCCTGATCTGATTCGCCATATCCCAACGGTTTGACGAAGCCTTCACATTATCACCGTGCAGTCGGCTCACATATTCATTGTCGAAAACAGCTTTCATCGGGTGAATGCTTTTCAACTCATTTTCCACCGTCTTGAGCTCTTCAGGGTGAAGCACCTTAGCCTTTATGGCTGATTGGAAAGCATTATCGGAGAAAATGTCCCAGGCTCCAAAAACAAGGTCGTCAAGTCCTGACAATGGAATAATATCTTTATAACCAAGATATTTTTCTTCTCCGTTTTCTGTGACTCGAATTTTGTCGTATTGGGTTAATGAACCTATTGGATTCGACAGGTTCTTCCGTGCTCTCAGCACACCTGTAATGAATGTGGTGGCAACTGCGCCTAACCCCACAATCATTACACCGAGTTTGCCTTGTGGCTCCTTATTTCCCATATTGTCCGGGATTAGGGTTATACTCAAGTAATCTCATCATTACCCTGCATACTTTCTCATGGTAAACCACAACAAATACCAAAACAATATTGAAAACACTAAGTTCCACTAAAAGATAAATCCATGGATAACCTGTCAGTAACAGAACACACAAGAAAATGGCTCGCCAGTTAAAGGTCATGAAATTTTCCCACTTACAAAAAGGGAAACTCAACTTTCTGAAATCCTCTCTTAGATATAACGGGAGGATGAAACAGGGATATTTTTCTTTTATTGCGGTGATAAGATTTTCCATTGAAGGAGAAAGTTTCACCTGAATCTTAGTATAGCCGGAGTATAAAAACAGGTATATTTTTTTCCAAAAGTTTTGATTCCATTTCAGGTTCATGTAATTTCTTTTCAATTCCTCAAAAGAATCAAGCTCACTTCCTTTATCGCCTTTCTCAAACAACAGGTGCATTTGTCGGTATCGGTCGGCTATGGCTGCCTGCACACTATGACAAATCGCTGCTGATATTGCGAGAACCCATATAACCCATTTGTGATCCTGAAAAAAACCTACGGAATTATTGGTTCTGAAGATTATTGCGAGGTAGATTGCGAGAAACCATAAATCTCCGGCAATGCCGTCAAGAAATCTTCCGAGTTCCGTCTTTTGTCCTGTAAGCCTAGCCAACATACCGTCGGCACCGTCATACATTCCTGCCCATATAAGCAACAATATCCCGACTAAGTTGATATAGATATTGTCGGGATAAAAGCAAGCACCTCCTGCCATCCCGATAAAAATCGAGGCTATCGTGACTATGTTTGGAGTGATTCCGATATTCCGGAAAAAACATGCCCATGCAAACCCGGCGGGATGGAATAAACATAAGTCGATGTTTTCTTCCGTATCAAAAGATTTTATCGATTTCTTATAATCTTCCCGGATCTTTTCAAACATAGTGGAACTGCGTAGGAATAATTTTCAATTCTCAAATTTACGTAATAATGATAGTTTATCAAAGATTATTTCCATTGATGTGAAAAGCCAACAGACATGCAATAGTCTGTAAACCAAAGGTGTCATCTCGATATCATTTATTATATAGATTCTAAATAGCCCAGGATCTCATCCAGACTATCAATTGTCTTTTCTGGAAGGCTGTCGATGATTTTGTCATCCCAACTGCGACCATTCAACAGGACGGTGTGACATCCAAGCTGTTTTGCAGGTGATATATCATTCTTTTCGCTGTCTCCCACAACAAGGATTTGCTCCGGTGAATATCCCAGTGCTTTAATGGCTTTTTCCAATAGGATAGTAGAAGGCTTTCTTGATTCTTCTCCGCTGCTTTCTTCTATAAGCTTAAAATAACCTATAAGATTTAATTCTTTTAAAACAGTGGAAAGATTACCATAGAAATTAGATACTAGAGCCAGTTCATAGTTTTGTGAGAGCTTTTCAAGCACAGTTCCCGACTGAGAGGTATATTCCTTTGCAATGCCATAACAATAAGATGCTATTTCGTCGGCCTTGCTTTCAATCATAGCGGGAGGGAAATGCCCGTGGGATGCAAGAAATCCCAACTCAATTTCAATCTTTATCTTCAATAGATTGGAAAAATCATGATGGGGCAAAATTTTAGATGTCCTTTGCAGTTCTTGTTCTGCATAAACATAAGCTTCGTGGAACAATGCTTCATCAGCAACCACTCCTGCCTTTTTCCATCCATCTTGAATAACCTTGCTCCAATGGTCTCCGCCGGTATCCAAGGTGCCTCCGAAATCAAAAATTATAGCTTTAATATCCATATCCGAGAAATTAAAAATTATTGTTACGCTTATTATAATTGATTATTTTTTATCTTCTTAATAATTGCATTCCCGATATGCCTGGCTGCCACTTCTCTGCAAGGCTTGAAACTGGGCCAGTCATTGAAATCAATTATATTAATCCCACCTTCCCGGTCAATAATGGCATCACCACCGAATACATCAACTCCAAGTATGTCAGCCGTGGTGAAACATAATTCTTTGAGCAATGCAAAATTAATTGTTTTGAGATTGCCGGAGATTTTATGTGTGCTCATCTCATTATTGTCCTTCTTTGATGAGTCATGATAAATATAATAAAAAAAATTCTGTTGCCTCACACCGTAAAATTTTATATTATATCCTTCAATATGATGCGACACAACCACTTTATCCACACCTCTGAGATAGAAGTCTTCGATATAAAATTTAAGTTTTTGGGGATCGTTACAGAAAATAACATCACAGGGATGGGCGGTTTGACTATCACCTCGCTTTATCCAGACCGGGTTGGAACCCATTTTCAATATCTCGTCAGCCTTATAACCTGATGTGCTTATAATATTAGATTCACCGCAGGGTAAGGAATTTAGCCTCATGAGGCTTGTGAAATTTATTCTCCGGCAATTTTCAATCGCTTGACCGGTATTTGTTACAATATTGCCTTGATTTTCCAGTTTTTTGAGTTTGCTGATTGAAGTGTTTTTTCGACACATGTTGAAGATATAAGGTTCTTCCGGAGTCTCAGTAACAAATTTATCTTCTGTATAAATCATTACCCTGCAACCATTCTCCTCTAGATAGCTCTTAACTGCACTGAATATGGCTTCGTCATCTGCGACCCTACGAAATGAAAATTGGCTATCTCTTTTAATTCCTGTGATTTTAATAGGAAATGTTGGCATTGGATGCTGTGATTAACTAAACCAATTATTTATCTTTTCCATATCGCCGACATGATCCACATCAATAACTTTCCCTAAATCAAAGGCTTTCAGATTTAACCCTGAAGAAAGCAAAGTCTGTTGAAATTCCCTTAGTCTTTTAATTCCTTTGGAAACACATTGTTTCAAAATAGGAATGGTTGGTGATGTCAGACCGTAAACCCCTGCACTCACGTATTTGGAATGATTTTCAGGGTCTGAGGTAAAGCCCGTTATTGTGTAATCGGAAGTGGTTGCTACGTAAAGAGGGTTATCATCATCTATATTATCAGACACGCCCATCAGTGCATCCTGCTTCTCATTACATTGGTTGAATTTAATAACAAATTCTGAGAATCTTGTCTTATGGAATACTGAATCCACTGTTATGACTATAAATTTCTCCTGAGGTTGCATTATTCTTACAAGTTCCCACAAGCTTTCCAGTGGTGCAGCTGTTTTCACCGGAAATATTTGGATAGAGCAGCTAGGAACAGATCGGAGGTCTTTAAGATATTCATAAACTTCAGGCATTTCTTGGTTTATGATGACACTGATTTTCCCAATGCCGGTTTCAATCATGAGGTTGATTAGGCGTCCAATCATGGGGATGCCATTAACCGGAACCAAAGGTTTTGGAGTTTGAATGCCATCAAATTTTAAGCGGCTGCCTTCGCCGGCAGCTAAAATGCCCGCTTCAATCATTCAATTCAATTTCCTCGACTTGTTTTTTAGTCGGATTGTTTCTTTCTCCACGGTCAGATTTTTCCGGCATATATTTTTTTAAAGGATTTGATTGAGCTTCTTCATAAGATTTCCTTCTTCTAAAAATATCAATGGCGGTGAACATGGCTTCTCTCATGGAATCTCCTTCGGCTTTCCCGGTCCATGCTATATCGTAGGCGGTGCCATGGTCAGGTGATGTGCGGACAAAAGGCAATCCCGCGGTGAAGTTCACACCTCCGTTGGATGCAAGAGTTTTGAAGGGAGCCAGTCCCTGGTCGTGATACATTGCCAGGATTCCATCGAAGTTCTTATAGGATCCATGTCCGAAGAAACCGTCTGCCGGGTAAGGCCCGAATGCCAATATACCGTCCTCCCGGAGAGCTTCGATCGCAGGTTTTATTATCTCCTGCTCTTCCGAACCTAACACTCCTCCGTCACCACCATGGGGATTCAGAGAGAGAACAGCTATACGTGGTCGGATATAACCAAAATCTTTTTTTAACGATTCATTCAGAATTTTGGCCTTTCTTAAAATATTGGATTCAGTTATTTCACCTGCTACTTTTGAAATGGGTATATGCACGGTGAGCAATGCAACCCTCACATTCTCGTTACACAGGATCATTAATGCCTCTGCACCCTCCTGTCCGGAAACTTCTTGAAGAAATTCCGTGTGTCCCGGAAAGTTGAATTCCTCAGAATTGACGGCTTCTTTAGATATAGGAGCGGTGACCAATACATCTATATCTTTGTTCTTTATCGATTCAATCGCCATATTCAAGGCCGCCACGGCTGCCTCACCCGATTTCTTATCTATTTTTCCGGGATTATGTTCCGGAACCTCTTTTGCAAGTTGTATTAAATTGATTTTCCCTTCCTTGATATCTTGCGGAGAATCTATTACATTAATTTTTAAATCATTTAATTCCAACAGGGTTTTGGCTTTGTCTATCAGGTCTTTATAACCAAAAATCACCGGTGTAAACAGTTCTGTGACAGATTCTTCTGCAAGAGCCTTTAGAATCACTTCATAACCCACACCGTTTATATCACCGTGTGTGACACCTACCTTGATAAGATTTGACATATCAACAAACTTTACCTGCGAGCATTCCACAGGCAGCCATAATATCTTCGCCTCTTGATGCCCTTATAGTGCTTATTATTCCGTTACTGTTTAAGAAATTTCTGAACATGATCATCCGCTCTTCTGATGCGGGAATAAGGTCTACACCCTCTATTTTGTGATATCTAATAAGATTAACCCTGCAGTCAAGACCTTTAATAAGGGAGACCAGCAATTTGGCATGTTCAATGTCATCGTTAATCCCTTTCCACATTATATATTCGAAAGAGAGGCGTCTTTGATGACTGAAATCATAAGATCTCAGGAGTCTTATAACCGAACTGATGGGGAAAGCTTTTTGAGCCGGCATGATTTGTTCCCGCAGCGTGGTAACAGGTGTGTGCAGACTCACCGCCAAATGAACTTTTGTGGTGTCGAGGAGATCTTTTAATTGGGGTAATTTACCCACTGTGGACACAGTGATTCTTTTGGGACTCCATGCAAGGCCCCATTTTGCCGTGAGGATTTCTATAACTTTTCTCACTTCATGAAAATTGTCGAGGGGCTCACCCATCCCCATGAAAACGATATTGGTCAGATCATCCTCGCTTTCCCTGGTTAGTCTGGATGATATTTCCAGAATTTGATTCAGGATGTTAGCTGCTGAAAGATTCCCTGAATATCCTGCACGTCCGGTTGCGCAGAAATAGCAGTTCATCCTGCACCCGGCTTGCGAAGACACACATAGAGTAGCCCTGTCATGTTCAGGAATCAATACCGATTCTATTTTTCTTCCTTTGACTCCATTAAAAAGATATTTCCTGGTGCCATCAGCTGATTTGAATTCTTGTAAAGGTTTTTCCCTTCCGATGACATAATTGGCCTCAAGCCACTCGCGGTTTTTAATGGAAATATTGTTCATCCGGTCGAATGAACTCACTTTTTTATGGTAGAGCCAATCTGAAAGCTGCCGTCCTACAAAGGACGGCATGCCTCCGGAAAGAACTATTTTCGTAAGTTCTTCAAGATTCATCCCCAGAAGGGGGGGTAATCTTTTTTCATCCGTTGTGCCCACGGATTATGATGGTATTAAATTTTATAAGTTAATCGCCTGCCTCGAATTTATAGATATTGTTTTTATATTTTTTCGAGCCTCTCAACATCTCTGCGAGATTGGGACTAACCATTTGAAGATATAGCTGATCATATTGTGAATCCACCATGGGGAACTGGTCGGTGTCGAGTGAAACAATCTGGTAGGCATAGACACCATTGTCACCTTTCACGAGAACCACTCCACCGGGTTGGCTTCCGGCTATTTGTCCTATCACAGATGCATCCCTAACCTGTGGATTTAATCCAAATCTGAAGCTTTCCGAGTTATTTGCTGTCACACCCATTGCTTCAGCAGCAGTCTCCATGGTTGTGGCAGAGGGCTTGTATTGGTTGATAAGGTCATCACCAAATTTGTCTTTACGGACTTTGTCGGTAACAAGACTTTTAAGTTCAGGATTTGAAAGTGGAACGTATTCATCGTATTCGTTTAAAACAGCTGTCGCGTAGAGAGCAGGAGTTATAGCGTCTTTGGATTCATAAACATGGCTTACTTCACCCGGTTTGCCGTCGATTATCACCCAGCGTATCACCTGACGGCTGTCGGGATAAAAACTATTCATTCCTGCAATTCTTGGAACAGCCGGAGTGGATGAGTTGACACTGAGATTTCTCACCGTGTAGCCCTCTTTGGAAGCGTTTTCTGCAAATGCTTTGGCGGTAGGGTTAGCTGTGATAAAGTCTTCAAGTTTTGTCCTTGCCTCAGTCACAGTCTGTGTGCTCGGTTTAAGGTCATAGATCACTTCATCGTATTCATAAATTGACACCGGTGCCGATTTCTTCACCACTTTTCCAAGGAGTGCTCCTTGTGGTGAGGATATTAAGGATATGTAGTTGTTGCCGGCTGCGTATAGAGAATCGAGAAGGGATGCCTCTATGACGTTGGTTTGACCTTGCGCCGTGTAAAGCGGCAACCATTGTTCTTTCTGAACAAAAATGCTGTCGGCAGAGATTGTTGAATTCACTGAGTCAATGGAGAGCCCTGAGTTGAGGCTTGCCAATGTCTTATCGACAAGACCGGGGTTGAGCACCTGTACGAAATTCACTTGCACAGAATCCACTTCCATGGATTTGCGTCCAACCTTTACGACCTGAAAACCACGAATATCTTCTTTCACAATATCCACTGAATCGGTTGCTGCCGAAGCTATAAAATCTCTTAACACCCCGGCAGGAATATCTTGTGCACGTAGCTTTTTATGTGTAACAGCCACACCCTCTTTGCGGAGTTCCTTGGTGAGTGTGCCGTCTCCGGTTCTCAAGGCGTTTGCCGTTTCGCCGGCCAATCTAACCGAAGCATCTCTGTCGGCATCAGATGGCGCGATGTTTACAGCCAAGAATACTATATCTTTTGTTGGTTCCTGCACTTTATAGCGGTTCTTCAAATTGTTGTATTCTGCTTGTATTTCTTGGTCGCTCACCTGATATTTTTCGTTGTCGATATTGGCATAAGGTTTATAAGCCACATTCACGTTTCTTGTGGAAACATAATCCTGATAAAGTGCCTTTTTGTCAAGGTTATTGGCTTTTACAGTTCCGGCAAGAAGCCTCTGGTATGTGTTGCGTTTCACTAATTGTGAAGTCTCGGCCTCCATCGCAACCCAATATTTTTGGAAAGGAGCCATTTCAGCTTCTGTGATTCCGTTACGTTTGGGATTGAAGATGATTTCATAAGCCTGGGCAGGCGAAGAAACGCCGTAGCCTGCCGCGTTGAGTTGCTGGATTATTTCCGGCATTCTCGGATTAATAGGCTGCTGGAGCACGTAGAAACTCAATTGTGAGCTTGATGTTTGAATCCCGGCGTCGTCTGCAGCTTGATCAACCAAGCTTTCACCCACCATTTCCTCAAGAGCCATTTGGGATAGTGTCTGCGTATCAAACCCGGCAACCTGTTCCGGATTTTGACGCCGCATATTCTCAATCTGGTTGTTTAGTTCCTCACGTTTCCTAATATAGTCGGAATATTCTATTTTTTTGCCGCCGATTTTGGCCACAGTGGTTTGATCGCCAAAAAGATTACGGCTGTTGGTGATTGCATCACCGATGATGAAGGCGAGCAAAGCCACACCTATCACTACTATCAAGAGCACTGATTTGCTTCTGATTTTTTCTAATGTTGCCATTCTATGATGTAATGATTGTTTATTGTCTGAAAAAAATCGCAAAGATGCCGATTGTTCGGCATACCTCTTGCAAAGTTAACACATTTGGCTTAATTGAGCAAAATGCCTGATGTCTTATCTTGTCATGTAATATTGAATGCTTTCTTTATATCGTTGACTCTGTCAAGCTTTTCCCATGTGAATAGCTCCACCTCTCTCTCGATTATTTTGTCATCATAACGAGACTTGAACCCTTTTTTCTTAATCTCGGGAGTCCTGCCCATGTGCCCGTAGGCGGCTGTTTCAAGATAGATAGGATTCCTCAACTTAAGATTTTTTTCAATCGAGCCGGGCCGAAGGTCAAAAAGTTCTTCAACTTTTCCCGCTATCTCGGAGTCTGACATCCCAACTTTTGATGTGCCAAAAGTATTTACATATATATTGATTGGTTCTGCAACGCCTATGGCATAGCTCACTTGGACAAGAACCTCGCCGGCCACCCCTGCAGCCACAAGATTTTTGGCTATATGGCGGCATGCATAGGCTGCTGATCTGTCAACTTTTGAAGGGTCTTTGCCTGAAAAAGCACCTCCCCCGTGTGCTCCACGCCCTCCATAGGTGTCGACAATTATTTTCCTCCCTGTTAATCCGGTGTCGGCATGTGGCCCTCCCAAAACAAACTTGCCTGTGGGGTTCACGTGAATCACCGGATTCTTGTCAAAAAGTTGTCGGATATTTTGCGGAAGTTTTGATATAACTCTCGGCAAAAGTATTTTTTCAACATCTTTCTTTATAATATCCAGCATTTTTTGGTCGGCTACCTGTTGTGCCTCAACGCTGTCATTTTCCGGATCAATAAACTCATCATGCTGGGTTGACAGCACTATCGTGTGAATCCTCTTTGGTTTCCGTTGATCATCATATTCCACGGTTACCTGGCTTTTCGCATCGGGACGAAGATAGGTTTTGACTTTGTTTTTACGGAGATACGTCATTTCTTTACCCTCTTTCCGGATAGCCGCCAATTCTTTTAGAAGAAGATGGGAAAGGTCAAGGGTTAGAGGCATAAAGTTTTCAGTTTCATCCACGGCATAGCCGAACATCATCCCCTGGTCTCCCGCACCTTGAATTAGAAGGTCGCCTCTATCAACGCCTCTTTCTATATCGGCACTTTGTTCATGCACTGATGATAAAATCCCAAGGGAATCTCCATCAAATCTATAGGCGCCTCTGTCGTATCCTATTTTTTTTATGAGATCTCTCACTGTGTTCTGGATATCGACATAAGCCTCGCTTGTTACTTCACCGGCTACAACAACCTGCCCGGTGGTGCATAGTGTTTCAATTGCCACATGACTTTCAGGGTCACGTGCCATGAATTCATCCAAGAGGGCGTCGCTTATCTGGTCTGCCACTTTGTCGGGATGACCTTCCGAAACTGATTCAGATGTGAAAAGATAACTCATGCCATTATTGATTACAGCAATTAATAATAAAAAAGACATCATGATTGGTTGCAATCACAATGCCCTGCATTTTCCGGCTTAATGGTTCATGTGCAGTTTTAGCATTTTTTTCAGTGGTTGCAAGCAGCCAAATTTATCCACTTTTTTGTAGTCGGGGTGAGAAGACTCGAACTTCCGACCTCTACGTCCCGAACGTAGCGCGC
>JAFLTM010000033.1 GCA_022509225.1 Muribaculaceae bacterium
GAAAACCGTTGTACCCTTACGGGTACCCAGGGTTCGAATCCCTGTCTTTCCGCCACAGTTTCTAATAGAATAAAAGGAGCGGAGGCTTTCCTGCCTCCAAAAGCCAATTACTAATTACTAATTGAACAAGGATTACTAATTGAATAAAGGGGATGATAAAGCACGTCGTTTCATTTAAATTCAAAGGCACGGAAGAAGAGAGAAAAAAGATAGCAAACCTTTTTTCCGATGCATTGCTTAAACTGCCCGCACAGATTCCGCAATTGAAATCAATCGAAGTGGGTATAAACATTAACCCCGCGGAGAAATGGGACCTAGTCCTGACCGCCACAGCAGACTCTCTCGAGGATGTGGCGATCTATTCGACCCACCCTGCACATCAGGCGGCCGTGGCAATTATAGCCCCTCACAAGGAGGACAGGGCCTGCGTAGATTATATCGTTTGATAAACCGCTCCCCTTTTATTTACCGATAAACAGGTTTGTCATTTCCGAAGCTTTTTGCAGTGCGGTGTTCTGCTTGCCGTCGGTTATGAACCCGTGTATCGACCCGTCAAAAACTATCGACCGGTTATGGTTACCGGGATTCAACCGTGATGAAAATTGTTCCTCAGCCCCGATTATTATATCCCTGCCTGCCATAATCAGCAGTGTAGGCGGCAGCGTACCGATTTCCCCTTTCACTGCACTCCCGTCAATCGCCATATAAAAAGTCTCGAGCAATCTTGAATCAAGTCCGTAGCCCTTTCCATACTTCCTCTTGAGTGGGTCATCTTTCGAAACAATGTCGCCCGTCAGGGGATAAAAAAGTACCAGCGACTTTATTTCACCGTCAAAATCAGAAGAATCCTTCAACTCTAGACAGGAATTATAAGCAAGGTTTGCCCCTGCCCCGTCGCCTCCCAAGCTTATCGAAGAGACACCTGCAATCCCTGAAATGGTCTTTTTGATTTTTTTAATAGCCCCTACACAGCTCGCAAGGATCTGTTGGTAATTGTTTTCAGGTGCCAGGGGATAGTCAACCGACACTACCCTTATCTTCCCCTCAGCGGCTGTAAGCCGGCAAAACCGATCTACTGCATTCAATGACCCCACCGACCAGCCGCCCCCGTGAAAATAGATAAGGAGTGGCAGTTTTGTTTTGCTGTCGACCGTTTGTGACTGGTATAGCAGACAAGAGGTTTTTCCACCCTCCGGGTCAGGTATATTCTTCACGGTAACCTTATTGTCCGGCGCGATTGAATTTTTGGGGTAGCTCCTGAAATATTCTATTTCCGCCCCGAACCCCTTCATGGAATGCAGGATAGCATCCGAGATCCTGTCTTGCAGTCCCTCCGGCATCTCGTCGATACAGTCTTCCGCCTCCTCAAGCATCATGACTTTTTCCTCCTTCGTCAGAGCGTAAGGGTCACCGGCAAAGGAAGAAAAAGATACTGTCAATAGCAATATCAGAGGGAAAACCCTTTTCAATACGGTCTTAGTCAACACAGGCTATAACCTCTATTTCCACCAAAGCCTGTTTGGGAAGTTCTTTCACGGCGAAAGCGGCCCTGGCCGGATAAACCTTGTTGAAATATTCGGCGTAAACCTCGTTCATATCGCCGAAGAGCGACATGTCGGCAAGAAAAACTGTTGTTTTCACTACATTGTCTAAGGTTGCACCTGCCTCTTTCAGGATAGCTTGGATATTCTCGATGCTCTGTTTAGTCTGACTCTTGATGTTGGAAGGCATGGCGCCGGTTTTCACATCAATCGGAAGCTGACCGGAAACAAAGACAAGATTTCCGGCTTTGACTCCCTGGCTATAAGGGCCGATCGCACCCGGTGCGTTTTGAGTACTTAGTTCTTTTTTCATATCTCTTTTGTTTTTATGGTGCATGTTTTTCAATGACAAAATTAAAAAAACTTCCCGAATAGTTCAACCCGCGTCCGAAGATTGAACCAAGGGAGGGGAAGTCTCCCGACTTCCTCAACCCCTTTTTGATATTTTGGGGAGGTTGGAAATCCTCCCCTCCTACACGTGCCATATCAACGTAAAGTCGTATAGACGTAAAGCCGTAAAGACGTAGCAACTTAAAGACATAATGACGTAGCAACTTAAAGACGTAGAGACATATAGACGTATCAACGTAACAACGTAACAACGTAAATTCGTTAATTCATTTTAACAAATTCCTCTCTTTACCGCTAATAATACAAAATTAAGGGCAAAAAAATTTGGAAAAAGTTGTTTATTTAGTTAATTTTGCATATCCTAATTTTACAAACAACTATTAAGTAACACTTAAAATCCAAGTTTTTGTGAAAAAACCGAAAATACTGAAAGCAGCATCGTTAGCTGTTATTCAAACAATTGCAATAACTGCGGGGGCGTTTTCCGCCAATGCGGAACCCTCCGCCGAGAATATGACCGGAGACAGACATTTCCGGTTGCGCTATGTCATCAACATAGCCGAGCTCGACTCCGCATTTGAAGACAATTCCCAAAGGATAACAAGGCTTCAGGATTTCCTCAATGAGGTGAAAAACGACAGCCTTATCACCATAACCGGTGTTGACTTCAGAGGAACCGCATCGCCAGACGGTAGCTATGAGTTCAACGTCTGGCTCAGCGAAAACCGTCTGCGCACGTTCAAGGAGCTTGTCGCCAAATATGTCGACATACCGGACTCCCTGATCCATGCTGAAACCAGCGCCATCCCCTGGGATGAGTTCCGTCAGAAAGTGGAGGAGTCGTCGCTTCCGGCAAAAGGCCGTATCCTTGAGATAATCGACGAAGGGCCGAAACTCGTGCCCTGGGTAGGCGGAAAACATATCGACGCACGTCTGCAGAAACTCAAGCGTCTCGACAATGGAGAGGTGTGGAACCAGCTTCGTAAGCCGATACTCTACGATCTGCGCTACGGCGACGCGGTGTTCTATCTCGACTATATGACCCCGTTGCAGAACCCCGGCTATCTTCCCTTGCAGACAGCGGCAATCGCGGTTCCGCAACTTCTGCCGCTTCCGGCAGCCAAGAGCTACGAGACCTGGATTCCTAACCTCTATCTGAAGACCAACTTTATCGGATGGGCGATGGGAAGTGTCAACCTCGGTTTCGAGGCTGATCTCGCACGCCACTGGTCGTTCACTATCCCCGTCTACTATTGCGCGTGGGATTATTTCAAGAGCACCATCAAGTTCAGGAACTTCACCATCCAGCCGGAATTCCGTTACTGGCCTAATGCCAACGGCTATAACCATGGCTTCTTCGTGGGTATTCACGCCGGGATGATGGCGTATAACTTTGCCGTCGACGGCAAATATCGCTATCAGGACCGCAAGGGTACTCATCCGGCACTCGGAGGTGGTATAGGAATAGGCTACAGGAAAGCTATTTCAAAGAACCAGCGCTGGCACATGGAATTCACCGCCGGCGCCGGTGCATATAAGTTAGACTACGACGTGTATGAGAATACACCCAACTATAAGGAGGGACAATGGGTACGCAGAAAGAAAAAGATGTTCTACGGCCTCGACCAGCTTGCCATAACCCTCTCCTACTCTTTCCCGCAGAAGAAACGCGAGAAGACAATAGAGAAAGGAGGTGCGTTATGAGGCGTAATTATCAAACTGCAATGAAATTCGCTGCAGGCGTTATCTGCATGACACTGTCGGCTGCGGCACTCACCTCGTGCGATGTGCACCAGTTCCCGGAGGCTAGCGAACCGGAACCACCCGTGACGCCCGCTCCGCCCGAGGATCCGGCTGAAACAAGCATAATGAACCTCCGTTTTGTCTATAGCCCTGACCTTTATGTCTGGGAACATACTTACGACACCCAAACCGGTAAGATAACCGAACAGAATCCATCTCTGAATATCTTCCCCGGTTATCCCGGCACCTCCGATAAATACAGTAATGTCATTGACGGAGCAGTCATGGAGATTCACGTGAAGGTGGTAGATAACAGGTCGAACGAGGTGGCATACGAGACTTTTTATAAAACCGCTGATGAAGAGACAGGCTACGACACCGAGGTGAGCCTTGAGCTCGAAAGCGGGAAAGACTACACCGTCACCGCATGGAGTCATCTCCTTGAAAACGATGCAGCCTTCCCCTTCTACGATGCATCAGACTTCAACAGCGTCAAGCTCGTGGAAGAGAGATTTGCCGGAAACACCGATTATCGCGACGGCTATCGTGGAAAGGTAACAGTGACTGCAGCCGAACTTGACAACGTCACCAAGGATGTGCCGATGTCTCGTCCGATGGCGAAGTTTGAGTTCGTAACCACCGACCTCAGCGAATTCCTTGAAATCGAAGCGGCGCGTAGAGGAGCGTCAACCCGCTCTATATCGGAAGATTATATCGTCGTGATCTCATATCCGGCATACTATCCCGATTCTTACAGCGCTTACGACGACCGTCTCGAGAACGCCAACGGCGGATATAATTTCACCTCAGTTATCTCAACCGAAGTTAATATAACCGGAGAAAACGAGGCTTCGCTCGGGTTCGACTACGTGCTTGTCAACAATATCGACGATGCCGCCGTGCAGGCCCAGCTCGCCGTCTATGACAAAGACGGCAACAAAGTTGCCTCGACATCGATGCTTACAATACCATTGCGAAGGGATCATCACACGGTGCTCCGCGGCACATTCCTCACCACTAACGGTGGAGGCGGTATCGGTATCGACCCCGGCTTCGACGGCGATCATAACATCACGATTTAAAATGTGAAACCCACATTCCTACAATGATGAAAACAATGAAGAAACTCAATATATTTTTAACCGGACTGGCTCTGCTTATGGTCGGGTGTACCGACGACCTGACCGGTTTCGAAAACGGAAGTCAACAGACCGACACCGACGGGGAGATGGTAGATCTCACCGTGTCGGTTTCACTCGACGATCTTTTCCCGGGAGGTACCAGGGCAGAGGATGATGACCAATACGGCCACGCCGACAAAATCGACATGCTGGTATATGCCGTGAGACAAGTTAATGACGGCAAAATCGGTGCTATCTTGACCCAATACGGCAAAGGTGTTGATGCAAGTTTAAAGAACTATAATGGAAATGGCATGGCCCCTGCATTGCTGGCTATGGGTGATGATTATTTAAATCAGGAAGACCATACCCAGACAATCCTGAATATTAAAGAGGATAAAAATGATGAGGATGGTAAAATCCATATAAACCTCAGGGTAATGAGGGGTACGACCTTCAATCTCTCCCTTTGGGCTCAGAGTGCCGAATGTACCGCCTATAACTTCAAGACTCTCGAAGCAGTTGAGGTTGATTATAGTAAAATGACATTTGGAGAAGGAATAGACCCTGATATTTACGATGCTTTCTCGGCTTCAGCCAATTTCTCGGTGGGACAGGTTAACACCCCGATCGAAGTGAAATTGACCCGTGCACTGTCGCAGATAAATATCGGATTAAAAGCAGATGCTAATGATGGAAATGCAAGTGATTATACCCAAATAGATGTAGCGTTTTCTAATATTCCTACAACCCTTAATGTGGTTGGAAGCACTGTAATTGCTGAGAAAACTGAAAGTCCAACTTTTTCATGGCCGGTAAATTTAAATGAAGACAATACTTTTGTTGTAAAAAACACGACTGATGCAGGAACCGGAGCAAATACACCGGGAATATCCTACAAGTATATGGGTATGTGTTATATTCTTGCACCGGCACCAAAAGAGGGCGAAACACCGACTGTAACAGTTGATAAAATCACGGTTACAAAGAATGGCACGCCTTACTATCATTCCCAGAAAATACTAACTGTGAACCGTAACTGGAGGACTAACGTCCTTTTCAGCCGTTACAAATACCTTACCCCGCCTGAGACCCCGGAACCTCTTTCAGTTCCGAAAGATTTTACAAATGAAGGAAGCGGTTTTGAAATTCCTAACTCCGTGAAATGGTCTCCTTTTGCAGAAAGCTATGAAGTAAGTTTTGCAGGCCTTTCAGGAAATTCCGGAGATGATATTCCCGAGACAAACTATTACACCTATGAAATAACTTATCAAGACACTAAAGATTCCCAACAAGAGGTGCTTCCAATTGGAAGATCATTATCAGAGACAGAACCCTTTAATGTCACAATACCTGCCCAAGCCCTCTATAACCTTGCCAATAAAAAGAGTGAGGAGGACTATCCAAAACTGAAAGTAAAGGTTGTATCGCTTAACGAGGTCTTTTATAGTAATAGTCAGGAAACTGAAATGAAGTTGAATGTCAACTGGGATACATCTCAAACATATACATGGAATTTTCAAGGTACAAATGACAATCTAAATGGTAAGGCTTTCTATACTTACGGTAATAGTCTTAGCAGTGACGGTAAAAGTATTGCAGAAACTGAATTTGGTGGTGACGAGTATTACGGCCTTTACTATGAAGCTATGCAAAAGAGCGATAGGTCATGGAACTTTACTGGAAATAGTATAAATGGAGGCGGAGGTATAACCACTAACCTTCATTTTAGGGTCAATGGATCTTGCAATATAGAGATAAAGGGGGAAAATACTAATAGTAATGGTAAGGCAGATGATATAAGGGATTTTATTATTGATTATGGAGTCACCATATATGAAGGTGATCCAAAAGATGGTTTTATGTTACCCTCTGGCATTAGTCATGCAAATGGAACAGGATGGGATGAGGACGGCAGAGAGGGTTACGCCATATATACAGTTCCTCAATCAACCTCTCTTACTACTTTGCCATATTTTCTTGATTATAATAAAGTTAGAGCTGAAGGTAGTAAAGATTTTACCAATACACCTGTTACATCAAGTGGAAATAATAGGTATCCGAATGGAGAAACTGAATATTTTAGCACAAAAGCCGGATATGTATATTTATATTTCTTTGGTGGCAGTCTAAACCTATACGCTATCACCTTGTCTTATCCCGGTTCGAACTAAAGCGCAAATCATTCAAAGATTTTAAAGAGGAATTTCAATGAATTTGAAAAATAAATATATAAACCTTCTTGCAATCCCGGCTTTAATGTTGGCGTGCGCCTGTGCCACCAATACCGAGCCCGAGGAACAGCCGACAACCGAATCTGCCGAGGAATTCGTTGACCTGACGTTCAATGTACGTCCCGAAACAAGTGAGCTAAACAGCAGAGCCGGAGAGGTCAACAACGGGGCTGAGTCGCATATCGGTAAGGGCGAGAAACTCGACATGCTGATTTATGCAGTATATGTAAAGAATAACAACGGCGATTTCGTGCTCGACTCTAATTATGCCGGCTCGGTGTCCGACTATTCCGACAACCGACTGACAAAAGCCGGTTATACCTCTGCCTCTCATCCCGGGCAATATATTATCCCGGCAGATTTCAATTCAAGCAGCTACATGACTATCGAAATCCCGAAGATGAGGGTCGGCGAGACCTATCGTGTTGCTTTCTGGTCGCAAAGTAGCGAGGCTGCTAAAGCCTACGATACCTCCGACCTTGACAAGGTTGAGGTGAAATACACGGATGACGCAGGCAATGACTTTGCCAACAATGACGAGACACGCGACGCTTTCTGTCAGGTGTGGGAAGCAACCGTCACAGCTGATATGAGCAGTGAGGATGTGATTCTTTACCGCCCTCTCTCACAGATAAATGTGGGAACAACCGGTGCCAACTATCGTGATGCCATGGAGGGTGAGGCAAGATTCCCCTTGATGAAGGTGACTCACTCGCAAATCACAATATCAGGTGTGGCTCGCTTTTTGAGTGTTGTTGACGACAGAATACGTGTTGAGGATGGCACAACAGACGTGACCTTCGACTGGGCTCCCCTACCGGCTTACATCAATATGGACAAGATTCCGACCGATAACAACGGTCTGGTTGAGTCGGACGACGAAGAATTCCTGCGTGTCGACCTTAACAAAGACAACAAATTCGAGGATTATCTCGTTAACTACCCCACCAGAGGAAAAGATGGGTCCTTCCTGACCGAGACATTCAAATATCTCTCGATGTGCTATGTGCTCATTCCCACCGGAACTTCCGGTTCTTCGGTCCTTGACAAAATCGAAGTGGGGTTCGCGGAAGATGGAAAGGGTCTGAACGGTATGACAACCATCAGCCTGACTTCGACTCCCGTATCAAGAAATTACCGCACCAATATTCTCTGCGGTTTCTCAAACTTGGAACCGACAACCCCCGATGACCCGGCAACTCCGGAAACTCCAAGTGATCCTGAAAATCCCGACACTCCGGATAATCCGGATGATCCAAATATTCCCGACGATCCGGAACCGGAGGAACCCGTGGAACCGGAAATCCCGAGCGATTTCCTCAATGCTATGAGAATTTACTTCATGCTTGACAACAACTTCGACGGACGGGTGGATCATATTAAACAGCCGGACAGTACTTGGCAAAGTAACTGGTTCCCTACAACCTCAGGTAATTAAAAGCCGGATAACATTGATATGAAGAAACAAATGAAAAATAAAATATTTCACGGACTTGCAGCCTTTATGCTACTCCCTCTTATGGGAGCATGCTCTCAGGATGCAGGCGAGGTGATGCCGCAACAGCCGGCTGATCAGGAATCCACCGAACTCGTTCCGGTGACACTGCGCTTTGCAACCGAAGTTGCTGATATGTCGACCCGTGGTGAACTTGACGGTACTGAAACCGGTTCAATTGGAGAAGGCGGCATGGTAGATTTGCTAGTATTCGCCATTTATGATTCGGAAGGCACACTTCTGAATTATCAGGTTGACGGCTACAAATCGCTGACCATCAACGGCAGGACGATACAAGCCGGAACAGGTCAGAACATTATGAAATGGGAGGATGCCGAAAACGGTATCACCCTTGATTTCGACCTACGGAAAACCTATCAGATCGCGGCATGGGCCCAGAGCAGCAAATGCAATGCCTATAACACCCAAGATCTCAGGAATGTAACCGTAAGCTATGCCGGTGCAGTGAACAACGATGAATCAAGAGATGCTTTCTGCAAGTCCCTGACATTCGATGGCAATGTAAATGAGTTGAAGGTTATTCTCCGTCGTCCCTTCGCACAGATAAATGTAGGCACTACAGGAGCCGATTATAAGAACAACCGACTTATCCCCGGTGGCACCTATTACGACAAAAGCACCGTGACTTTGAGCGGCGTCGCTACAAAGATGAACGTCCTCACCGATGTTATATCATCTGAGGGTTTGGTTGAGGCAACTTTCTCCTCAGCCACAATACCGGCATATTACAATATTTCTTCTGTGCCGACCGATGATGATAAGCTTCTTCAAACCGAGGGAGAGCAGTTCCTGCAGATTCATCTGGAAACCGATTCGGATTCTGAAGATTTCTTAGAATATAAGACCTCTTATCCGACTAAGGATGAAAACGGCGCATATCTGACTGAGGAGTTCAAGTATCTATCGATGTGTTATGTACTTGTACCGACTGCAACGCAAGAAAACAATACGGTATTGCCGAACTTCAAGGTAACTTTCCACTCTTATAATAACCGGGAGGATAATTCAGTCGCATTGACTAATTTACCGGTGAGAAGGAACTATCGTACCAACATTCTCGGTGGACTTTATTACACAGACAGTAATACACCGGGCGGTGATGGCCCGGGTGGAGGTGACAATCCCGGAGGCGGCGACGGTCCTGATAACCCTGATGACCCGGATAATCCCGATGAACCGATTGACGATCCCACCTCGCTTTTCAACAGCGTGAGTCTGCAATTGGAAATCAAGTGTGATTATTTCAACAACTATAATCGTGATATCAACGGTGAGGAAATAAAATAAGATTACTCAAGAATAATGGACTTTTCCGTGAAACAATATAGAAAGAAATTACTTACCCTACCCTTCTGCATGCTGATTATGTCGGCATGCGGCAGCGATGGAATGGACAATCCCGAACCATCCACCGGCAACGGTGAATCAACAAGGGAAATTACCTTGACATTCAATACGGATGTTCCTGCCGTCGGTACAAGGGCTGATGAGCAGAAAAACATAATCAGTACAGGCTCATACATAGATGTGCTCGTTTACGCTATCTATGACGAAAACGGTAACCTTCTCGATTACTTCGGAGAGGGAATTAAGAGCAATGTTCCCCAAGCATTTACCGAGAATAAGATCGGTGATGGTCAAACTGCCATACCTTTCAAGGCAGGAGACAATGTGACCGTGAGATTATCAGTCAATCCCGACAAGAAATACCGGATTGCCTGCTGGGCACAATACAGCGGTTGCGACGCTTATAAAACAACCGACCTCAAGAATGTTACAGTAAGCTATGAGAATGTTGCCAACAACGACGAGACCCGCGATGCTTTCTGCAAAACTGAATTGTTCAGCGGAAATCAGGGTAATGTCACTGTGACTTTGCAGCGTCCTTTAGCCCAGATTAACGTTGGCACTACCGGAGCTGACTACAGGTCGCTTATGCAAAGTGATTACATTTATCCGAACATGACAATCACAAAGTCGCAGATAACTGTAACAGGAGTTGCCAACACCCTTGACGTAGTTAACCACAAGGCCGAATTTAAAGGAACGGGGTCCAAGGATATTACTTTCACTTATTCAAATATCCCGGCATTTATCCAAATGGAGGAGAATGAAATTCCAACGGATAATAAACTTTGGAATGGTGCTGACAGTAAGGAGGAGTTTCTGACAGTGAAACTAAATTCAGACGAGAATGGTATCCTTCCATATAAGGTGAATTATCCCACTGTCGCAAAAGATGGAACATACAAGACAGAGACATTCAAATATCTCTCAATGTGCTATGTGCTTGTTCCCTTCTCATTAAATTCTGACGGGGAAACCACAAACGGTTCTACAGTTGGAGTAACAATAGAACTAAAGGATGCAACGGGTGATACGGAGAGAGCACTTCAGGCAAGAAATATCCCGTCGGTGCCGGTAAATGCTAACTACCGTACCAACATTCTCGGTGGACTGCAATATATGAAAGACCGTCAACCGGTTTATCCTACCGATGATCCTGATGATCCTGATGGGCCATATACCACTACTCCCCCGGATGATCCTGATAACCCCGGAGGTACCATAGATCCCGATGATCCTGACAATCCGGATGATCCTAAAGACCCGGATATCCCGACAAATCAGGATGACCCGACAAGTATCTTCAACACTTTGACTTTCAAAGTGGTTATAGATCCATCATTCAGTTGGCATCATTACATAAATAACAATTACACGGAAACAGAGGACTCAGATCCTCAACCGGAACCGGACCAAGATTAATAGAAAATGAAACTACACAACAATATATACGGACTTTTGACTGCCACCCTACTTACCGGCTCATTGATTTCTTGTAGCGATGCCGGTATGGAGGCTCCCGTGGAGAGGGGAACAACGACGGATGCGTCACCCATAACCTTCACCGTTTCGCTGGAGTCACAACAGGCTGCCACCAGAGCGGATGGTTATGAAAGCACATATACCGACTGGTTTAGTGACGGCAGTCATGCTGACAAGCTTATCTTTGCGGTTTATAAGAAAGATAATACTTCAGGAGAATATTCTTTAGATAATTCCTTTAACAAAACCGGACAAACAAATTCTAATAATCAGAATGAAATCAAGAATGTGACATTTCCATTCTCGATTCAGCTTATCCCTGAAGCTGGAGCCGAATACAAGGTTGTATTCTGGGCTCAGAATAGTGAATGTGATGCATTTGATACAAGTGATTTGACCAGTATTGAAATTAATTACGAAAAGCTTCCCATGAACGATGAGAGAAGCGACGTTTTCTCAGCCGTAGCAGAATTCAACGGTAGTAATTTGACCACGAAAGAAGTTATTTTAAAACGACCGTTGGCTCAAATCAACGTCGGTACTTCAGGTTGGGATTATGAAGGTAAGGCCATTCTGAAACCGAATCCCGAGGTGATAAAATACTCAACCATGACCGTCAAAGGTGTTGCCAAAAAATTCAATGCCCTTTCAAATGAGGTAATAAAGGAGGATGAACCGATAAATGTGACATTTGCTTGGAATATTATTCCGGCCTATCGCAGATATGTTGCCGGGAATGGTGATTTATCTAATATCACAGACGAGTATATCAAAACGTTAAGCAATTATCTTTTTAACAAAGAAAAGAATCCTGCACCATCATTTGATATAGTGGAAACATATCTTGATGTAGATCTTGTCCCTAACCAGGAGTACGGTTACATAGGCTGGTATCAGTATAAGAAAAATACCGATGATCTCATAAAGGAAGTTAATCAAGGGAACATTAGTTATTCTACTGATGAAGATTTGACCGATCTCTTGAATGGAAAAATTATCACTGAAAAGTTCAAGTATCTCGCAACCTGCTATGTGCTTATTGCCGGAACAAAACAGAACGATACAGATAACGATGCTACCTATTCAACGACTGTTAAGGTGGAGTTCCAATGTGCTGAAAAATCAGGTGATGTTTCAGGAACTGCCGACTCCAACAATGTGTTCTCATTCACGATGCCGAATGTTCCGGTAAACAGGAACTGGCGTACCAATATCGTCTCAGCCGCCGGCTCGGGTTTGTTTATGGAAACAGCTCAGTTTCGGGTGGATGTTTATCCCGAATATGTCGGTGACTTCTACAAACGGCTTGCCTCAACTGACAACAATTGGAGTGACAACGGCAATACCCAGGGTGGAGGAGATAACAATGATTATGAAGATAATTATCCTAAAGATGACTATCCGGATAACAACAGTTCCCAAGATTAGGAAATCTTTGAATTTAGGGATTTAGGCGAATCAATTTGAATCCAATATTTGAAAATTTATATTCGATGAAATTGAAAAAATATATAGGCGGAGGATTGGTGGCAACATTGATGATGCTTGCCACATCCTGTCGCGACGAAACATTCTCAGAATTTTTCGATGACGGTTCCGATGTCAACAAGGTTTCCTTTACCATCGACCTTGAAGGGATGGGCGAGAGAACCAGGGCTACCGATGGCACCTATCTTAGTGAAAAGATAGGTGGAGGAAGCCGGGTCGACGTACTCAAATATGCCGTCTATTATAAGACCTCTGATGGAGGATGGGAGGCTGACGACAGCTATGGAGATTCCAATAGTGAGACCATTGGAAAAGTAGAACCGGGTCATGGACAGACCGTTTTACCTGTGAAGAGTTTCCCTGTAGTGGTTAATCTTGCCCTCAAAAAGTCAGAAACTTACCGTGTGGTTTTCTGGGCGCAAAGCAGCCAAACCGATGCATTCAATACGGAAGACCTCCGCAAGGTCCAGATGAAATATAAGGTGATGAATGTTTCCGGAGATGAGGCGGCAGCCGCAGATGCCGGGGAACAAGTTTTGTCGATTAACAATGACGAAAACCGTGACGCATTCTGTCGTTCGATATCGGGACCTGCCGGAACTTCTTTGAAAAACCAGACAGTCTATCTTCGTCGTCCCCTTGCACAGATAAATATCGGTACCCGCGGTTTTGACTATGAAACAATCACACGTAACGCTGAAAAGAAATATTACTATTCCAAGGTACGTATCAACCGGGCTGCCCGTTATCTTGATGTGGTGGAAGACAAAATTCTGACATCCACTACAATCGACGATAAGGATACAGACTCGCCGGCCGAGGCTTTCTATGTTGTTGACTATGACTATGCCCTTTTCCCGGCTTATTGGAAAGCCAATATGCCTGACAATATTCAATCAGGATTCCATCCTTCATACACAATTTATGATTTCGATACAGAGGGTAAACCCAACAGTTATGTGTCAACCAGTGTGAATCTGCAATCTGAATGGCCTGTTTATCAGAAAGAAGAATTCCTGAAAGTGAAACTGTTTGATGCAAGTCTGGCAGGTAAACCAGGAAATGATGCTGATGGAAATGATATACAATACAGTGAAATTGAAGACGGTTATATGACCTACACCGGGCTTGGTGATGGCAGTGCTGAAAATGAAAATAAGGTTGGTGAGGTTTTCAAATACCTCTCGATGTGTTATATTCTGACTAATTGCGAACCGAAGAATGATGGCTCAGGGGAAGATACCTCTGATGTTATAACAAACCTTAAGATGTGGATTGCGACAGATGCAAACGGATCAGATGAGGTTGAGGTTCTGAACCTGCACAATGTGCCTGTTCAACGTAACCGCCGTACCAACATCGTGGGCGCCCTCCTTACCACCAAAGCCAACGTTTCTATCACGGTCGACAGCGACTTCGCCGGTCAGAAACTTGACGGCTCAGCCGAGGGTCTCTCCGGTGAGATAGCTGAGGGTATCTATTACGATGCTGAGAATGATGTGGTTCAGATCTCAAGTGTTAACGGTTTGTTGGTATTCCAGCAGCTTGTAAACGGAGACCTGACCGTGAGAAGTGTGGGTAATAATACAGGTTATTCTTATATGATTGGAGGAAAGTACCCTTATTATAGCGAGGATGGATTAGGAAATCTTGAATATCTGGAATTTCAATCGATAAAAAGACCGGATGATCCTGTGTTAAGAAACCGTATTCTTGCAGCCACACATTATCACCTTCATAAAGAATTTGATGACGGATATGAAGGTAAAATAACAGAGGATGATTCAGACTGGCCTACTCTCAACAATTTTAGTTTCGCAGGTGCGACCGTTAAACTGATGGCCGATATCAACTTGGATGGAATTGAATGGATTCCGATAGGGTTTGATATGGTGAATTGGGATTCCTCTTTTACATACGTTGAACCCGGAGGTACCGGTTGGGACGGTTTGAACTATAGATCGATAGTTTATCCTCTTGAAGGCTCTGGACCCTTCTCTTATGATTCAAACAAGAGTAAAGTTGTGGTGGCTCGGCGTCGGGTTTTCTGTGGAACATTTGACGGTAACGGGCATGCAATCTATAATGTGAAATCCAAAAGATTCTCAGCAAATGTTCATGAATCACAGTTCCAATGGAAAACCGGAACTACAAATAATAACATGAGCCCCTACGATAATGTACAGTGGTTTGGGCAAGGTTTCTTCGGTATAGTAGGACCGGGAGCTAATATCGAAAATGTTAGACTCCAGAATATCGACATTTTCGGAAGGAATGGTGTTGGAGGTCTCGTGGCTGTAGTTAGCAGTATAGGATGGCCTGCTGCGATTGAAAATTGCGTAATAGACGGTGGTAAAATAACCGCTTATCCTCTTTACCGTGGAGACGACAAAAATTCAGTTCAATCAAGCTACGGCCGTACATTTGCCCGTGGCGTTTACGTCGGAGGCGTGGTGGGTCAATTCTCTGCAATACAAGGTAGTGATGCTAAAGCAAAATTTGGAGTAAACAACTGTGAGGTTCGGAATGTAACGATACATGGTTACAGGAGAATTGGAGGAATAATAGGTGCTGTTTCTGACGGGGAAAGTAGTGACAAAATGAAAGTCACTAGTGGTATCTCTTATTATGATAATAAGATTCCATTTGAAAGTAACTCTGTATCAAACAGTACTATTTTGGCCGACCAGTTCATGCCGTTTGACAATTTAGTCAATCAGCAATCTCAAAATAGCAGTGGAGATAAAAGATGGCAAACCGGATTCGGCTGGGGTTCGACCTTACAAAGTCAAATGGGTATTTTTGTTGGTGGAGACCAGGATAAGTATTCCTATGAAGGATCTGCTTCTAATGTAAAATTCTCAGAATTTAAGGTAACCGGTGTTGATGCAAATAATAACCAAGTCACATCTTCCAATGAAGGAGTTATGCGAAAGACAACCATTGATAATGTGCCGTTGGAAATGATACCGATGTTATCTTCATGGTATACCGACGAAGTGACTCTCAATAACAATTATTATGGAACCTCAGGAATAAATACCAGGATTCAATATACTAATTCAGCACAAATCTGGTCTAACTATGGGGATTCTAAGTTTAAAGTTCCATTTTTATGGCCATACGAGCCAACAGTTAACTATGTTACGAATAGTCCAAAGGCGGCAATGTATGTCGAATCTATTCTTTTAGACGGATCGAAAGCTCCGGGCAACAGATCAGTGGTTACAGCTGATAATACCAACGGAACCGGAGATTGTGTTATGTACGTTACAGCGAGAGACAGGAAACAATTCGAAAATAGCGTCTGGGACGCCAGGGCTGGAACAAACAATAATCCTGCTAACATTCAAGATTTATCTAAGCTAACAGCTTTACAGACAGGTAAATATAAAGAATATAATAAGGCGGAACAACCGACAACCATAAAGAATATGGTTCTTAAGGGACAGCCGTATGCGTGGACCGGTATTTTGCTCGCGCCCAATGAGAACATGAGTAAGATTGAGTTGGAAAACGTAAATATCTACGATGTCTATCAGACAATCTGTTTAGACTATCAAGGACTTTATTCAGGAGATGAATCCGGTACTCTTTTGAACAGTTCCGGCGCAAATCCCTTTGATCCGAGCAAAACGGTGATGGATATCAAGAACTCGAATTTCCGTGGTTTCACCAATCCGGGTGCCGGATGGAAGAAAATCACCTATACCGGCACTACCTTCGAACAGGGTGCCGAAACCGGCTTCAGCTCAAGTTCAAAAAATGAGGAGTACAAGACCTGTAAAGTTTACTCAACAACTGAAGGAACCGTCTTCAACGGATGTTACTTCAAGGCACCTTATGTGATCGACCTAACAAAATTGGATGGAGGTTCGGTGAATTTCACCGATTGTTATGCCACAAGTGCCTACAAGGATGTGGCGATTGATATTACCGAGGCTCAAGAAGCCAAGAAGATTATCATCGGCACAGATGTCCAGAAAGGTCAGACAACCGTGGAATACGTTAAATGACAATTAGTAATTAGTAATTATAGTTCAACCCACAGAAGTGGGTTGAACTTTTTTATTTTGTCATTAAAGACCTTCTTAGGAGGGGAGGCTTTCCAGCCTCCCAAAGCAATTAGTAATTATTAATTATTAATTACTAATTGAAGAAAGCTCCGAATACGGGCCGGTCAACACCAAAACCTTCCCTCTTTCCGGATTGGCATACTTACCCGTTTCCCAAACTTTCTTTATATAATCTATCTCCTGCTCCGGATTCTCGGCAAGACAAAAATGCATCGGAATAAACAGTCCCACGTCAAAAAGCCTGTTGAACGTTGCCGCCCCTTCCCAATACCCCTCTCCCATCCTGGGATCAACGGGGAACATCGCATAATCAATCCTCGGAAACTCACTCTTTATCTCGTTCAAAATTGTCAGGAACTTATCCTTCTCTTCCCTCACCTCATCCTCCGTGGATTCCGCGCGCCATGACCAGTCGTTCAAGTCGCCGGCATGAAAAAAGATTTTGCCACCGGTTTTCACCACGTAGGAATTCCCTATATCTGTTGAAGAAAATGCAAAAATCTCATACCCTTGTTCAACAAACCTCTCCCCCGGACCAATCACCGTAACGGATTGAGGATCCGGCCTCATACCTTTATATAATGAATCGCCACGCAGGATATGCCGACAATATTTTGCCGTGTCTTTACTCAAAATATATCTGGTATCCTTGAACAATCCCGCCCACCCGAATATATATTTTGAGTAATGGTCTTTATGATGGTGACTCACCACCACAACGAGAGTTTTATTTTTATCGGCAATCTCAAGGAAATATGGCACTTCTCCGCTCTTTGAAAAAGGGTCTTTCCAAAAATCGAAAACAAAAACAAATTCCGCGGTTTCCAAAACAAAACAATCATGAAATATATAGGTAAGTTTTGCCATAACGATTCTTTTTTAATCGATTTTATTATCTAATTTTGGGACTAAATTTACAGAAAAAAGATTTTTTAATAGAAAATCTTTTTTCCAATTAGGAATTAGTAATTAGTAATTGAATAAGATGAATCGCCCGGTTTATAAACATTCGAAAGTATTATATACAATCTCGGCAATCCTGACGATTCCCCTCTTGATTGATATCTGCACAGCCTGCCATCTCTTCTCTTTATGGATTGCATGGCTTTTGTTTACAATTATCTGTGGCATTTCTGCAGTGAGACTTTGGTTCGGATTCAGTCAGAAATGCTATAAATTCGCATGGGGACTTATTGCACAACTCCTCCTGGGTGCCGGAGTGTTGACATTTTTCCAATTGTCGTACACAAACGTTATAGAAACCCCGGTGAGTCATCCCATTACACCTGCAGTTGTCAACATCGCTCCCCCGGTGATAGAACATGACACCGTTCCCAAAACAGACACTGCCGAAAAGAAAGAGGAGGCGAATAAAAAAACAGATGATAGGCAGCATGGGGAAACTGCCGGAAGATAATATTTGAACATATCGATAAAAACTTTAAATTTGCTTGAAACTAATATTAACTAACATGAAAAAACATAATTTCTACGCGGGCCCGAGCATCATGAGCCAGTTTACTATCGATGAAACTGCAAAAGCCGTCAAAGATTTTGCTGACATGGGTCTCTCCATACTTGAAATATCACACCGTAGCAAACAATTCCAGGCCGTAATGGACGAAGCCATTTCCCTGTTTAAATATCTACTTGACATTCCGCAAGGATATAGTGTACTGTTCCTTGGTGGAGGCGCAAGCCTGCAGTTTGCAATGGTGCCTATGAATATGCTAAAGACAAAGGCTGCCTATCTCGACACGGGAGTATGGGCCAGCAAAGCCATCAAAGAGGCAAAACTCTTTGGCGAAGTGGATGTCGTGGCTTCATCTAAAGACAAAAACTATAACTATATACCGAAAGATTACACGGTACCCTCAGATGTTGACTATTTCCACTACACCTCCAACAACACAATCTATGGCACCGAAATACGTAAGGACCCCGAGATGGGCGTAAGGATGATTTCCGACATGAGCTCCGACATCTTCAGCCGTCCCGTCGATATCTCCAAATATGACCTCATCTATGGAGGCGCGCAGAAAAATCTCGCCCCTGCCGGCGTGACATTCGTTATTGTCAAGGATGACGCTCTCGGAAAGAGCGGAAGGGTGCTCCCGACTATGTTGAACTATGAAACCCATGTGAAGAAGGATTCCATGTTCAACACACCTCCGGTGCTTCCAATTTTCTCGGCTCTCCAGACTCTCAAATACTACAAGGAACTTGGCGGAGTAGAAGTGATCGAGAAAATGGATGTTGCAAAGGCAGATTGCCTCTATAATGCAATTGACTCAAGCAAAATGTTTGTGGCTACCGTGCCCAATCATGAAGACCGTTCTATCATGAATGTATGCTTCGTTATGAAACCGGAATACAAGGATCTTGAAAGCTCTTTCATTGAATTTGCCACCGCAAGAGGTATGATGGGATTAAAAGGTCACCGTGATGTGGGCGGTTTCCGTGCTTCACTTTACAACGCACTCCCCATGGAAAGCGTGAAAGCCTTGACAGAGGTGATGAAAGAATTTGAAAAAAGCCATTGATAACCATGAAAATACTTGTTTTTACAGAAAAGCCTTTCGCCCCGGCAGCCGTGAAGGCTATTCAAAACACGATTGATGCGGCAGGAGCCGACATGCTTCTTGTGGAGCGTGGCACACGCAGCGATTTTATTGCCGCCGTGAAAGACGTGCAAGGACTTATCGTGAGAAGTGACATCGTGGACGCAGAGGTCATGACTGCAGCCCCTGAGCTGAAAGTCATAGTTCGTGCCGGCGCAGGTTATGACAACATTGACCTACAGGCAGCCACAAACCACGGTATCTGCGTAATGAACACCCCGGGTCAGAATTCTAACGCCGTTGCCGAATTAGTGTTCGGGATGATAGTGATGATGTGTCGCAACAAATATAACGGCACATCCGGTTCGGAAGTGAAAGACAAAAATCTCGGTATTTATGCCTTCGGACAGGTGGGACGGAATGTTGCCAGAATAGCCAAAGGATTCGGCATGAATGTGCAAGCCCTCGATGTGTTCGTCCCGGATGAGGCGATGGAGAAAGAGGGAGTGGTGCCCGTGCATGAGGTGAAACAGCTCTTTTCGCAAAATAACTTCGTCTCCCTCCATATCCCGGCAACCCCTCAGACCAAGAATTCTATCGGTTATGACCTGATCACCGCCATGCCTCAAAATGGAGTGCTTGTAAATACGGCCCGCAAGGAGGTGATCGATGAGGAGGGACTCTTCAAGGCGCTTAAAGACAGGCCTGACCTGAGGTATGTAAGCGACATCAAGCCGGGGAATGCCGAAGACCTTGAAAGAAACTTCGCTGAAAGAGTTTTCTTCACCCCGAAGAAAATGGGAGCGCAGACCGAAGAGGCAAATTTCAACGCCGGCGTGGCTGC
>JAFLTM010000034.1 GCA_022509225.1 Muribaculaceae bacterium
CTCAGTTCAAGAATATGTGGAATGTTGCACACGAATCACCGGTGAACCACAAATCGGACTCATAGAATTGAATGTGAGCTGTCCGAATGTGCATGGTGGTGGTATGTCGTTCGGAACCGATCCAAAAGTGCTTGCAGAGTTGGTGTCGCAGGTAAAGAAAGTGTGCACAGTCCCTCTGTTTGTTAAACTCACTCCTAATGTTACAGACATTACGGAAATGGCAAAAGCAGCTGTGGATGGTGGCGCCGAAGGTCTCTGTCTGATCAACACTTTGCTCGGCATGAGAATCGATATAAAAACAGGACGTCCCGTTATTGCGAACACGATGGGTGGTTTTTCCGGACCGGCCATTTTCCCGGTGGCTTTGAGAATGGTCTATCAGGTCAGGCAGATGTTCGGTGATTTACCCATCATTGGTTGCGGAGGGGTGTCGTCGGCTCGGGATGTGGTGGAGATGATGATGGCCGGGGCAAATGCTGTTGAAATTGGTTCGGCTAATCTTATAAATCCGTATATTTGCAAAGAGATTATAGAGAAACTCCCTGAAGTGCTTATGTCTTTGGGATATGAATGACGTCAACATGATATAAATTTAAGTTCTTATGACTGAAACTATTATAGCTTGTGATTTCGCATCGAAAGAGGAATGCCTTTCTTTTTTAGAAAAATTTGATGGCCTTGATAAAAAACCATATCTTAAAATAGGCATGGAGCTTTTTTATGCTTCTGGCCCCGAAATAGTAAGAGAATTGAAAAAAAGAGGGTTTAGAATCTTTTTAGATCTTAAGCTCCACGATATTCCCAACACAGTCATGAAGGCGATGAAAGTTCTTTCCGGTCTTGATGTCGACATTGTTAATGTTCATGCGGCCGGCACCATAGAAATGATGAAGGCAGCTAAGGAGGGGCTAACAAGACCTGACGGAAGCCGTCCACTCCTAATAGCGGTTACTCAACTCACTTCAACGTCGGAAGAAGCAATGCAAAAGCAATTGCTTATAGATGCATCAATTGCTGATACTATTAGGCATTATGCCCGGAATGCGAAGGAGGCAGGACTTGATGGAGTTGTCTGTTCGCCTTTGGAAATTAGGCTTGTGAAGGAGGCATGTGGGGAGGATTTTATCACGGTGACACCCGGTATCAGATTCGCCGATTCAACAACCGATGATCAGGTGAGGATCACAACTCCGCAAAAAGCCAGAGAACTGGGATCTGATTTTATTGTAGTAGGTCGTCCGATTACTGCTGCACAGGATCCACTGGCAGCTTATCTGCGTTGTCAACAATAACAGATGGATAAATTTTTTAAATTATGGATATAGCAAAAGCTCTTTTAAAGATAAAAGCCGTTTTCTTGAGTCCTGACAAACCCTTCACTTGGGCAAGCGGGATAAAGTCACCGATTTATTGCGACAACCGTCTCATCCTCACCGCTCCTGATGTCAGGAAACTTGTAGAGGAATCCATTGTCAGGAAAGTAAAAGAAAAATTTCCTGAAGCAGAGGTTCTGATGGGCACATCGACTGCAGGAATCGCACATGCGGCTATCGCTGCATGGCTTATGGATCTGCCGATGGGATATGTTAGATCCGGTAACAAGGATCACGGACGTGGAAACAAGATAGAAGGAAAGCTTGAAAAGGGTCAGAAGGTTGTGGTGATTGAAGACCTGATTTCTACGGGAGGAAGCTGCATTGAGGTTGTTGAAACTCTTCGTGAGGCCGGTGCCGATGTATTGGGTGTGGTAAGCATTTTTACTTATGGCATGGAAAAGGGTAAACAGAAACTTAAAGAAGCGGGAGTAATCAATTATTCACTCACCAATTTCGACACCCTATGCGAAGTGGCTGTTGTTGAAGGTTATATCACACCACAGGATGAAGTTAAATTAAAGAAATTTATGGAAAATCCATCAGATCCTTCCTGGATGGAAGCATAAGATTTCACCTTAAAATAGAGAAAAGTGAAACATTTAATCGACCCCACCGACCTGTCAAAGGAGGAACTGGAAGAGATAATAGATCTCGCTCTTGATATAATCGATAATCGTGAAAAATATGCAGAACGATGCAAGGGGAAAAAACTTGCCACTCTGTTTTATGAACCTTCAACAAGGACAAGGCTTAGTTTCACTGCAGCCATGATGGAATTGGGAGGCAATGTGCTCGGATTTTCAGATGCCAAAAATTCGTCAGTCAGCAAGGGAGAGACATGCGCAGACACCACAAAAGTTATTAACTGTTTTGCCGATATAATTGCAATGAGACATTTTGAGGAGGGTGCGGCAACTGTGTCTGCGATGAATTCCAATGTTCCCGTGATTAATGCTGGTGACGGCAGCCACAGTCACCCTACGCAGACCCTAACCGATCTGCTGACTATTAAAAGGGAGATCGGACGTTTTGATAACATAACAATTGGATTTTGCGGCGATTTGAAATTCGGTAGAACGGTCCATTCCCTTATCAAGGCCCTATCAAGGTATCAAGGTGTCAAGGTAATCCTTATTGCACCGGAGCAATTGAAACTTCCTGATTATATGAAACAGGAAGTATGCGACATGAACGGTGTGCCATATCTTGAGGTTGACACAATGGATGAGGTGATTGGTGAACTTGACGTGCTTTATATGACACGCGTTCAGAAGGAGAGGTTTCTTGATGAAGATGAATATGACCGTGTGAAAGATTTTTTCATTCTCGATTCTGACAAACTGAAAAACGCCCGTCCTGAGATGCGTATCCTTCATCCTCTTCCCAGAGTGAATGAAATAAGCACTGACGTTGATTCCGATCCAAGAGCTGCTTATTTCCGTCAGGTAGAAAACGGAAAATTTGTGAGAATGGCATTGATATGTAAACTTTTGGAATGGGCAACCGATCCATCCAAACATACGGAACTTGTTCCAAAGGATGCTGTTTATGGCAAATATATATGTAGGAACAAGCGCTGCATATCAAATATGGAAACCGGGGTCGAAAGCATTTTCCGTCCTGCACAAGACAGTTCCGGCGGCTATAGATGTGTCTATTGTGAATCAAAACCGATCAAACAATAATTTTATTTTCTGAAAAATGACCTACACCGAAGCTATGCAGGAACTTGAGGGTATAATAACAAAAATGCAAAGTGAGAATTGCGATATTGATGCCCTGAGCACTTATACCTCCCGGGCAGCTGAATTGATCAAGTTCTGTCGTGACAAACTATTCACCACTGATCAGGAGGTGAAGAAATGTATAGAGGCTCTCAACAATGTGAAATAAAAAGAATTCATGCCCCAATGGTTGGGGTGCAGGATCTTATTCCCTGAAATATATACGTTTCACTCTCGGTGAGATTGAAGTGAATATTTCATAGGGAATTGTTTCAAGGGTTTCTGCTATTGTTTGCACGGAAATATTGTTGCCGAATATCTCCACCTGGTCACCTGCCTTACAATCGATACCGGTGACATCAACCATGGTGGCATCCATGCAGATGTTGCCTATAGTGGGCGCTTTCTTGCCATTTATTAGAACTTGCATGTTGCCGTTTCCCAATTTCCGGCTAATCCCGTCGGCATAACCAATAGGGAGGGTGGCTATTTGTCTTGTGCCGGTTACTTTCCCTTTCCTTGAATAACCTACTGTTTCAGGTTGTTCAATCTCCCTGATACATATTATGACAGAGCGAAGTGTCATAACTGTTGCCAACGGTTTTTCAATCTCCGGAGGCAATGTGTTGGCTCCGTAAAGACCTATCCCGAGTCTTACAAAATCGTAATGATGCTCCGGGAATCTTAATATTCCGGCCGAATTGAGTATGTGCCTTTTTGGCATATAGCCTAATAATGAGGCCAACAAGGAAGTGTTATGTGAGAATCTTGACAGTTGAAGGGATGTGAAATCATCCATGTCGATACAATCGGCAGTGGCAAGATGTGAGAATACGGTTTTCACTTTCAAAAGGTCCGTATCAGTCAACAATGTTGCCAAATTTGGTATTTCCTTCTCCATAAAACCCATGCGGTGCATCCCGGTGTCTAATTTTATATGAACGGGATAATCTTTGGTGCCAACTTTTCTTGCCTCGGTTATTATCTGTTCAAGCATTTGCATGGAGTAAACCGCCGGTTCAAGATTGTTTACAAATAAAGACCTTAGATTTGCCGAACGAGGGTTCAAGACGAGAATCGGCATCGTTATACCACTACGCCTTAGTTCCACACCTTCATCTGATGTTGCCACAGCAACCATGGCAGCTCCGCTGTCTTGCAGAGTCTTGGCTAATTCATAACTTCCTGCTCCATATCCGGAAGCTTTTATCATAGCTATGATACCTGTTGAACGAGGAATCTTGCTTCTGAAGTAATTGTAATTGGATATGAGAGCGTCAAGATTAACTTCCAGGACTGTTTCATGGTTCCTTGCTTCAAGATTTTTCCTCAATTCCGTCAGGTCATATTTGGGAGACCCTTTCAGAAGAATGATTTCATCAATAAAATCCGATGCGGAAAGAGTGGAAAGGAGATGTTTTGGATCTTTAAAAAACATGCTTCCTTCAGGGAAAAGGGATGCATATTTATTCAAATTAGAACCCACTCCAATGAAGTGTTTTATCCCGCTTCTTTTCACTATAGAAGCAATTTCCCCATAGGTCGTTTCCTCTATCGGTCCGGGATGTTCTATATCGCTTAATACCAAGACAGGAGATTGAAGTGGCATTTTCCGTCGCATCATAAAATCTAATGCCGGCTTCAACGATGAAAGATCACTTGTGCAGGTGTCATGAATAACACTGCATCCGTTTAATCCTTCAGTCACATTCAATCGAGTGGTTATCTTGTATAATTTTGAAAATTTTTGCCGGATAGTATCTTCAGTCAATCCTTCATTTAACAGGAAAGCCAGTGCTGACGCGATGTTGTCAAGTTCCCAGTTCTTATCAACAGCCACTTCGATACAACCGGTTTTATCATAAAAATTATATACTATATGTTTGAAACCGGGCGTTTCGGAGTTACTCGTTTGCAGATATAATTCTGCAGAAGGATTGGTATATGACCAGGATATATGTCTCTTTCCCTTTAATGTTGGTGTCAGCGCATTTTTGAGAAGGATGTCATCGTCGGGGTAAATGATGAGGTTGACCGTTTCTTCTTTTGCCAAAAGGGTTTTTTCAGAAGTTTTCTCTTCTTCGGATATGAATCCTTCAGAATGTGCCTCCCCTATATTGGTAAAAATTACTGTCTGAGGGGAAATTATCGGCGCTAATTTTTCCATTTCCCCTTTCTTGGAAATACCGACCTCTATTATTGCCACATCTGTGTCCGGTCTAATTTCCCACAGGGAGAGGGGCACACCCGTCTGCGAGTTATAGCTTCTGGGGGAACGGGCCACTTTCTTGTCAGGGTCCATTAGATGAAAAAGAATCTCTTTCAAGGTGGTCTTGCCATAGCTGCCGGTTATGGCGATCCGGCATTTTGCATCTGTTTTATGAAGTGAACCTATTGCCTGTAAAGTTTCAACAACATCCTCAACAAGATATAAATTGGCATCTGACGGAAAACCTTCGGGTTCATACTCTCCCACAAAATCCCTTACCCCTTTTTTGTATAATTCTTCAATAAAAAGATGACCGTCGTTCCCACCTTTTGTTCTTATTGCAAAAAAAAGGGTGGCACCGGGTGTGAGGATATTACGGGAATCTGTCAACAAATCCCTTATCTCTCCTTTTGAAATCTTAGTTATAAGTTGTTCGGTTCCTTTGAAAATCATAAACACGATTGAAAAATCCTGAAACCTTTTCCCTGATATAAATATATTCTGTGATTACATTTAATACATTATATCAAGCATTGTCAGGTCAGTTATTAACACTGTAAGGAGTTATAACGTGACCTGACAAGACTTATCAATTATCGGCGGATTATAAGGCTTATTTTGTAGCCTTCTTTGCCGGTGCTTTTTTAACGGCTTCTTTCTTTACTTTCTTTGCCGGCTCTTTTTTCACCGGCTCTTTTTTCTGTACTTTCTTTTTTGAAACCGGTTTCTCAACGTCAGCTTTTTCTGCGATTTCAAGCATCTCGACTTTTGGGGCGTTGGTTGAATCGTCAGAATTAAGAATGTTGTTTCTTAATGTATTGACCTCTTTGTTGAGTTCATTGATTTCAGCAGATTGATTCCTGATTGTTAGAAGCAAAGAATTGAGTTCTTCATTATCAATGCTATCCGGATATTGTTCTTCCACCCTTACCAGGAAATCAGCCAAAACGTTCATATAGTTGGTGAAAGCTGAGAAAGGTGAGTCATAAGGACTGAACGCTGCATGGCTTGCACCGTCGGCCTTGTTTTTTGTGCTCATATAGTAGAAATGGTCACTGCTTTGCAGGTATTTCCAATCCTGTTTCAATCTTCGATCTTGACAAAGACTAACTCTTTCTGCCACTGCATAAAGTTTATTGATGGCCTCGTTCTGAAGTTCGTTGCCTTTCCATGCAGAAACATCCCTTGCCTCATCTTTGTCTGAAATCGGGGAGGGCACTGTAATTTCACCAACCGGTTTTAATTTGGTCACAACTTCTGAGGGCATTGTGAATTTAATTCCTCTTTCTTTTCCGAATCTTGGCAACGCACGCATGAAGTCAAATATTCCCGTGTTTTTTGGCAAGAAACCGCCGAATGTGTCCATACTCATGAAAAGATTCACGATCTGCTGGTCTTCCGGAAGAGATGCGATCCAATCGATATATTTATCTGCTGTAAGGGGATATTCCGGCCATGAAGTGTTGTTGAAATTTTGTGAAATATCCTCCTGGAGTTTCCTGTTGGTGAAAAGAAGTTTCAGTTTGGGTGCAGTGGCAGCCGAATAGACGTAGTTCGGCGATTTCCAACCCAAAATGTGTTTTGCCCCCTCGGTAAGCACCGCCTTGAAATCCATTGATGCAACAAGACTCGCTATGTCATCATCATATATGAGCTCGGTGTTGGCAAACATCTTCGGCTTCTGTCCGAAAAGACGACGTATAAGGTCGTCGTGTTCTTTAACCTCTCTGATGAACTCTTCAACATCTTCAAGTGCTGCAAGACCATGGGAATATGTGCCGCCAAGGAATTCTACACAACCCGTGTCTGATAATTTCTTCAAAAGGTCGACACATTCAGGCACGTATAGCTGGAGCTGTTCGATAGCGGTTCCTGATATCGAGATGGCGCATTTGAAGTCTTTGCCGTTTTCCTCAATTATTTTGAGAAGTGTCTCACACATCGGGATATAACTGATTTCTGCAAGACGTGTGATTATTTCGTCATTGGCGAAATCGTCATAATAGTAATGGTCGTTGCCTATATCGAAAAATCTGTATCTTTTAAGACGAAATGGCTGGTGAATATTGAAATAGAAACAAACTGATTTCATTTCGCGGAATATTTTAGTTGATGTTTTATTTTAACAATTGATTGTAGCTTTTTACGGGTTACTTCCGACAGGAGCTGAACACAATGGTCATTTCCTTGAGTCGATCACTTTCTCGTAAATGTCGATCACTTTTCTGCCGGCTTTCTCCCATGTAATTCCATGTATTTCTTCAATACCCTTGTCTCTCAAAGTATTGTAGAGAGCTTTATTGGTAATGATGGAATGAATGGCATCAGCCATTGCGTCGATATCCCAATAGTCGGTCTTGATCACATTGTCAAGAATTTCGGCACATCCGCTCTGTTTGGATATGATAGAGGGCACACCCATTTCCATTGCCTCAAGAGGAGAGATGCCGAAAGGTTCTGATACGCTTGGCATTATATAGACATCACTGTCTCTCAGCATTTCATAAACTTCTTTTCCTCTCTGGAACCCCGGGAAATGGAATCTGTCGGCGATTCCTCTTTTGGCGGCGAGTTTTATCATGGCGTCCATCATGTCGCCGCTCCCGGCCATCACGAATCTAACGTTTTTATTTTTTTTGAGAACTTTTGCAGCAGCCTCAACAAAATACTCAGGTCCTTTCTGCATTGTGATCCTGCCAAGGAATGTGACAACCTTTTCACCATGGGTGCGTCTCGGAAGGTTTAAAAGTTCCTGATCCAAAGGTATCACGGCATTATGCACGGTGGTTACTTTTTCCGGAGGCATACCATATTTTTCAATTACGGTTCTTCTGGTGAGATTCGAAACGGTTATGATATGGTCGGCATTTTCCATGCCATCCTTTTCTATTGCAAACACGGTGGGATTGACATTGCCGCGGGAGCGGTCGAAGTCCGTTGCATGAACATGTATCACCAGCGGTTTCCCTGTCACGTTCTTGGCATGGATGCCGGCAGGATAGGTGAGCCAGTCGTGTGAATGTATAATATCGCATGGCACCGTTCTTGCTATCACTCCTGCCACTATAGAATAGTTGTTGATTTCTTCTATCAGGTTGTCGGGGTATCTTCCTGAAAATTCAATACACCCGAGATCGTTAAGACGCATATAGTTGAAATCTGCATAGATGTTTGATCTAAGGTCGAAATACAACTGTGGGTCCATAAATTTGCCGATCCGCGAATTAACATAGTCCCACGACACATCTCTCCATGCAACAGGAGTGTTGCAAGCCCCTATTATTGTGGCAAAATCTCTTTCTTCATCGCCCCAAGGTTTGGGAATCACGAAGGTGATATCCATATCGCCGTTTGCGTGCATACCTTTTGTGAGGCCATAGCTGGCGGTTCCAAGTCCACCGAGGATATGGGGAGGAAACTCCCATCCGAACATTAAGGCTTTCATCTGGATTCTTCGTTTTCTATGATTTGAAGTTTGTTAAGTTCTTTCACATTGTGGAGGGTGCGGAGAATCTCTCCCACATTTTTGGCGGTGCTCACTGCACCTCTGCCGGTAAAGGGTGGGTTGCCGTCATACATTTCCGACAACGAACCGATACATCCCTCTGTCATGGCATCTTCGTAGCCTATCAGCATTCGCTCGATGAAGCTTACTCCACCCACTCCGAACACTTTGAAATAAGCGTCTGCATAAAATCCGAACAGCCAAGGGCGTGCCGGTCCTTGATGCACTGCATATTCTCGTTGAACGGGGTCGCCCACATAGGTCGGCCGGTAAGCATAACTTTTGGGACTCAGAGATCTCAATCCTTTAGGGGTAAGCAATTCTCTGGTCACAAGATCCAAAACTTTCTTCCTTTGCCTCCTGTCGAGCGGAGAATATTCCATTCCGATCGCAATGGCAAGATTTGGCCTAACTTCCAGATCGGTGTATGTGCCGTTGACATAGTCGTAGAGATATCCATAGTCATTGAGGAATGTCGAGAGGAATGATTCCTTGACTTTGTCGGCAAGTTCCTTATTCTCTTTCAGATAGTCTTCCATCTCCGGCATCCCATCGTAAAGGGAGTTAAGGAAAAGCAAGGCATTATACCATAGGGCATTGAATTCAAGAATATATCCCGTGCGCGGTATTATAGGTTTGCCGTTGATAGATGCCGACATCCAGGTAACAGGTTTGTCGGAGCCGTCGGCTGACACAAGTCCGTTCGGATTTATCCACAATCCCGGAACTTTCCCATCTTTTATTTTGTCGACAATCCATTTCACATCCTTGCCGTATCTTTCCCGGCATTCACGCGTGCCGTGAGCCCTTTTGAACTGCTGGATGGTCCAAATTGTCCATAACGGTATGTCGGGCAGGTCTATCTCGCCTATAGTCTTGTCTTTTTTCCCTTCGTCAAGATAGGCATGTAGTGCCTTAAGGAAAGTAGCCATAATTATTTCATAGTCCTCCTTATGGTCTATGGCGAGTGTGCATCCCGGCAGAGCTGTGAGTTCGTCACGGGCCCGCACGTTATACCAAGGGTAGCCTGCCATTATGTAGGTGCCTTCAGGTTTCTTTAGATAGAACTGTTTGGCGGAGTTCTTCAGGCAATTGTAGAAACTGGTGCGGCAGGTACGGGTGGTTAATTCCTGGTCGTAGGTCTTGGCAAATTTTTTCGGGTCTGTCTCGAACGTGGCGGCAGAGAATATGATGCTCTCGCCCTTTTTGATTGGAAGTTGGAAATAACCGGGCACCCAAAGGTCTTCTTTATATGGAATGCCGCGATCTTTATCTTTATAATATTCCACACCCTTATACCAGTGACCGTCGTCTACCCATTCCGGTTTTTTGGAAAATTGCATATATAGATTGGGATAGCCGGCATAAAGACATGTCGAGATTCCGTTTTTCACCGGCACGACCTCCTTGTTTATAGCGTCGTTTTCCATAACCAGGTCGTTGGCGTTGCGGAAAGCGAGGAACGGTCGGAATTGAAGCGTTGTGGGTGAATGAGCCTCTACGAGTGTGTATTTGATCAGAATGCGGTTTTCGTGCGAGATAAACACTTTTTCCTTAGTGAGTATTACGCCACCAACACGATAGGTTACAGTTGGCACTGATTCGCATTCGAACTGCCGTATATATTTATGTCCGTTGGGACTGAACACCCCGTCGCCATACTGGTGAAGCCCGAGGTTAAAGGGTGCTCCATGTTGAATCACCGTCTCATCAAGCGAAGATAGAAGCACATGCGCCTTATCGTCCATCTCCGGAATTGGAATTACAAGTAACCCATGCTGTTTTCTGGTGTTGCAGCCAACTATTGTTGTGCAGTGATAGGCTCCCGATTTGTTGGTGCGAAGCATCTCTTTCGGAAGGCTCTGTTCCAGATTTATCATGAGACTCTTGTCGAATTTCAGATAACTCATGTCGTAATAGTTAAATATTTATTGGTCTACCTTTTTGGGAATACTTATGTTTGTTTTTCTGTTTTCAAAGATAAATCTTTTTAACAAAAAAAACAATGTGTTATGCAACATCAAATTAGAGGGAATCTGCAAAGACATGTAAACCTGCTCAATCCTCATTAAAATACCACATTATCTTTTAAAGTCATATTTTAAACAACTAAATATAAGAAGAATCTTTTTTTGGCATGGTCGGGGTTAAAATAACAGATAGGGGAGAAGTGTGATTCATATTTTTGACTTCGATTAAATTTAAAGGAATAAAATATGCAACTAAGTGAAAATTTTAATCTTGAAGAACTCACACGATCGGCAACCGCAATCAGACTTGGAATTGACAATACCCCTGGTTCTGAGGCGAAAGACAATTTGAGAAGATTGTGCCGGGAAGTTTTACAACCGGTAAGAAACCGGCTGAAAATTCCTGTCATCGTCACCAGTGGTTACAGAAGTAAAATTCTGAACAAGGCAGTTGGTGGGGCTGTCAGATCCCAACATCTTGTTGGAGAGGCTGCCGATATAGTATGTGAAAACAATAAGGTGCTTTGGGATTTGATTACGGATATGATTCAGTCGGGAGAAATAGAGGTGGGTCAGCTGATAAACGAAAAGAATCTACGATGGATTCACGTTTCACTTCCCTCACGACGCCACCGGAATGAAATCTTCTGCCTAAGTTGAATTTGCATCTATGATGAAATTTTATTAATTTTGTACCCGCAAAATCCGCCAAGGCCGAAAAAGTAGCTGCATGAGGCAGTTCGCCCAACGGAAATGATTGATAATCATTATTAACTAAATGTACGCAATTGTAGAAATCAAGGGCCAGCAATTCAAAGCTGAAGAGGGAAAATACCTCTATGTCCACCATCTCGGCGACGAAGTGAAGGAGGGTGATTCAGTCACCTTCGACAAAGTGCTTCTTCTTGATGCCGACGGCGACGTTAAGGTCGGAGCTCCTGCCGTGGAAGGTGCTAAGGTTGTTTGTGAGGTATTGGTGCCGATGCTTAAAGGTGAGAAGGTAATTATCTTCAAGAAGAAACGTCGTAAAGGCTATCGCCGTAAAAACGGTCATCGTCAGCAATTCTCCAAAGTGATGGTTAAATCTATTGAAAAGTAATTTAAAACTCATCGGAATATGGCACATAAAAAAGGTGTTGGTAGTTCTAAGAACGGCCGCGAATCAGAAAGTAAACGACTTGGTGTTAAAATCTTCGGTGGGTCGAATTGCAGAGCCGGAAATATCATCAAACGTCAGAGAGGCACAGTGCACCACCCTGGTCTTAACGTAGGCATGGGAAAGGATCACACTTTGTTTGCCCTTATCGATGGCGTAGTGGTATTCACAACCGGAAAGGAAGGTCGCAAATTTATCAACGTGCAGCCTCACGCAAACTGACTCTAAATCTCCCGACAAAACAAAAGGGTGTGGCAAATTTTTGCCACACCCTTTTAAATTGGGCATAAAATAGAGCTGATACACTCCTAAAAAATAAACAAAGTATGAAAAATATTCTTTAAGGATTTTTAGTAAAAGGCTGGTTGGATTGCATGAAAATTCTAAGTTTGCTATAATTCGCCGGGTAGGTGGCTCCAACAGTCGTGTCATCCGGGAATTGTAAAACATAACGGAATTCTCCGTTTGTAACGGTCTTGTTTATATTGTTTGAATTCTTTTTGACCTCTTCAAACATTTGAAGCAACTGCTTCACAACCTCGGGATTGTTTTCAACTTCAAATGAGTAATAATAATTGTCGGGCTGAATAATTTCTCTTGTCGTTACACCCTTGGTATTGTTATACCTTCCATCAAAGGCTTGCAAAAGGCTTTGAAGAGGATTTGCAGCATAGCTGGTGCATGCCGCGATTCCCATCATTAGAAAAAATAATAGTCTTTTCATATTAATAAAATTAGAAATCATAATCTTCTATGTTCGTATATGCGAAATTTTGTTTCATCAATTCTCTTTGCTGACGCATCACCTGTCTAACCATCTCCATATCTAACTGCTGGCTCTCTTCATTTAACTTTCGGGCCTCCTCTCCGGTTATCATTTTTCCTTCTTGCAACACAACAAATCTTTCATTTTCATCTGCCCTATTTATATTGTCGCGATAAGGTAGCGCAACTGCTATTAAGGCCAATACCGCTGCGGCAGCCGCAGCCATTCCTGATATCCTTAAAATGCGTCTCTTTCTGTGATATGGTCTTTTATAAATTTTTGCTTCAGAGGCAATGATCTTTAAAACGCTCTCACATTCTTCCGGCAATGAAGATCTTTGGGAAAGAATCAATCCCAATGCCCTCTCTTCTTCTCTTGTCAGTTTGCCCTCCAAAAAAAGGTGGCATAACTTAGACAATTCCTCGTTAGAAAATTTATTGTTTTTCATAATTCCAATTTTTCCTTAAGTATTTTTCTCGCTCTGCTAACATTAGTTCTCACAGCATTTTCTGTCATGTTTAAGGATTCTGCAATTTCTGAATAATCATACTCCTTTACAGCAAGCAAAGTCATTATTTCATATTGTATAGGAGAAAGAACAGATTTCATTTGAATCCGCAAAAAATCATAATCCGGGAAACTCCCTGACTCCTGGCTTAATTCTTTCATGGCATCATCTGAAATTGATGAGTGCCTTTTTTTCTTTCGGAACAGATCAATCGAAAGATTCTTCATGGTAACCCATAACTTCCCAAGCGCTTCCTTTTCTTGCTTTAGGTCACTATCTATAAGACGAAGATAACCCTCTTGAATCAAATCCTCCATATCGGATCTTGACACATGGAAGTTATCTCCCATGCTATCCAGTCTTTCACGCAACACAGCATAAGCGTTTTCCAAAGGTGTGGAATATGATTTTTTCTTTCCCATTCCCTTTTAATACGAAAATAAGGCTAATTTTGTTACAACATAAGTATTAATTGTAACATATAGGGGTGGTTAAACGTATTCATATCAAACTTCTAATATTTTATAAAATGAAAAAATCATTGCTTTTGAATCATAACTGGATAGTCTTGATTGTTGTGTTTTCAGTGTTGAATATATCATGCAAGGCATCCTCTCCGGTGGCTTTAAATTATGCCACGCGCACAATAAATATTGATAAGGGCTTTACCGGAATCAGTACTCATGGAGCTATCCAGATCACCTATACTCAAAATTCAAAAACTCCAAAAGCTGTTATTTCCGGTCCAAAGGAAATAGTCGATGGCATGACATATTCAATCAATTCAAACGGCGTTTTAGAGTTTTCCTTACCAAAATCTAAAAATGTAAAAGATGTGAAAGGACGCATCTCTATTGAATTAAATGGTGGTGAGATAAATAGTTTTCAAGCAATAAGTTCCGGCAGCATAACGGTCACCACTCCCGTTAAGGTGTCCAAGCCCTTGAATTTTGTTCTTGCATCATCGGGAGAGATAAACATACTTAACGATGTGAGCATAACCCCTAACACTTTAAATGTGACTTCATCTTCAAGTGGCAAGTTGATTTTCCAGAAAAATGTATCGGTTGGTTATTGCAATTTTACTTTATCCTCCAGTTCTTACATTAAAATAAATTCATTGGTTTCCAAATATCTGAATTACACAGGCAGTTCCGTAGGCATCTTACAGATAGCTTCTCTAAAGACGGAGGAGGCAAATCTAACAGTGTCGTCAGGTGGGGGAATTATTATTGAGGATTCTGTTGTTGGCACTATGAATGGAGTTTCTTCATCAGGTGCGGAAATCCAATGTAATAAAACTGAAATTAAAAACCTGTCGCTTTCAGCAAGCTCCGGCAGCAATATTATTCTTGCCGGTGAGGCGGAAAATGCAAGTTTCTCTGCCTCTTCCGGTGGAGATATCAATGTAAAGAGGCTGAAGATTAATAAGATTAAGTCCAGGAACTCATCCTCAGGTGGAAAAATAGATATATCAAGGAAGTGATCCTAAATTGCTTTCACTAACAATTTATAATTACTCCTAAATTTCAAGAATTGAATCACACCAATGATCAATCCTAATACTCCACCGACTGCCATCCCATAAAGGATATATTCATAGGCATTCAGGGACAATGCCATAATAAAAATACCCACAAAACTCAATGGCAGACCTGCCAAGACTCCTATCTTATGGATTTTCCAATTCATTGAAGCTTTCTTTGTTATTTCTGTTATAGTAGATGTATAGATATTTATATCTTTTGTTTGATAAAAAAGATAAATGTCTAATGAAACCTCGAGCAGAAAAAAGATATCCCAATAAGTGATTGCGAGAATTCTATATTTATCCACTATAAGAGGATTAAATATAAAAAACAGGTTCATGAATGTTATCATCACACATTCTATGATGATGAAGCGTAGATACTTGTTCAAAAGCTTTTCTTTAGCAGAGGAATAAGTTGATTTCATAACTGTTTGCATAATTTTTTTATTTTCGATTTCAAGTTTTGAGAGGCGTCTGTCCATCTCTTGCCAAATTTGCCTTATCTCGTTTATTTTTTCCATCGGTCTCTAAAATTTCATTTTGATTAATTTTTCTTTTATCCGTTTTATTCTGGAAGCCACTGTGTTTCGATTCAATCCTGTAAGATTGGAAATCTCTTCATAACTCAATTCATCAAGCCACATGAGGATTAAGGCCCGGTCTTCATATCCTAACTTCTTAATCATGGCATTAATAACCTCATACTTTTCTAATTCGGGTGTTTCAAAATCATCAGAAAGATTCAACAGGGCATCCATTGAAACTTTTTGGAATTTCTTTTCTTTTCGTTGAAAGGTTATGCAGCTGTTAAGACAAACACGGTAGATCCACGTAGATAGTTTTGACTTGTTTTGAAAATGAGGCAGTCCCTTCCAAATATTATATAAAACCTCCTGCCTTAAATCCTTGAATTCGTCAGCATCATAAGCAAAGGAGTAACATATTTTTGTGATTATGCCACCATATTCCCTGATTATGTTTTCAAATTCTATTTCTAATAACGTCATATCGGATGCAAACAGGAAGTTTTGGTTATATGACGCAGACTTTAAGAAATAGTTGCAAACTACTGCCTAAAAGATGATGAAATTTAGTCGTAATATGGTCTTGTGGTAGATTTACGGCTCGGGGATGCCGCCGGCCACGTGAACTTCGCCACCTCCGGTTTCTGTGAGAGTGGAAACCTTTCTTTGAGTATGAATGGGAATAGTGTAGATTAATGAAAATGTGGCATTCAATGCCTGGGTTCCATAACCGGGAACGAACCATGGCGTGGAATTGGACCCTGAGGTTTCTTTTATTTTGAATCCATAACGGAGCGACCATCCAAGGGAAAACATTTTCCATATCTTCACTTTGATGCCGGCAACCACCTGACCATAAAACGCATGGGCACTTTGATTGGATATGGTGAAGTGGTTTTGTTGCCCCCAGTAGTCTGAATTTATCGTGATGTCGGTTATCTCATATCGGTAGGATGAATAGCCGAACCGAAGTCCAAGATAAACCTGGTAATCCGGATTGCTTTTGTATAAGAAATTGTAGTTTGCCCCGAACTTGCCATAGAACGAGGGTTTCGATTTGTAACGGAAATTTGAAGACTCGGGATGATTGTCGGCAAACCCGATTCCCATCTCTATAACCGGTTCTATCCAATTGTGAAGTGACAGTGATGCAGAGATGTCGTAGCTTGAATGTTTTTGTCCGAAGATCGACATGACTCCATCAAAAAAATTAAACCCCACATTGGCGGAATAAAGAAGAGGATAAACCGGGCCGGGCTGAGTGCCTGTCACTGTGTCGGTCTCGGCAAGAAAGAGCACCGGTTCCTGCAACGGATTGCCGTGTTTGTCATAATAATGGAGCACAGGCTGCGGTGGCTTGCCGGGGTCATTGTCAACAGGCGTTATCTTCTTTTGTGCTGTTGACAACAATGTGAAAGGAAGGCATAATGCAAGGGCCAATATTTTGAACGCAGTGTTTTTCATTCCTCGTCAAAAATTTTCACCCTGAAATAGATTCGCAGGTTCTGCGAATTGACATTTGTTATTTCTCCTCCGGGGCAGGTGACTGAATCTATGTAATTGTTTGTGTGTTGTATGGAGTTTATTTTGTAATAATACACCGCTCCGCATGCCGAAGACACAAATTGAGGTATTATATCATAGTTGAAAGTGATGAAATCCGATAGCCGGAGCAACCCTGCCGTTCCTCCGAGGTAGCGTATTTCATAGGTGGTTGACCCTTGGTCGATTCTGAAAGGCAGATACACTTCCGACAGGCTCCTGACAGAATCCTGCAGTATGCTGTCGCCTGGCACTCCCACTCCTAAAATTGTAAGGGAATCAATACTGATTGCTTGTGGCTGCTCCTCTGAACTATAGAAACCCGCTAACGGAAGGGAGTTTTGATTTTCATAACACTCCTCATTGCTGCATCCCGAAACAAGCGCTGCCTGAACTGCCAAAAAAAGAGCCGGTCCGGCAAGTTTTTTTATGTATCTGCTGATTATTGAAATCATTGTTTCAGTGGCGCTATATCTCTTCCGATATCAGGTAATTGTTGCGTTCTGCCGAATTCCTGATGATAAGTTCTCCCACGAAGCCGGTGAGAAAAAACTGGAGCCCCATGATCATGGCGGCAAGCGACAGATAGAAATACACGGATTTTGTGAGATAGAAATTAAAGTCGTCGGAACAGATGCTTACAATCTTGAGTATGATCACGGTCAGCACTGCCAGGAATCCTATGAAAAACATCAGGGAACCGAGAAGTCCGAAAATGTGCATGGGTTTGACTCCGAATTTTGTCTGGAACCAGAGAGTGCCAAGGTCGAGATAACCATTGACAAACCTGTCAAGACCGAATTTGGTGTGACCATATTTCCTTGCCCTGTGTTTCACCTCCTTCTCGGCTATCTTCGTGAAGCCTGCATTTTTGGCAAGATAGGGGATATAGCGATGCATGTCGCCATATACCTCTATGTTCTTGACAACCTGACGCCGGTAGGCCTTGAGCCCGCAATTGAAGTCATGCAGGTTTTTGATACCGCTAACTTTCCTGGCCGTGGCATTGAATAGCTTTGTGGGAATGGTCTTCGACAGAGGATCGTAACGCTTCTTTTTCCATCCCGACACAAGATCATAACCATCTTCCTTGATCATCCTGAATAATTCGGGAATTTCGTCTGGGCTGTCTTGTAAGTCCGCATCCATTGTGATGACAACATCGCCTTGTGCCATACGGAAACCTGTGTTCAAAGCCGGTGATTTGCCGTAATTCCGGCTGAATCTTACGGCACGGATATTGCCGTTATCCTTGGAAAGTCGTTTTATTATCCGGAAAGAGTCGTCGGTCGACCCGTCGTCAACAAATATAATTTCATAGGAATAGCCGTTACCGTTCATCACATGGGTTATCCATTGCGTGAGTTCCGGCAATGACTCTTCTTCATTATATAGAGGTATGACTACGGATATATCCATAGGTTCATGCTGATGCTCTCTCAGTGATCTTTTTCCCTGCTTTTGTCATTAATAAAGCAATTAACAACGACAGAACCGAACCACTGAAACATGTTAGCCATGCCATCGTTGTCAGGAATTCCATGCCCGATGGCAATATATGTGCGTCGATAGCTTCATGCATCAATGTGATGGTTGGCTGATAGTCTCCTGCCATCGGCGACATCTCGAGGGCTTCGAGGGCATTGTTAACATAGATGCCTACAAATCCCGGCTCAACGTATGTGATATAAAGAGCTGAAAGGAACAGACATATAACTGTGCCGAAAATGACTGTGTAGATTCCTCCAAGCCAAACCGATGCAAATTTTGTGTAGCTCGGTTCCGCTTTAATTATCTTTCGCATCAGTGCCCACAAAACAAATGGGAAACCTATTGCAAGGGGTAACTCGAGCAATACAAGGTTGGGGATCCTGACACTCATAAGAAGGCACGCCGACATCAATGTCAGGTAAATGCCTGCAGGGAACCCCGCTTCGGATGCATATTTGTAAATCGATTTTCTTTTCATACAACAAAATTAAACATTTTTGTTATCTATAGGAAACGGCTGCAGGTTAAATTCTTTTATTTATGCTTTTTTCACCTTTCCCTATTCCTTTCATGTCAAAATCTATGCCTATTTTTGTAAAATGATTTGCCGCCGGTAATCTTTCCGATAATCTGATTTTGATGAAACTAAACAAATTTGCAGTCTTTGTATTGATCTGTTCTTTCGCTCTTATTGTGGCAGGATGCGTGTTGGCCGTGAATTCTTGTGCTGAAAATTCTCAACCCGACGAACCTTTGCCAAGAGTTTCCTCCCATTATCCGGGACTTGAAAAGGTAAAACTCCCCGACGGCACTCCTGAGCAGATAAAAGAATACACCGGTTTCACGGTTTCTTTCAACAAGGAAAATCACACGCCTAATTATGTGGCATGGGAACTTCTTGGCAGTGAGGTAAGTAATGATATAGACAGATCTGATAACTTCTGGCAAGACCCGGATATTGAAGGTTGCCCTGCCCATAGAGACTACAGCTATTCCGGTTATGACCGAGGACACATGTGCCCGGCTGCCGACCAGAAATGGAGCGAGGAGGCTATGTTCGATTGTTTTGTCATGGCCAACATGTGCCCTCAGGATCACCAGCTTAATGCCGGCGCTTGGAACACTCTTGAGAATAAAGAACGGCAATGGGCTCAGAGAGACTCCGCGATTATGATTATAGCCGGTCCGATATATGAGCCGGCAGACACCAAAAGAGTAGGGGATATCGGCGTAAGGGTGCCTTCTGCTTTTTTTAAAGCTTTCGTTGCGCCTTATGTCGCCATACCTCGGGCCATAGCTTTTGTCTATCCAAATATGACTTCGCCGGGAAATATGCAGGACTATGCCATGAGTGTGGATGAACTTGAGGAAATTATCGGTTATGATCTTTTCCATGAATTGCCCGACCATATTGAAAAGGAGGTGGAGGCTGAATTCTCTTTCACTGAATGGAACCGTTCGAATTAAATAATAACGACACGATTGTTGCGGTGGCTTCTCCTTCGGGAAAGGGAGGGGTGGCTCTTATCAGGGTTTCAGGTAACGATGCCTTGAAGATTGCTGCCCGTGCATGGAGAGGGAAAAAGCTGACTTCAGTAAGCTCTCACACCGTGCATTATGGAAGTTACATCTCAACGTCGGGAGATGTGCTGGATGAATGTGTGGCAACGGTTTTTCTTGCACCTGCTTCCTATACGGGAGAGAACACGGTTGAATTCGGAGTGCATGGTTCCGAATGGATTCAAAAAGAGATTCTAAAAGACCTTGTGAGGAGAGGGGCGAGGATGGCTGAACCCGGTGAGTTCACGCAACGCGCGTTCCTTAACCGCAAAC
>JAFLTM010000035.1 GCA_022509225.1 Muribaculaceae bacterium
AGAGTACGCGTCTGGGGGGCGTGTGGTCGCAAGTTCGAATCTTGTCACCCCGACTTTTACAACAGAGTGAAAATCAACATTTAACTCTGTTGTTTTTTTATTTAAAATAGCTTCAAACCACAAACCGATTGAATCAATGATTTATTTAGACACCGATTATATGGCAGGAGCACATCCGGAAGTTCTTGCGGCACTCAATAAAACAAATATGCAGCACACTCCCGGTTATGGGGATGATGAATTCACCTCACTTGCTGAAAAGAAAATTCTTGAGGCTTGCAATATACCTGACGGAAAGGTTTTCTTCCTTGTGGGCGGCACGCAGACAAACGCCACGGTGATCGACAGGATTCTTGACAGAAACGACGGAGTGATCGCAGCCGACACCTCACATATAAATGTGCACGAGGCCGGAGCTATAGAGGCATGGGGACATAAAATCCTGACATTACCTAACCACGACGGGAAACTTAGAGCAAACGAAATCCGTGATTTTATTGCCGAATTTTATAACGACGAGACATATCCTCACATGGTGAGACCGGGAATGGTCTATATTTCATTTTCTACCGAACTGGGCACCATATATTCAAAATCTGAACTTCTGGATATCAGGAAAGTCTGCGATGAATTCAACATCCCTTTGTATGCCGACGGAGCGCGTCTGGCTTATGGACTCAACGCAGTGGGTTGTGACATAACTCTCCCCGAGCTGGCAAACATTTGCGACGTCTTCTATATCGGGGGAACAAAATGCGGAACTCTTTTCGGGGAGGCTGTTGTGACCAGACATCCGGATCTTTTGCCCCGCTTCATATCCGTAATGAAGCTTCACGGCGCTCTTCTGGCTAAAGGAAGACTCCTTGGAATCCAATTCCTAACCCTTTTTACAGATGGTCTCTATGACCGAATCGGGAAATATGGGGTGGAACTTGCAATGGAATTGAAAAATCTTTTGCTTTCAAAAGGATTCAGACAGTTTATAAACTCTCCGACCAACCAACAATTCTTTGAATTACCTAATCCGGTTATTGAAAAACTAAGGGAAAACGTGTCGTTTGAACTTTGGGGTGCACCCGGCGATAAAGCATCGAAGGTGCGCTTCGTTACATCCTGGAGCACACCTTCAAATCTTATCTCTGAACTTGAAAAATATCTGTAATCCTATTTGTCTCGCATGAAGATCTGTATGGGGGTCCCTTTGAAATCCCACTTCTCGCGTATCTTGTTTTCCAAGAATCGTCTGTAAGGCTCCTTCACCCATTGAGGGAGGTTACAGAAAAATACAAATGTTGGTACTACAGACTCTTTAAGCATTGTGACATATTTGATTTTCACAAACTTACCCTTGTTTGAAGGCGGAGGCGTCTGGGCGATTTGTTCCAGCATATAGGTGTTAAGTTGAGAAGTTGGTATCAACCTCTTACGGTTTTCAAACACCTGAATGGCAGTTTCCAGGACCTTGAATATCCTCTGCTTGGTCAAGGCCGATGTAAAAAGTATCGGGAAATCAGTAAAAGGTGCGAATCTTCCTCTTATTGCCTCTTCATATCGTTTCTGCACTGCAGCTGAACGGTCTTCCACAAGATCCCATTTATTGACACACACCACAAGTCCTTTCTTATTTCTTTGGATAAGTGAGAATATATTGGCGTCTTGCGCCTCGATTCCTCGCGTGGCATCGATCATGAGGATACACACGTCGCTTGCCTCGATGGCCCTTATTGAACGGATCACGCTATAATACTCTATATCTTCGTTGACCTTTTGTTTCTTCCGAATACCGGCAGTGTCAACCAAATAGAAATCAAAGCCGTATTTATTATAACGATGATATATTGAATCCCTTGTCGTGCCCGCAATGTCTGTGACTATATGTCTTTCCTCGCCGATAAAGGCATTAATCAGAGATGATTTTCCTGCATTCGGACGTCCGACTATAGCAAACTTTGCAACATTATCTTCCGGTCTGTCATCTTCCTTCGGTTCGGGCATGTCTGCCACAATTTTGTCAAGAAGATCGCCTGTTCCGCTGCCGTTGGCTGAAGAAACCTCCACCGGCTCTCCCAGACCCAATGAATAGAATTCCGGTATGTTGAAACGAGCGTCCCCCTTGTCTTCCTTGTTAGCAACGAGAATAACCGGTTTTTTAGATCTGCGCAGAATCTGGGCAACCTTGTCATCAAGGTCGGTCACACCGTTTGATGCATCAACCACAAACAAAATGACATCAGCCTCGTCAATTGCTATTTCCACCTGTTTGTTTATCTCTGTTTCGAACACATCATCGGAATTAACCACCCAACCACCGGTATCGACAATAGAGAACTCCTGACCACACCAGTCAACTTTTCCATATTGCCGGTCGCGTGTAGTGCCGGCAGTGTCATCAACTATGGCACTTCTACTTTGTGTCAATCTATTGAAAAGAGTAGATTTCCCCACATTGGGGCGTCCTACTATAGCAACTAATCTTCCCATATCCTTCTTTATTCAATATATCCGAAAGATTTCAGCTTATTTTCACGGTTACGCCAATCTTTCTCAACTTTTACAAAAATTTCGAGATAAACCCTCTTGCCGAAGAACCTTTCTATGTCCTGACGGGCTTCTATGCCCACCTTCTTTATTTTTTCTCCACCTTTACCGATTATTATACCCTTCTGAGTGTCCCTCTCAACATATATCACGGTCATGATGTGAATTGCGCTCTCGCTTTCATCGAACTTCTCTACAATAACCTCGGCACTGTATGGAATCTCCTTTTCATAATTTAAAAGAAGTTTCTCGCGTATTATCTCAGTCACGAAGAAACGTGCCGGCTTATCAGTAAGGGCATCTTTCCCAAAAAATGGAGGTGAAACCGGTAACAGTTCAATTATCCTGGCCTTTAGGTTTGCCACATTGAATTGTTCTGTGGCGCTCGTGGGAAATATTTCTGCCTTAGGAAGCCTCTCATGCCAGCGGTCCACCAGTTCCTGCAACTCTCTATCCCCTTTCAGCAAATCAATTTTATTTATCACCAATAACACCGGGATTGTCTCAGCCGCCACCCTGTCAAGAAACTCCTTGTTTTTTTCCGGATCCTCAACCACATCAGTCACATACAACAGCACATCGGCATCAGTAAGAGCCCCTTCAGAAAATCCGAGCATCGATTCCTGAAGTTTATATTTGGGTTTCAAAACTCCCGGAGTGTCAGAAAACACTATCTGATATTCAGGGGTATTCACAATGCCCATAATCCTGTGTCTCGTTGTTTGGGCTTTCGATGTTATGATCGATATCTTCTCACCCACAAGATCATTCATGAGGGTTGATTTACCCACATTGGGGTTTCCTACTATGTTGACGAATCCTGCTTTATGTTCCGCGGGAAGCACCTTTACTTCTTCTTCCATTTTTCTTCTTTTAATAATTACCCGGATTCCCTTTTGGAATCCTTTTATTTTATAAACACTGAACTTACAGCTATGTTCACGCAACAGGCATAAGAAAAAGAGGCGACCTCCTTTCTTCAGAAGCCGCCCGTTTCACGAAATTATTTTTTCTTTATTTTTTCATGGTGAAATGTCGGGACGCAAGCCTATAGCCATCGGCAAAAACTTCAACCGTGTAATCTCCGGGGGTCAAAGTGCTGTTCACATCCCAGTACACACTAACCGAAAGCTCTTCATTGGCATATTCCATCTGTCTTTTTGCCGTGGCGGCAATGTTGGACCCATCCATTGAAAAAGATTCAGTGCCACCCAGAAGGTTGCCTTCCGGCGAAATAATCCTGATATAGAAATCTTTCATTCCCGGAGCAGCCGTATTATTGGGGCTCACAATAAAGCTTACTCCCAATTGTTTGGCCTTGGTTATATTTTTTTCAATTTTCCCTTTTTTATTAAAAGCTTGGAATGTAAGACCGGTTATGTTCAGTTTTTTTGCAAGTTTCACTGTCTGAGTCAGTTCCTTGTTTTGCGTTGTGGCTTGTGTAACCTGTGAAGACAATTGCTCGTTTTTCTCAGTCACCTGGGCTATCTCCTGACGCAGACCTTCGTTTTCCTCTCCGAGACGTTTTATTTCTTCAAGATAATGCTTTACAATTCCTTTCAGGGTGGCAATCTCGTTCTCAAGCTGTTTGATGCGCTGGCGGTTGGCGGCATTACTCTTCTTTTCCTGATCGAGTTCGGCAAGCAGCCCCTCTACTTTTAATCTCGCTTCATTATATTTTTGAACAAGAGAGTCATTTTTAAGATAAATCTGCTGGTCTTCATACTGAGAGAAGTCGGCATTGAGCTGATTGAATTCATTGGTTAGCAAGAGCCTGTCGTTGGCTAGCCTGAGACTTTCCATTTCTGCACGTGCCTGATTCACCTCATCAGTTCTTGTAGCATTGTTGATGATAAGAATAATTACCAAGGCGATAAGGCATAACAATGCGCCGCCACCTCCGAAGATTATAAGTTTCTGGGTCTTGTTCATAGTTACTGAAGCAAAATCGTGCGTCTGTGCAAAGATAAGATTAAAAAAGATAACACACAAAAAAGAGGAAGACCGATATCCTCAGAGAGAAATCGGTCTTTCTTTTGCTTTTTGTCTTATTTACTACTGTCTTTAGCTGATATTATTCAGCAGCAGCGGGTGTTTCAGCCGGAGCCTCTTCAGCAGCAGCGTTTGAATCGCAAACTGAATCAGTTGCTTCAGGAGCTTCCTCAGCCGGGTCAACTATTACAGCAGCTTCCTCGATAACTACTGAATCATTTTCTTCGTTTGATTTGTTACCACCGCAGCTGATCATTGCTACGCTGAAAACTACAGCAAGTGAAAGAAATACTTTTTTCATCTCTTTAAAAAATTTAAAATAATAAAACAATATTTGCTATCAAAAACGGTGCAAAGTTAATACTAAATTTTAGTTTGCAATACTTTTCATCTCTTTTTTTTGTTATAAAACATATTTTTATTGCATTTTTAACAATTTTAAGTTAATTTATTTATCCGCTTTTCTCAATTTTTAACTTTTTCAGTAGTTGTTTCAGAAACCTCTACAAGATAAACCGATACGATCATAATGACTATCGCCAATATCTGCCACCATGAGAAACGATCCTGACCTATGATATAACTTGCAATAGCCGAGACTATTAGGATAAGATCACTGTAAAGTGCCACAACAGTGGCCGACAAAAGCTTTAATGAAAAATCTTGTAAGAGGTAACTGAGTGATGTGGGGAACAATAAAACAAACAAAAGCACAAGCATTGGCACACTAAAAATATTTTGGTGTAAGACCGGGGCATCCCACCCGGTGAAACAAACCAAAATTATTGACCCAATGGCCCCGCCTCCGAATGTTAATGCTGAAACCATGGCGCTTCCCAGTTGCGGGATATACCTCTTTTCAGTGACAAGATAACACGAAAACAGAAATGCCCCTAAAAGACAGAGCAAATCACCTTTTATGGGATGGCTGGCAATGTCGCTCGAATGTTGGGTGAGAACACATAGCAAGGCTCCTCCGAAACCTAAAACCATTCCAACAACCTTCTTCACCGTGGCCTTTTCAGTTTTTATAATCAAACAGATTATAAAAACAAACACAGGCTGCAAACTAATGAAAATAGAGGATGAAATCGGCGTGGTATAGCTTAGCCCCTCCAATAGCGACCACATATAGCCGAAAACAAAAACTAGACCCGTCAATAATAGAATCAACGCGTCTTTCCATTTTGGCAAAACAAACTTTTTCCAAACGAACAGTTCGTAAACTATAAAAAACAGAGTGCCGAACCCCAAACGTAAGACAACACCGGTCTGCGCGCTCATCCAATTCGGCAGCAGATAGCGGAGGGCATTCTGGTTAAGACCTGAAAACGTCTTCGCCACAAACATCATTATGTTGCCTTTGAGCTTGGGGTTCTCCATACCTTATTGCCTAATCTATCTCCTTTTTTAATGAAACGTTTAAGCCGGGAATTTATTCATTTGCCTAGTCTTGAAATCCGCAATCCTTTTCATCCCTATCATATTGGAACGCACTTATTATTTATATAAATCCTCACTCCAACCATGTCCCAGTTGCCAATGCTCTCCCTTAAGAAAGACTGTTTTATCTTGTGGCAATTGGAATTCCATTATTATTTCTTCTTTCAGTCGAGGATATTTATCAAGCCAATCCCCGGTCATTACTTCAAACCTGTTTTCTTTTTCATTAAAATTCACCCTGCCCCGAGGTATCCACGCATAATCCTGTTCATAAAAGCACAGTTTTTCTTTATCTCCCTTTGCGCGCGCTTTATAATAATTCTTCTCCCAAACTTTCTGATGAATCTTTGTTGAAATTCTTTTCCCGTTGGGATGCAACTCTACAGAATCAAAATCTTGGAGATACACATCCACCAGTTCATCTTTCTCCGGCGAATACCAGAAAATCCCTATCTGCGGCTTATCCTCAGCGTCTTTGTATTGCCGCATTATATCAATTATTGATTTATATTCCTCTTCACTCATTTCTAATTCAAATCTCCCTTTGTCGATTGATAATTGCAAAGTTTAGAAGGTGGTGCCGTAGTCACTCCGATCAAGGGAACGGTAACCAATAGCCTCAGCTATATGCCGGCTTAACACAGGGGTACCCACAGTCTCTTCCACCGACAGTTTCTCCGTGTATTCCAAATCAGCTATTGTTCTTGCCACTCGAAGAATCCTGTCGAAAGCACGAGCGCTCATGTTTAGCTTCTCCATCCTTTCCTTCAACTTGGCAAGACCCTCCTTATCGGGCCATGCATATTTCTTGAGCAACCTCGTGTTCATCTGTGCATTGCAATAGATCCCTTTTTCATTCTTGAACCTGCTTTGCTGCACCTGCCTTGCCTTTACAACCCTTTTTCTTATTTCTTCACTTCGCTCAGCCGGTTCGGTATTGGCCATGTCATCAAATGCAACCGGTTGGATCTCTACTTGAATATCTATACGGTCGAGCAACGGACCTGAAATCTTTCCCATATACTTGTTGACAGCACTCGGGGTGCAGGTGCAATGTTTGGTGGGATGACCGTAATAACCGCAGGGACAGGGGTTCATGGATGCAACCAACATGAAAGAGGCCGGATAAGCCACAGTATATTTGGCTCTTGCAACGGTTATTGTCCTGTCTTCAATAGGCTGCCTCAACACTTCCAGGACTTGTCGCGGAAATTCAGGAAACTCGTCTAGGAACAAGACTCCGTTATGAGCCAGTGAAATCTCTCCCGGCATAGGATTAGAGCCCCCTCCTACCATTGCAACCGAAGAAACAGTGTGATGTGGGGTTCGGAAAGGCCGACGTGTCATCAACATTGAGCCTCGGCTTAATTTGCCCGCAACAGAATGAATTTTTGTGGTTTCCAATGCCTCTCCCAGACTTAAAGGAGGAAGAATTGTCGGTAACCGCTTAGCCATCATAGATTTACCAGCTCCCGGAGGACCAATCATCAGTATGTTATGTCCTCCTGCACAAGCGACCTCGAAAGCCCTTTTCACACTTTCCTGACCTTTGACTTCAGAAAAATCCAAATCAAACACCGAAGACTCGGCTGCAAAGATGCCTCTTGTGTCTATCTCCGTAGGTAAAAGGTCAGATGTTCCTGATATCAATGCTATCGCCTCTGAGAGATTTTTAACACCATACACCTCTATCTTGTTGACCACGGCTGCCTCCGTGACGTTATCTTCAGGAACTATCAGTTTCTTGAAGCCCATTTCCCGAGCCTTGATTGCCATGGGAAGAACCCCTTTCACCGGGAGCACCGAACCATCAAGCGATAACTCCCCCATAATCATATAATCTTCGAGGTGTTCAGCCGACACCATTTTATGAGCCGTTAGCACACCAATAGCCATGGGAAGATCAAATCCGGCACCTTCCTTCTTCACATCTGCCGGAGCAAGATTGATCACGGTACGGCGGTGCGGGAAAGTTATCCCACTGTGCTTTATTGCAGAAACCATCCTCTGCTGGCTCTCCTTGACTGCAGTGTCGGGAAGTCCCACTATCGAAAACATGGCGCCGTTATCACCATAAGTCTCAATTGTAACGGGAAAGGCATCTATGCCCTGGATCGAGGCTGAATATACTTTTGTGAGCATCTTTTAACCTTTTATCTTACTTCTTGGTCAATATGCCGTCGTCAGAAATTTCAAGAGGAGAATTGGGAAAATCTGTCTGCGACAGCTTTTTTATAGTCTTTGCAACACTGTTTGATGCATCTTTTCTCGGACCTATCCCCTTAATCTGTTTGAATGAATTTATTTTCCCCTCTTTAAAAGTACCGTCGGGATTGAGAGTCACCGTAACCAGCGGCGCCTCTCCGTTCACTCCGGCAAGATTAACCCTGAAAGGAGTGCAGAAATTACCAAGACTATACATAATGAGATGATCATTGTAAAGTTCCATTGCTCTCGGCACATGAGGTCCGTGACCATAAACCACATCAGCTCCGGCATCCACGGCAGCATGTGCGAATGCCTCTACATTTCCCCGGTTTTCTCCAAAACAAGTTTCTGTAGCATGAGGGACATGGGTGAATTTAGCTCCCTCACCCCCTCCATGGAAACTAACCACTACAAAATCACATTCTTTTTTAAGATCATTCACAGTGTTTCTCACCTCTTCAAAATCAAGAATGCTCAAAGTTCCGCGATTATGTCCGAACGCCGCAAAACCTATTTTCCTTCCATCCGGAGCAGTGGTCACAGCCGTTGGGCATGATTCTCTCAAGCCGGCATAGAGCAACCCATTATCGGAAAGTGTGGATTGTGTAGAAGTCAATCCGTCAGGACCGAAATCATTTACATGATTATTGGCAACACTCACAAAATCAATTCCGGCATTTTTGAGATGGTTTACATATCGTGTAGGCATCCGGAAAAAGTAGCATAGATTCGGATCCGTGCATTTCTTTGGTTGCCCTGGTCCGTCAAGCATCGTGCCTTCAAGATTGGCTGCCGCAAAGTCAGCCTGCTTGAAAAGATGAGCCACATCCTGAAAAAGATTAGCCCCATCTTCCGGGGGCAGGTAATTGCTATTGTCCGGATATGTGGTTCCCATCATGATGTCTCCTGCAAAAGCAAATGACACAGGCGCCATTTTTGTATGTGAAGACACAGTTAGAATTCCTTGACAAATAAGAAAGCCAGCAATCAACAGTGATTTTACTTTCATAACAACTTCCTTTCTGAAAAAACCTTGCTTACAAACAAAGTGAAGCATAAAAATAAAACCTTAAATTAAGGTGTTTTGAGAATCATACCAAATAAATAACTAAAAAATTCTTCCGGGCACTTCTATTCCATGAATTTTAAGGGACTTAAAAGGCTCCACGTTATCTTTTTTATTATTTTTGCAAATGTGGAAATCAAACGGATTTTATTTCTTTCTTTAATCATATCGGCAGCGATTCCGATAGCTTTTGCCGATCAAACGGACCACACTGAATTTGAGACTCGGGCTACACTTAACCCCGTTGTCCATACTGTGAATATAAAATCAAATCTTCTCCCCTGGCTTGCGACAATTCCCAACATCGGGATTGAATACACTTTTTCACAAAAGATATCGGCAAATCTTGACCTTTGGTATTGTCCGTGGAAAATTACAGATAAACATTCGGTCAAGACAGTGCAGATTCTGCCGGAAGTCAGATGGTGGCTGAAAGACTACTCAAAAGGCTCATATTTCAATATTCATCTCACCTGTGGATGGTATAACATAAGATGGGGAGACAACCGTTTTCAGGATGCCGACACCCCGATGCTCGGAGCCGGCATAGGTTATGGATATAAACTTGAGCTCAACAGAAAATGGGCTTTTGAATTCACAATCGGAGCCGGATATTTCCACACCAGATGCGACAAGTTCTACAACCTGCCCAACGGTGCCTTGATCAACACGAGAAACACAAGTTATTTCGGAATTGATCGCCTCGGGGTAAACGTGGTCTATAATATTGGCGACCTATGAGATTCCGGTTGACCATAGTTTTTGCTTTATTCGTATGGATGCTTTTTACCCAGAGCTGTATCCACGATCACCCGACAGGCGAAACTGTTAATCCTGAAAATATAGATGCCGAACTTGAAGTAACATTCGATTTGCGCTGGAGCCAAGCACTGCATATTGTGGACTTCGGGACAAAGGCAGGGGAACGTGGCAACTTGCATAAATTCATACTGGAAGCTTGGAGAGACGGAGTTACATACTGCCGTGACGTGGTGACTCTCAGCGATGATGAATTTGCAATGGGTGTGATGCGTCACACTTTCTCGAAACCTCTTGCCGCCACGAATTACAGGATTGGCGTGTGGTATGAAAAAACCGGCGACGAGGTAACATCACCATATTTTCAAACCGATGATCTTTCCCATATCAAACTGCTTACCAATTCCACGACCCACGGCGACTCCATCCAATGTGGATTCGGATTGAAAGATGTTGATTTTAGCAAAATGTCACAAAATTCAAGCCGTGACAGTGAGGTGATGACAATAGAATTGGAACACCCCGGGGCAAGATTTCATATCGTAGCCACAGATATCCGTCAATTTATTGACGACAATCGCTCCTATCTGTTGCAAGGAGACAGTTTTTTTGTAAATCTGAGTCTTTCACAAAACAGGCACAACGGCTTTAATATTTATTCAAGTTCAGTGAAATTAGGTGAGGGACAAATAGAACGCAGCAGCGGTCTGTGGCTCCCTTTCGCAGACTATGACGAACTTAAAATCGCCGACGGATTTTTATTCACCGACCCCGAAGAGGATGTGACTTTGACTTTGAGTATAACAAATACCACGGGTATGGTGATAAGCCGGACGGAACCTTTTTCATTTCCTGTGAAAAGAGGAGTGATCACCACGGTCAGGGGTGATTTCCTTTCTTTCCCGATTAACGGCAGCCTCACAGTCAACCCTGTCTGGGATGGCGAAATAGAACTCGAGTATTAATGAAATATATCCTATGAAACTTTGAATATCATGAAACATAAATTATTATCTTTTCTCACTCCTTTCCTTACAATCGGCCTTTCCTCCTGCATTTCGTCAGAAGTGATCGACATGCCGGAATCACCTGCCTCTTCAAGTAATGAAATCGTATTGCGGGTTTCAGCTCCGGATGCGACAAAAACAAGATCGGATCACACCGGTTACAAACTCCGTTACGTGGCTAAAATATTCAGCAGCACCTCTGCCAATCAAGCCACCGGTCTTACCTTTATTGCAAAAAAAGAGATTATCGAGGGTGAGGTTAAAGATAATGAGATAACTTTTAGCGTTAGTCCGGAATACAATTACACCATACTCGTTTTCGCAGATTACATCCCTGAAACAAATACTCTTACTGACGGCACTTATGGCGATTACTTCTATGATACCAAAGGAACCACGGAAGAGATTAAATTTAAGGGTACTGATCAAACGAAATCAAATATAGATCTCAATTTCTTTAATAATGACAACTTAGACTGCTTCAGTGCCGCCCGAACGATTTATAAGAAAGCCGAAAGATACGACATTGATGATTTAAAACTTGAAAGGGCTGTGGCTAAGATCAGATTTGTCGACACTTCAAACAATGATCTTTCTAATGTTTCAACAACGGTCTCACAAATTGCCTACCTACAAACATTCCAGCAAGCTGCCGACAACGGCGTGGATTTTAAGACCACAAAAATTACCGATATTAAATTAACACCAAAATCTGACAATGCCGACAGAGAACTATTCTATTATTACACGCTTGCACCCAAATCACAAACAAATCTTCAGGACCTGACTTTTAAAGTCACCTCAGGTGATAATTCCAAGGAATACAAATTGGAAGCAGGAAATGTTCCCGCAAGAAAAAATTATATCACCACTATCAAATCGGCATTTGTTCCCTCATCTCAAGGCCCGAACCAACAAGAAGGTGACACGGGCACAAAAGAAGATGATGGCCTTATTCATGTCTTCGTGCCAACTCCTGATGGCGACATAACGTATGAAATTGATAAAACTATTTCTAATTTTTAATCAGGGTACAGATTCGCGAAGTTCACTAACTATCATCAACAATTCCTCTTTCACCTCATACGGTAGTTCTATCCTGCGTAAAGTCATACTCCTTGCCCAACCCGGAACATCCCCGGGTATCAGCGTAAGCAGCACATCCCTGAACTCTTCCGTCTCGTCGGCTGTGTAACTTTCCGGCAACCTTCCGGCGAACCGGTCTAATTCTTCGTCATCATAATAGATGATTTCATCAGAAACAGGCGACAACCCTGTTTTTTCACAAACAAGATGTAATCCGCAGCATATCTCTTCTCCCTTCTTATTTTCAATGGACACTTCCCGGGAAGTTCCATTCCCCTCATTATCATCCTCGGGAGAGACATGTGTGTTGCCATGATGATGTCTGAAGTAGGTTTTGTCTGTCACAAACAATAAAACACCTATCACAACCATTGCTGCCAGAATAACCAACGCCCCCTGCATTTCTCTCCTCTCCTATTTTTTACTTTACTACCACCCGAGCCTCCTTATCCCCAAGCTCCACATCCAAACCTATTTTCGGAAGTTCCTCCCAAAATCTGACAAACGATTTTTCAACAACCGAAGGATTTGCAATCCTTATACTTCCCGTCTTAAAAGCAACCATTGCAAAAGACATAGCCACCCTGTGGTCACCATAGGTGTCGACAACTATGTCGGAGTCACCATCCCTTCTTTCTCCCTTCCACTCAATTGAATCTTCTCCTATTTTTATAATGTATCCGAATTTTTCCGACTCTTTCCTTAGTGATTCAAGCCTGTCGCTCTCTTTCAATCTAAGATTCTTCACTCCGGAAAACCTGAATTTCACTTCGGAGAAGAGACAGGTCACGGCAAAGGGAAGAACGAGGTCCGGACAATTAGTGAAGTCGCATTCCACATTCTTCTCCCCCTCATCGGTTCTCTCTATGGTCACATATTTATCGTTGAAATCTGATTTTATACCCAACATCCCGAAACGAGAGGCAGCCACAGAGTCACCCTGCAATGAATCTTGAGGTGGAACGAGGTTGTTTATTTTCATAATTTTGCCGCTGAGAGCACACGCCTCATAAAAGAAAGATGCTGCGCTCCAATCAGCCTCAACACTGAAATTTTCCGGTTCGATATAGTTTCCGGGGCTAACCTCTACAAACTTATCGTTGAGAGTTACCGGAATCCCGAATTTTTTCATTAAACCGGCAGTCATTTCAAGATAGGGTTTCGACACCAGTGGAGTTGTGAACTCAAGATGTACCCCGTTCGTCCAATACGGAGCCACCAGCATTACGGCAGAAATGAACTGCGAGCTTATATCGCCCCTGATCGAAAAATATCCACCGGTAATTTTTGTCCCGGTTATTCTCAACGGTCCATCACCATCTTTGCCCAATGGCTGAATTTTTGCCCCTGCCTGTTTCAAAAGATCTGTCAGGGGCCGGATAGGTCTTGACAAAAGTCTTGGAATACCTGTAACCACAAAATCAGCTCCAGGGCTTGATGCACATACTGCCGTGACAAACCGATAGGCGGTTCCAGATGCATTGACATCTATAGGTGATTCTCCATAGTCGATTGGTTCTTCATCTGAATAAATGTCAAGAAGTGCCTGCTGGAGCACCATCAAGTCTTCGGAATCATCAAAATATGGGTCTGCCGGGAGTGTGCCTGCAAAATAAGTGGCCACAAGAAATCTTGCCCCTATACTTTTTGAAGCCGGAAGATTTATGTTTTCCATTGATGTGTTCTTTCCTGTCATTAGAAATTAAAAGGTGTTCAATTAAGTTTTTAATTCACCAGCAACATCGCATCTCCATAGGAAAGGAATCTGTAGCCTTCATCCAAAGCTGTTTCATAAATCCTTTTCCATTCGTCGGCACCATTTTTTCTTTCTATGAAAGAAGATACCAACAGCAATAGGGTGCTGCGTGGCTGATGAAAATTTGTTATTATGACATCCGTAAGTCTCCAAGGGAAACCCGGTGCAATCATTATTGAAGTGGAAGCAGTGAAAGATCCTATATCCCTCTTCTGCATATAATCCCCTAGAATACTGAGAGATTCCATAATTCCGGGCAACTCTTTTTCATCATAAGGTTCCCATTGTTCCACTACAAACGGCCGGCAAGAACCCATAGCAATATGGCCGGCAATATATGGCAGCGATTCCAAGGTTCGAACCGTGGTCGTGCCTGTTGCCACGATCGGTCTTCCCTCTTTTTTACATTTCCAAAGTTTCTCTATAAGAAGCTTTGTAACGGTAAAAGGTTCTGAATGCATTTCATGAGCACCGATCTTTTCATCTTTGACAGGCCTGAAGGTTCCTGCGCCCACATGCAGTGTCACTTTCTCTATATCTACCCCGTGGGCCTTTATCCCATCTATCACCCGAGGAGTGAAATGAAGCCCGGCGGTGGGGGCTGCCACCGACCCTTTTCTCAATGCAAAAACCGTCTGGTAGTCTATGCTGTCGGCCTCCTCCGAGTCCCGGTTTAAATAAGGAGGTATCGGGATTGAGCCCACAGCCTCAATTATTTGAGAGAACGACACCTCGGGATCATTCCATGTGAATTCGATTTCGATCTCTCCTTTCGGTAGTTTTTTTATTTTTTCTGCAGACAGAAAGAGCGAGTGTTCTTTTTGTAATGGAATTTCAAGTTTCAGAAACCCCTCTTTCCATTTTTTAAGATTACCCACCAGGCATTTCCACGTACATCTTTCTTTTTCTTGAAAATTCTGTTCGTAATCAGCCGGTCTAACCGGTTCGAGAAGGAATATTTCAATCACGGCACCCGAATCCTTGTGGAAAATAAGCCGAGCGTTTATCACTTTTGTATCGTTCCATACAAGCAGGCAAGCCGGAGGAAGCAGATCGGGCAAATCCTTGAATTTTTTATGGTAAATCTCCCCTTTCGATGTGTGCAAAAGCAATCTGCATTCATCCCTTTCGGGAAATGGATGTTTCGGTATTCTTTCCTCCGGAAGAATGTAATCGTAATTCAGGATGCTGATATCTTTAACCATTATGCAAATTTACCAATAAAGTCAATACCTTATAAAGAATCGAGGGTGTGTCAAAAATAAAATTTTGGCACACCCTTCATCCTTATGGTTCTACCACATGACAGCCCTTTAATTTGTGTAGGCGGTTGCGGTCAACGCTTTGTAATTCCATGGGAACTTCAGTGTCAAGACACGAGTCTCCTCGTCATAACACCATCCGTATTGCCTTATCATTTTGGGTGATGCAAATTCCTCCATCGGCGAATTGTCAGACAAAGACACTTTTGAAGGTTTTGCCACATCCATTATCTCCAGTGTCATCATCTTTGTTGCCGGCATTCCGGTGTATTTGCCGCTTGCACTCATATTCACAGTGATAGATCCGAAATTCTTCTCCCCGGTGAATGTTGTAAGCTGGTAGGCTTTATCTGCAAGGGAGGTTGGAGACATCCTGTTGTCGTCATACATCACATATTCCGTGATACGGTTTGCAGGATAATACCTCAAAGTCAGGAATGTAGGGTCGTATTGAGAGACATTTTCAATAGGCTGGTCATATTGAGGTATGAATGAGCCCTCTTTCACAAACAATGGCAACCTGCCTAACGGGGCGCTAACCGTATCAGCTGTCTGACCCTCATATTTTTTAGTCGCGTCATACCAGCTTATCCATGTGCCTTTGGGGAATTCCACCACTCTTTCACGGGCTCCGGCCTCCATCACGGGAGCCACAAGAACATTGTTGCCCCATAGATATTCATCCTTAATGTTTGCATATTTCCATCCGGAGTTGTCACCGTTAAAATTAAAAGGTCGTGCGAGAGGCCAACCCTTTGTGGCGTTTTCATAAGCCAGAGTATAGTTATATGGAAGCCATTTATACCGCATATTGATATATTCTTTCAAGATCTCTTCACTTTCCGGATAGTGGTAAGGTTCGGGCTTATATTGGGCATGTGTCTTCATTGTCGGTGTGAAAGTGCCCATCTGTACCCATCTGACGTAGAGTTCTTCATCGCTGGGATTTTCTTCATCAACAGCGAATCCTCCAAGATCGGAACTCATGTAGGCAAGTCCCGACAATCCTGAATTAAGCATTAGTTTCACTTGTGGCTGAAGTCCGCCCCACGAACGAGACACATCTGTTGTCCAAGGGAAAACGCTATATTTCTGAAGTCCGGTGGTTCCGCCTCTCATCATCAGTAACGGCCGCATTGACGGGAAATCTTTTCTCAACCCGTCGTAGATTATCTTCGACCATTCGTTGCCATACCTGTTGTGGAATTGGGAGGCAGTCTCGCCGTTGGCATGGACTATTGTCTCAGGGTGCACCTCGGGTTCGCCAAGGTCACCCCACCAACCTGCCACTCCCTCTTCAGTGAGACCTTTGAGACGGTTCCATAACCATTTCTGGGTTTCAGGATTGCTCACATCGAACATACCGGCCTCCCCTACCCATGTTGTGACATCATGCGTGTTGCCCGACTTGTCCTTCGTTAAGAGACCTTGAGACGAAAGAAGATTATAATTGTCGAGAGCACCTATTTTGTTAATATAGGGTTGGGTTATCAAAACAGTGTTCACTCCCTTTGATTTCAAATCGGCAATCATTTTTTTATGGTCGGGCCATTGCTGTGGATTCCATTCAAGGCGTCCCATGTCGGTTTCCTTGCCATACCAATATAAGTCAAGCACGATTCCATCCACCGGATAACCTCTTGTTTTCAATGAATCAATGGCGCCTAAAGCCTCGTCCTGATTGTGATAACCATATTTGGATGTGATGTATCCCAATGCCCAGAAAGGAGGAAGGCTCTGTCTGCCGGTAAGCTCCGTGAAGAGCTCGGTTGTTCCTGCCACGGTGCCATGTCCGTTGAAAAAGTAATATGAAAGAGGCCGCGGGGTTTCCGACGTGTAAGTTATCGTATCCCCCAACACCAATTGGGCCTTGTTATAATCGTCAAACAAGATTCCATAGCCATAATCGGAAACAAAATATGGCACAGAGATTCCCATCTGAGAAAGTCGGGCATCTCCTTCGGTGTATCCATAGTTCTGGCGGTTATACATAGTAAGGGTGTCACCGGTGAGCCTCAGTTTTTGGCCTCGTTCTCCACCTCCAAAAAGGTTCTCCCATTTGGTTCCGGTCAATGTCACTTTTTTTACCGGTCCGGAATTATCCACCCCAAAAATCTCCTCGATCATAGGGTTACCCTCTCCATCATAAAACGTTACTTTCCCGGTTGCAAGGTCAACTCTGACAGTTGTGGTGACCGAGCATACAAGGAACGCTTTGGATGTCATGTTGGTGCATACGCCAACCTTGCTCGGAATAACATCCGTGACAGTAGATTTGGGGAATTCCGGTTTCATTCCGGGAGGAAAATTCGACACGCGGAAAACATCTCCGGAAATGGCCTGGATAAGAACGGTGCCCTTTGGGGTTTCCACTCCGTAATAACTGTCTTCAATAATGATGCCGTCTTTTGTTTTTATTCCGAAAGCGGCTAATGATACGAAAGCTGTTAAAAATAAAAGAAATTTCTTCATTACGAGAATATGAGGAATGGTTTAAAATTCAATATCGCCGTCAACAATAACATGCCATGGCAGTCCTGACACTGCCAGTTTCTCAAGGAAAGGATCCGGGTCGAACTCTTCGACGTTGTGCACACCCGGTTTCACCCATTGGCCGGTAAGGAACATATATGCACCCACCATCGCCGGCACTCCGGTTGTATAGCTCACGGCCTGAGCCCCGGTCTCTTTGTATGCCTCTTCATGAGAGCAATTGTTATATATATAGTAAGTCGACTCCTTGCCTTGCTTGTCAAGTCCGCTGATACGGCAACCTATCGAGGTTTCTCCCGTGTAGTTTTCCCCAAGGCTTCCCGGATCGGGCAACACTGCCTTTAGGAATTGAATCGGAACTATCTCCTTGCCTTCATACAATACGGGGTCTATACGAGCCATCCCTATGTTCTGGATTACCCGGAGATGGGTGAGATATTCCTGACCGAAGGTCATCCAGAAACGTGCACGTCTGATTGTGGGATAATTCTGCACAAGGCTCTCGAGTTCTTCATGATAAAGAAGATATGACTCCCGTTCACCGATGTTGGGATATGTCAGAGGTCGATGAATCTCAAGATTCTCTGTCTCCACCCATTTGCCATCTTCCCAATAGCGTCCTTTCTGAGTTATCTCCCTTATATTTATTTCAGGATTGAAGTTGGTTGCAAAAGCCTTGCCATGATTTCCGGCATTGCAATCCACTATATCCAGATATCTCATCTCCGAGAAATGATGCTTGGCAGCATAAGCCACAAACACGCCTGACACACCCGGATCAAACCCGCAACCGAGTATAGCTGTCAGACCGGCTTTCTCGAATCTCTCACGGTAAGCCCATTGCCAGCTGTATTCAAAATGTGCGTCATCTTCAGGCTCATAGTTTGCAGTGTCAAGATAATTAACTCCGCATTTAAGGCAAGCCTCCATAATGGTTAGATCCTGATAAGGAAGAGCCACATTTATGCATATATCCGGCTTATGACGGTTGAACAGTTCGCATAGTTGCTCCACGGAATTAGCATCCACTTGGTCGGTGGTTATGTTATCTGCACCGATTCTGCGTGCTATCCTGTCACACTTCTCCTTAGTGCGGGAAGCAATTACAATCTCATTGAACACATCCGGATTCTGAGCACATTTGGCAGCCACAACTGTGCCGACTCCACCTGCACCAATAATAACGACTTTTCCCATTATTCCTGACTATTAGTTTTATTTTAAGTTTTGAAAAAAGAATCTTTTTTATAAGATATTTTTTGAAAAGACTCTCTCTTCCGCAAAAATAATAAAAATGTAAGTAACACCCACTGATAAACCAATTGTTTAACCGTTACATTTTGCAGTTTTTTTTAATTTTTTACAAATAATTTTGCAATTATTATTTTTTATTATAATTTTGTGCCTCGGTGATGGAAACCATCCCGATAACGATACAACTATAAATTCTTCTCATAAAACCAATTAGTCGTTTCATTGATAATTTTATTGTTGCATTAGTAAAGTTATGGATTAATAGTTAA
>JAFLTM010000036.1 GCA_022509225.1 Muribaculaceae bacterium
TTTCAAGTTATTAGAAGATTTAAAAGAATTTAATATATTTACAACGCCAATCTTAGTGGGGCTCTCCCGAAAATCAATGATATATAAGACATTGGGAAAGAGCCCTGAAGATTCGTTGGTGGGGAGCATCTCCCTTGAGGCATTTGCCTTAGACAGAGGGGCTGATATCCTAAGGGTTCATGATGTAGGCGCGACAAAGGAACTGGTGGATCTGTATTGCGTAATGAAAAACAATAGTGAGGCAATCTGACTATGATTAATTTCGGAATAAAAGACGTTATAGACATACTCATAATAGCGGTCATGCTTTTCTATATCTATAAGATGATGAAAAGCAGCGGCACAATCAGTCTGTTTTATGGAGTGCTGATCTTTTTTGTTTTATGGGTGCTTGCGTCAGAAATATTCGATATGCGTCTCACGGGCTCCATTCTTGATAAGTTCATGGGCATCGGACTTATAGTGCTTGTGGTTATTTTTCAGGATCAGATCAAGCGTTTTCTCACTGACATCGGCTCCCATGGAAGAATTAAATTTTTCAAACGATTTTTCAAGCATGACGGTGATAATAACTCCAGGCGACAGGAAATCATGTCGGTGGTGTATGCATGTATGAGCATGAGTAAGACCAAGACAGGAGCGCTTATTGTTTTTCAAAGGGAAATGCCTTTGACAAATTATGAGGCTACGGGGGATATTATTGATGCCGATGTAAATGTGAGATTAATAGAGAATATTTTTTTCAAGAATTCTCCCTTGCACGATGGGGCAATGATAATATCAAACAATAAAATCAAATCGGTTGGATGTATCCTTCCGGTGAGCCATGACATGGATATACCCAAGACATTGGGATTAAGGCACAGGGCCGCACTGGGCATGAGTCAGGCCACAGATGCTATCTGCGTTGTTGTGAGTGAAGAAACGGGGAATATCTCAGTGAGCGAGGGTGGAAAATTCAAGATAAAACTGAGTGCGCCGGAACTTGAACACTTCCTGTCTGAAGCACTTCTGGCAGAGGAATGACCGGGTTTTTAAAAAGGTTTGCGGTATTTGTCATCGTTATTTGCACCCGACACTTCATCGAAGATAGAGAGATAGGAGGCAAAACGGCTTGGCATGATTTCACCGGAATCAACAGCTTCCGTGACAGCACATCCCGGTTCGCCCTGATGCCTGCAATTTCCGAATCTGCAATTCTCTGAAAATTTAAAAATCTCCGGGAAATAATGACTCACTTGTGCCGGCTCAAATTCAATGGTGCCGAATCCTTTTATTCCAGGCACATCAATTAAAGCTCCACCACCGGGAAGATCTATCAACTCCGAGAAAGTTGTGGTGTGTGTACCGGTATGGTGTGTGTCGGAAATTTCGCCGGTTTTTAATTTTAGTCCCGGAACAAGAGCATTTATAATAGAAGATTTTCCCACACCACTGTTGCCTGCCAGTAAAGAAATTTTGTTTCGTGACATTTCCATGATTTCATTCAATCCGATGTCCTCGATAGTAGAGGTGAAAATCACGGGATACCCTATTTTTTCATACCCTGCTTTTAATTCGTTTGCATATTCTTTGATTTCGTGAGTCCATAAGTCGGCTTTATTCAGGATTATAATGACGGGGACTGCGTAAGCTTCGGCTGTTGCAAGAAATCTGTCGATAAAAGTAAGCGGGGTTTCCGGATTGAAAATTGTAGCCACAAGAAAAGCCTGGTCGATATTTGCAGCCAATATATGACTCTCCTTAGATAGATTAGAGGCTTTTCTGATTATATAATTTTTTCTTGGAAGAATCTCTTTAATGTAAGAGACATAGTCAGTTTCAGTCGGGGGTTCTAATTTTACCAGATCCCCTACAGCCAACGGATTTGTAGAACGTATGCCCTTTATTCGGAAATTACCTTTGATCCTTGCAGGCAAAATTTGGCCCTCTTCTGTCTTTACAACATAAGCGCTGCCATTATTTTTGACCACTCTTCCCACGGTCAGGGAACTTGGGGAATTTTTTTTCCCGGAGACTTTATTCATTTAGATTAAAGGTGAAATTAATTTAGCTCATTCGAATAAAGAGATTGCAAAAATACTTCAATATAACGAATTTTTCAAAGAAAATTTCTTTTCCCCACAGATTTATAATTAAACTTCAATATGGCATAAATACAAGGTTTTCAGTTAATAAAAAGAGGAGAGGATAAGCTTTTTTGAGTAGAAATTAAAAATATTATGATTTTTTTAATTAACTTTGCAGTCTGAAATTGTTATAATTATAGAAGGTTTCATATTTCATAATCAGAATTTGAAACATAAGTTTAATTTAAATCAGAAAAGAATGAACATCGAATCAATAGGAACATGGGCCGGTGAAGTTTACCAGGCTCTTGAAAAAACAGAAACTCATCTTTTGGGTCTTAAAGAGCTCAAGAAAGCCACCAAATTGAAAAAAGATGAGATTATGGCAGCCCTTGGCTGGCTCGGAAGAGAAGGCAAGGTTGTGATAGCTCAGAATGATGAGGAAATTGCCGTTTCTTTGGTGTAAAGAAGAAAGGACATATAACTAAAAAAGACGGGATTCAAAATTGAAAATCCCGTCTTTTTTTATTAATCTATAACCAAAGTCAAGTTTTATCTCCTGAACGGAATTGCACAAACCACACGCACAGGCACATTATGACCATTAATTTGTCCCGGTGTCCATTCGGGCATTTCTGAAATTATTCTTACTGCTTCATCATTCAAAGATGGCTCCACGCCACGTAATACCCGGATATGGCTTAACTTGCCATCTACATTAACAATAAACGAGCATGTTACCCTTCCCTGGATACCCTCTCTATAAGCTTGTTCGGGATATTTTCTATTGGAATTGATAAAGTTGATTAGAGACCTGCCTCCTCCCGGGAATTCGGGTTTAAGGTCAACATAGTCATACTCGAACACTTCGGTGTATTCAATGAATCCATTGACCATACTTCCGTTGCTTACTCTGAAAGTCTGGGCATTCAACTGATTATGAAAAAACAGGCTTGTAATAGATAAAATTAGAACCGTCAAAGAATATTTATTCATATTTTATTCTCCTTGATGATGCAAATATAAACACCGCGAGCAATTTTGCAAAAAAATGATTTCCCAAGATTAATTTATTTAGTAATGTTTAGAATATTTTCACAGTTCACTTATGAATTGAGAACTTACCTTTAAATGACTATCTTCAAAAGTTCCCACTGTTCAACCCTTCCGGGGTTAGTGGGGAGGGAAGAATGTCTTTTCATACTCTAAGATCAAAAATTATTTTTGAAAGGACACAAAGAAGTGAAGAATACTATAATAGGGGCCGTGTAAATATCGTTAAAAGAATATGAATAACCTGACACAACGGTTCAAGGTCACACTTTTAATTATGACTGTGCTGATATGCAACCCTTCCAAAATCAGGGGAGAGGAGGGTGTTTCGGCCTACGATTTTCTTAACATTCCAAGCTCAAGCTTTGTCATGGGTTCGGGAGGGGTGAACATTTCGTCATTGCATTCCGATATTAATCTTGCCGACCAGAACCCGTCGTTAATTGGTCCGGAAAATAACATGCAGTTAAATGTGGGCTATATGCTATATTTCGGTGTTTCTAACTTTGCCGGAGCCCGATTTGCGATGGCAACAGGAGAACATGGCGCGTGGGGAGCAGGAGTGAGATATCTGAATTATGGGAGCTTTCAGGGTTATGATCCCGAGGGATTTGAAACAGGAGACTTCTCGGTTCAAGATATAATAGTGGAGGCGACATACTCCCATGATATTACTTATAGCCTACGCGGAGGTATCAATGTTAAATTTGTGTATAGCGGATATGAGAAATATACGGCACTGGCTCTTGCAGCCGACCTGGGATTAAGTTATTATGACGAATTCCATGATTTTTCATTAGGATTTGTTCTTAAAAACATGGGAGGACAAATCAAAAGATTCGAAGATAAATATGACAGACTCCCATTCGACATACAAATAGGTATTACAAAAGGATTGAGCGAACAGTTCTCATTTTCAATAACAGCCGATAACCTTGTGAGATGGAAAATCCCGTATTACTATCACACTAACAATGAGGAAGGAGTGATGAAGAGCGGCGGATTTTTGAAGAACTTTTTCCGTCATATAGTGCTGGGGATAGAATATGATCCGATTAGGAGCCTTTATTTGACAATGGGATATAATTATAAAACAATGACAGACATGGATTCTTATCGGAGAAGCCTGTTGTCGGGTTTTTCAATAGGAGCCGGATTTAATATTAAAGCATGGTCGATAGGCGCTTCCTACGCACTGCCCCAAAGGGGTGCCTCCACTTTAATGGTAAATTTGGGCATCGATATTAATGAGTTTTTGTAAAATTTATTTAACTTTGCAGCCGGACTGCAATCTCTGGCAAGAAAAGTGGCTTGTTACATTGCAGATAAAATTAAAATAAATCAACAATGGACTTAATTAAAATCGTAGAGGAGTCGTTTGCAACTCCTAAAAAACAAATTGATTCATTTGGCCCCGGCGACACGGTAAATGTTGCTTACAGAATCAAGGAAGGGAACAAGGAAAGGATCCAGCAATACCGCGGAGTGGTTATAAGGATCAGCGGCAGTGAGGATAAAAAGAGATTCACGGTCAGAAAAATTTCAGACGGAATAGGCGTGGAAAGGATATTCCCGATGGATTCACCGTTTATAGAATCAGTGACTGTGATCAAATATGGTAAAGTAAGAAGAGCCAAATTGTATTATCTTCGTAATCTCACCGGTAAAAAAGCCCGCATTAAAGAGCGTAGGGTTAAAAAAACAGACAAGCCGGAAGCATAAATATTTATCAAGATAAAAGAAAAATCTCCGTCAATTCAGGCGGAGATTTTGTTTTGTGTATGTGTCAAAAAATCTGTATTTTTGCATATATACCAATTAGTAAGGAACAGAAAAAATAAATTGCAATGTCGAATAAAGCGTTACTTATAATATTGGATGGCTTCGGACTGGGCAGTCATGGAAAAGAGGATGCCATCTACAACACTCCCACGCCCTATATTGATAGCCTTATGAACGACTATCCGCACTCCAAACTGCAGGCAAGCGGTGAGAATGTAGGATTGCCGGACGGGCAAATGGGAAATTCCGAGGTAGGTCATCTTAATATAGGGGCTGGAAGAGTGGTATATCAGGATCTTGTTAAAATCAATCGTGCGATAGCCGACGGATCATTTGCCAACAATCCGGAGGTGAAATCGGCGTTTGAATATGCCAGGACGCATAATGTGCCTATTCATTTCATGGGTCTTGCATCTGCAGGTGGAGTTCATTCAAGCCTTGATCATCTTTATGCTCTGTGTGACACGGCAAAATTATATGGACTCCAGGACGTTTTTATCCATTGTTTTATGGATGGAAGAGACACTGACCCGAAAAGCGGAGAGGGATTCCTGAAAGAAATAAGTTCACATTGTGAAAAAAGTGCGGGGGTGATCGCATCTGTTGTTGGAAGATATTATGCAATGGACCGTGACAAACGGTGGGAACGTCTGAAAGAAGCCTACAATATGTTGGTTTACGGCGAAGGGAAAAAGACAGACAATGTTTTCAAGGCTGTGGAAGAATCATACGAAGAGGGCATAACTGATGAATTTATCAAACCGATTGTAAACGACAAAGTAGATGGCAGGATCGGTGCGGGACATGTAGTCATATTCTTCAATTACAGGAACGACCGTGCAAAAGAGCTCACCACAGTTTTGACCCAGCATCCGGAAGACGGGATGAATCCGATTCCAGATTTGCAGTATTACTGCATGACCCCTTACGATGATTCTTTCAAGGGAGTCCACATTCTTTTTGCAAAATCGGATGTTCCTGACACTCTTTCTGAATATTTGTCGCAGAATAATAAAAAGCAGCTGCATATAGCAGAAACGGAGAAGTATGCGCACGTAACGTTCTTTTTCAACGGGGGGCGTGAAAAGCCTTTTGAAGGTGAAGACAGGATACTTGTACCCTCGCCTAAAGTAGCCACTTATGATTTACAACCGGAAATGAGTGCTCCTGAAGTAACGGAAAAACTTGTGGATGCAATCGACACCAGGAAATATGATTTTATCGTGGTTAACTTTGCAAACGGTGATATGGTTGGCCATACGGGAGTTTATTCTGCGGTTCAAAAAGCTATAGAAACATTGGATAAATGTGTGGGGAAAGTGGTTGAAGCAGCAAAAGCCAATGGCTATCAAACCATAATCATAGCTGATCACGGCAATGCAGATTATATCCTTAATGAAGATGGCACACCCAATACCGCACATTCCCTCAATCCTGTGCCGTTTATTTATGTCGGCAACAAGAATGCAAAGGTGAAAGATGGCAAACTTGCTGACGTTGCACCCTCAATTCTTCATATCATGGGGTTACCACAGCCGGCTGATATGGATGGAAACAACCTAATTGAGGATTGAATATTTCATATATAGTTTTCGGTTAAATCTAATTGAAAATGAAATATCTTAAAGGGATAACACCATTGTTCCTGATGTTAGGAACAATGGTGTTTTGTCTTCAGATCCAGGCAGAACACCTTGTAATTCTTCATACTAACGACACACATTCGTCGATTGATCCTATGAGTGACGGAACGAGCGGCATACTGCAACGCAAGGCAATACTTGACTCTGTCAGGAATGTCGAGAAAAATGTGATTACGGTTGACGCCGGCGATGTTGTGCAGGGCACTCTTTATTTCAAGTATTTTGGCGGGGATGTTGAATACCCGTTGATGAACATGAGCGGATATGACTACAGGATTGTCGGGAACCATGAGTTTGACAATGGCATGGAGTCTCTGGCAAAATATTATAAGGCTATAGAAGGAGAGCCTTTGTCGGCAAATTACGATTTCACAGGCACTGAACTTGAAGGTGTATTCAAACCCTACTCAATAAGGGAGATTGGAGATAAAAAGATAGGCTTTATCGGTATAAACTTAGATCCGGCAAGTATAATTTCACAAAAAAATATCCACGTCAATTTTAAGGAGGTGATTCCGGTGGCTAATGAAATGGCTGCCTTTCTAAAACAGGAGAAAAACTGTGACATGGTTGTTGTGGTGTCCCATATTGGCTACGGCAAAGTAAATGAGAAAACCTCTGATGTGGAGCTTGCGCAAGCAAGCAGAGACATAGACCTTATTATCGGGGGTCATACCCATACATTGATTGATCCGGAGCATCCTGAAATCAATCCATCACTAATTGAGAATATCGAGGGGAAACCCGTGAGGATTGTCCAGGCCGGGAAGCAGGGAATATATATCGGTAAAGTAACCGTTGATCTTGACCGGTTACCCTTGTCATCAGGTGAAGAACTCCAATACGAGCTCATACCGGTGACTGACAGGTTTGATTCCTCACAGCTTGATAAAACAATGATTGACTTTTTGGAACCGTATCGTAATAAGGTAGATTCGGTCAACCATGTAGTTATAGCATATTCAGCATACGATTTGGAGAAAGAAAGAACCGGAGGTTTAGCAAATCTCACAGCTGATATAGGATATGCTTTCGGCAGGGAGATGGCGGAAAAATTGAAACTTTCCGGAGAATATGATAAGGATGTAGATTTGGCAATCATGAATGTTGGAGGTATCAGGCATCCCATGCCAAAGGGAGCGATAACCGAAGGTCAGATCCTTTCCACCTATCCATTCTCCAATAAATTTGTTTTAATAGAAGTCAAAGGTTCAGATATAATCGAGGCGTTAAAAATAAGTGCGAGAAAAGGTGGGGAAGCAGTGAGTTCCCAAATCAGGGTTATAACAGATTCGAATGGCAATCTTAAAAATGTGATATTAAACGGAAGGCCTATGGATCCATCGAAGTATTACACTGTTGCCACTATAGATTATGTTGCGGAAGGAAATGACGACCTTGTGAGTCTTGCCAACCATAAAAAGATCTATGAGTCGGATGAGGTGGTTGCAGTGCCAATCCTAAACTGGATAAAACAACAACAGGAACTCGGGCTGATGATTTCACCGGATTGTAACAGTAGATTCGTTGTTGACGTTAACGATGTGGTAAAATAATACTTATCAGTTTATTTTTTATTGATTAAGACAATATTCATATCTCTATGCTCAATAATTATTTTCACATCCTGCATAAAAAGAGGAACCGAGGGATGTGAGGAACTTGAGCGACAAGATATTGTCAGTAAATACCGGAAATCCGATTATACTGAATTAGCCAAAAGCAAGACGGATTCAATTTTGGCCACGTTAACCCTTGAGGAGATGGCAGGTCAATGTTTCATGCCTGCAGTATATGCAGATGAAACCGGCCAGGCATTGAAAAATTTGAAAAATATTGTTGAAGATTACCACGTGGGAGGCATAATCCTGATGGGTGGTGAGATAGACAGTGTTGCAATCATAGGAGAGTTCGCGAGAAAGCAAAATGTACCCATGTTTGTGGCCTTGGATGCAGAATGGGGATTAGGAATGAGACTTCAGGGAGGGAACGTTTTTCCAAAAAATGGGAGAATCAATAAAAATTTGGGAGATAGTCTTCTTTATGATTATGGCAGGGAAATTGCGGAAGAGAGCAGGGCAGTGGGGGTGAATATGATATTAGGACCAGTTTTAGACCTATCGTTGTCTTCCGGTGGGCCAATAGGGATGAGATCATTTGGCAACGATCCGCACCTTGTTTCAGACTATGCCATAGCATACGCCAAAGGATTAGAGTCGGGTGGAGTGGTGAGCGTGGCAAAACATTTTCCGGGACATGGAAGTGCAATCGCCGACACACATTACAGACCGGGGAAAATTTATAAAAGTATAACAGCGATGGATTCTACCGACCTTTATCCATTTGCCAGGTATATAGAATCCGGTTTGAGCGGAGTTATGGCGGGTCATCTAGACGTGAAAGCACTCTCACCGAATGGTGAACCGGCTGCAGTATCCTACGATATACTCACCGGCCTGTTGAGAGATGAGATGAAATTTGAGGGTCTCGTGATAACCGATGGCTTCAATATGGGAGGTGCCAGAGGATACAGCGCTGTAGATGCCATAAAGGCGGGGGCAGATATTGTTCTGTTGCCGGTTGATTTGAAATCGGAATATACTTCACTGATTGAAAAAATTAATTCGGGAGATTTGGATCTAAAAACCATTGAAGACCGCTGCCGGAGAATTATTTTTATTAAGACACTATTCAGGTTAGAAGAGGGGTCAACCCCTGATATGGCAGATGCCGATAAGTTGGTTAGGAAGGAAAGAGTTGACACACTGATCAACAAATTGCTACACGACTAAAATATCATAATTTGGAAGAATCGCGATAGCTGTAGAAGCCGTTGGATGTGACAATAATATGGTCCAGAAGTTTGATGGTCATGCAGTCACAAGCGGCCTTAAAATCTCTTGTCAACTTGTCATCTTGGATGCTCGGGTTCAAGGATCCTGAGGGATGGTTGTGACACAGAATTATACTTTCAGCATTTTCAAGAAGCGCCAGTTTGATTGCATTTTTTGTATCAAAAATCGAGGATGTGCTCGTGCCTGACGTAAGCCCTATCTCTCTTATCACCTGATTCCTACGGTTAAGAAGGAGCATCCATATTTCTTCATGATCAAGATTGCCGATTTTATGGCGCATTCTGGAATAAATCTGTGAAGATTGTCGGATACATTCATCTTGAGGAATATCTTCAGAGCAATATCTTTTGATTAATTCCATTACAGCTTCCACCTGGATGCTTTTTGTGGCTCCTATGCCTTTGAGACGTCGGAGCTCATTTCTGGTCCTTCTTTCTAATCGGTGTAATGAACCCATGTTATCCCTCATGAGATCACGGCATAATTCAGTGATCGGGTATCCAGGAGTTCCCGTTCTAAGGATTATCGCCCATAATTCGGGAACACTTAAAACTCCGCAGCCGAATTTTTCTGCTTTCTCCCGAGGCTGATCGTCGGCATCCATTTCCTTTACAGTCTTGGGAATCTTATATTCAGGGTTATAGGAATCCATTTACTAAGGTTTGCTAATAGGTTAAGGTGTCACTGCCCCTTACGCCTTTTTATTTCGTCATCAATATCACGGCCTTTTCGCAATATGATTTTGCCTGTAAAGGCACGTAAAAATCCGGTGCCATATCCAAATAATTGAATAAATGAAGCGGGCACGGCATATGCACCTATCCTGACACTTTTATTTGAAAGAGTTGCCGCAATGAAAATTATAAGTATATAGGCTAATAGGGGAATTAGAAACCATTTGTTAAAAAATGAAGCCACTATAAACCCGACACATCCGATAACAAAAAGAGCAGGAAGCCAGTGCACCAGTTTCATGGAACCCGGATAGAGAAGGTGAAGCGTGATTCGTGACATTCCGAAAATATGAACTTGTTTCCAGAATTTTTTAAAATCTATCCTTCTTTTATGGAAAACTTTTACATCAGGAAATAACAGAACACTGAATCCGGCCTGTTTGATTCGTGTGCTCATATCGATATCTTCACTGAACATTTCGCGGAATCCACCCACCTTGTTGTAAACTTCCTTAGAGAAACCCATGTTGAAGGTTCTGGGCGTGAATTTTTCAAGACTTCTTTTGCCTCCCCGAATGCCACCGGTTGTAAAAAAAGAGGTCATGGAGAAGTTGATGGCTTTCTGGATATCTGAGAAAGATTCGTGAGCGGCATCGGGTCCTCCGAAACAATCGGCAGGTGAATATTCAAGACTCTTCTTTATTGATTGAATATAATCGGTAGGCATCAAACAATCAGAGTCGACGAAAAGAAGATACTTTCCGTCGGCTCTGTCGATGCCATAATTTCGGGCGATGCTGCGCCCCTCATTATCCTTATAAAAATACTTTAGATTGAGAGATGAAGATTTTTCATTACAAATATCCCTACAGGTATCTGAAGAACCATCTTCAACTATAACCACCTGAAAGTCGTTGTCGGATTGATTAATCAGACTTTCAAGCAGTTCCTTAATTTCCGCGGGCCTGTTATAAACAGGTACAATAATTGAAAAACTCGGCTGTGAATTTCGGGGCATATCCTGTCAGGATTTAACCCTTCCTACATAATCACCGGTTCTTGTGTCGACTTCAATAAGTTCACCTTCGTTAATAAACAGAGGCACTCTGACTGTCGCACCCGTTTCCACGGTTGCCGGTTTGAGAGTGTTGGTTGCCGTATCACCCTTCAGACCGGGTTCGGTGTAAGTTACTTTTAAAACAGTCTTGATAGGCATTTCTGCAAAAAGCACAGTGTCGGTTGATGCATCGCTGACAACTTCAACGGTGTCACCCTCTTTCATATATTCAGAACCGGTCACCAGATCTTTATGAATCGGAATCTGTTCGAAAGTTTCATTATTCATGAAAATATCGTCACCACCATCGGCATAGAGATATTGATAAGGACGACGTTCAACTCGCACATCTTCCAGTTTCTCACCGATATTGAAACGACGCTCTATCACGCGGCCGTCGACCACATCCTTAAGTTTTGTCCTCATGAAAGTGTTTCCCTTACCCGGTTTTACATGCAGGAACTCTACACAAAAATATAGACGACCATCTAATCGGATGCATGTGCCGTTTTTGATGTCTTGTGCGTTCATCATAGCGCTTTAAATTTTAGTCAATAAGATTGTTTATAGATGCAAATTTACTATTTTTTAGTTAAATTGAAATATTAAAAACAAATATACGTTTAAGGTTTGGGTTCAGAGATGAATAAAGTCTTATAATCATGAGGCTGTGCTACCGATATTTTTATTAATTTTGCAAAATAATCCTAAACTGAATTAACTTATTGAGATGTCGAACGAACAAAATGGAAATTCAGCAGTGACTGAATTATTGAGAGACAAAGCATGGGCACGTTGGACAGCACTTGTATTGCTGGCATCGGCAATGTTTTTTGCATATATATTCATGGATGTGCTTTCGCCCCTGCAGGAATTTTTACAAAACACAAAAGGATGGAATCCCGATGCCTACGGACGATTTGCAGGTTCAGAAACATTCCTGAATGTTTTTGTGTTCTTCCTTATTTTTGCAGGAATAATTCTTGACAAAATGGGAGTGAGATTCACTGCCATCCTTTCGGGAGCAGTCATGTTTGTGGGGGGTGCGGTTAATTATTATGCCTTGACCGATGCCTTTCAGACGAGTGCCTTGGCAGGATGGATGGATAAATTTATGAATCTGCCCATGTCGTGGTGGAACATCACGCCATTTTATGCCGGGATGCCCGCATCAGCAAAACTATCTGCTCTTGGATTTATGATCTTCGGTTGCGGTTGTGAAATGGCCGGCATTACTGTGTCGAGAGGTATCGTTAAATGGTTTCAAGGCAAGGAGATGGCATTGGCCATGGGAACTGAAATGGCACTTGCGAGAGTAGGTGTGGCCGTTGTTGTTTTAGGTTCTCCATTCCTTGCAACGTTGGGTGGCAATATAAATGTTTCAAGATCTTTGGCGGTGTCGGTATTGCTGCTTCTGATAGGTCTGGTTTCATTTATAGTATATGCCTTTATGGATAAGAAACTTGAAAATGAAATGGGCACAAACGGAGAGGAGAAGGATGATCCGTTTAAAGTATCCGATTTGAAATATATATTTTCATCGAAAGTGTTCTGGATAGTATCATTATTGTGTGTGCTTTATTATTCAGCTATTTTCCCGTTCCAGAAATATGCTATCAACATGTTGCAATGCAATCTCGGGATAACTGCCCAGGAAGCCGGTTTTGTATTCTTCGTATTTCCATTGGGAGCAGCGGCAGTGACACCGTTGCTTGGAAATTTTCTTGACAGGAAGGGTAAGGGAGCCACAATGCTTATTTTCGGAGCTTTGCTGATGATCGTGTGTCACTTGACATTTGCATTGGTTCTTCCGGCTACACATTCAGAACTTGTGGCTTATGGTGCCATCATATTGTTAGGTATAAGTTTCTCTCTTGTTCCGGCATCTTTATGGCCGTCAGTTCCCAAATTGGTAGATAACAAATTATTGGGATCAGCATATGCAGTTATTTTCTGGATTCAAAATATCGGGCTCTATGCCTTCCCTATGATAATAGGAGCTGTGTTGGCTGCCAGCAATCCCGGAGTTGATAACCCATTGGATTATAATTACACGGTTCCAATGCTTGTGTTTGCCGGTTTAGGTGTTATGGCATTGATTCTGGGGGTTGCTCTCAAGGCTCTTGATGCCAAGAACCATTATGGGCTTGAATTGCCGAATATTCAGAGCGAAGAAGTTGAAGAGGAAGTTCTTGGTTCAGAAGTTATAGCTGCGGAAGAGTAAGAAGATGACTAATATATTGAGGTCAAAACCGGCGGCGTGGATTGCTTTTTTAGTTATTATCTTTGTAATAGTTATAACTTTTAGACTGCGGCCGGTTTGGTGGGCCTTCATAGATGAATTTTTTGCATTCATGATGATTTTTTCTCAGCTTGCAGCTGTGTATATATTCAAATTCAGTTATTATGCAGGGAAAAAATTACAGGTTATTGCAGCCATCTGCGGTGTCTTGATGATTCTCTCTTTGATAGGTGAATACATTGCCTATCAAGTAATTTACGGCTAATATTTCAAACCGATATTAAGTCTTATAAAAAGAAATGCCCGAAACTTCGGGCATTTCTTTTTTAAGTTTGATACAGAATATTTTTTAATCAAACGGGAAGTGCATCGTTTGTTTTTCTCACTGCATCTGCGCTCTTTTTGAAAAGATCTTTTTCTTCTTCGTTAAGTGGCAACTCAATAATTTTCTTGATGCCACCTTTGCCAAGCAGACATGGAACGCCAACACAGATATCCTTTTCACCATATTCTCCGTCAAGGAGGGCTGAACAAGGAATTATTGCATCCTGATCATGGATTACAGCCTCTGCTACTTCTGCAGCTGCAGCACCCGGTGCATACCAGGCAGATGTTCCCAAAAGTTTTGTCAGCGTGGCACCACCCACCATTGTGTCTGCAACAATCTTGTCAAGGGTTTCGGCATCAAGATATTCTGAAACCGGAATACCTCTCAGAGTTGCAAACCGTTTTAGTGGAATCATGGTTGTGTCGCCGTGACCGCCTATAACCATTCCCTCAACTTCATTAGGATTTGCTTTAAGGGCTGCACTCAGATAATATTTGAAACGGCTGCTGTCGAGTGCACCACCCATGCCTATAATCCTTGTTTTAGGCAATCCCGACACTTTATGAATTAGATATGTCATGGTGTCCATGGGATTTGAGACACAGATAATAACTGCGTTGGGGCTATGTGCAAGCACATTTTCGGTTACAGATTTAACAATACCTGCATTAACGCCGATCAATTCCTCTCTTGTCATTCCCGGTTTACGCGGAATTCCTGAAGTAATTATAACGACGTCGCTGCCTTTGGTGGCATCATAATCATTGGTGACACCTTTGATTCTGGTGTTCATATCAAGAAGGTTGGCGGTCTGCATCATATCCATAGCCTTGCCTTCAGACACACCATCTTTGATATCGATCATGACAACTTCATCAGCAACGCCTCTTATGGCAAGCACATTGGCTGCTGTTGCACCCACATTACCTGCTCCAACAACTGTGATTTTTGACATAATTATTAATTTTTAGGTTTAGATTTTTAGAGTCCTGTACTTGCAAATTTATTTAAATTTTCTTTAAAATCAATATTGCAGACGTAATAAAATAAATGTAATTTTCAAGCCTGAATAAAAATCAAATTTAGTCTTACGTAAAATATATGTACGATTATAGATCGGTTAGAATAGATATCAAAGAATGCAATGTTGATATCACCGACCTTCTGGCGGCATTCCTGGCCGACGAAGGTTTTGAGACATTTGAACCTGATGAGAGGGGGCTCACCGGATATATCAGGGATGACCGATACAATAAGGAGGTTGTGGAAGCCATTTTAAGAGAATTCCCTATGCCTGTTGACTACAAACTTGAATCAAAAGTTATAAAAGGAGAGGACTGGAACAGGGAATGGGAACTGAACTATTTCAAACCGATTGTGATAGATGGAAAATGTGTTATTCATTCTTCATTCCATCAAGATGTGCCTGAAGCGGTGATAGATATTGTCATAGATCCTAAAATGGCTTTCGGTACCGGGCATCATTTCACGACATCGAATATGATCAGGTTGCTGCTTGATGAACCGATGCAAGGCAAAACTGTTATTGATATTGGAACCGGGACAGGGATTCTTGCCATTTTATGCAAGAAAAAAGGATGTGCAAAAGCAACGGGAGTTGAAATAGATGAGTTTGCATATCAAAATGCATGTGAAAACGGGGTTTTAAATAATGAAAAAATAGAGTGGATATGCGGGGATGCAGAATCTATTGATAATCTTGAACCGGTAGATTATATTCTTGCCAATATAAATCTCAACGTCATATTAAACGATATGGGTAAATATAAGTCAAAGTTAAAACCCGACGGATCAATGATGTTAAGTGGATTTTATGAAAAAGATCTACCGTCTGTGATGGAAAAGGCAAGTGCCATAGGGCTCAGGTTGGAAAAGACAATAACTGAAAACAACTGGGTTGCCATAAAACTAAGTCCGATGTGATGCAACTGAATAAAATTAAATTTATTATGGCATTTAACCATTTTTAGTAAAAAAAGATTTCAATTGGCTTGAAATTTGAATAAATTTGTATTGAAAATTATAAAACAACAATAAATAGAAAAAAAATAATCCATAAAATCCTGCCTATCGAAAGACTTTACGCAACGATAAAATAAAAAAGGATGGCAAAAAGAAACAAGATGACTGACGAACAATTAGTCACCGCATACGCATCGGGCAACAATGAAGCTTTTGATGCCCTGTTGAAACGACATCAGGAGAGAATATTCAATTATATCCTGCGTATAATCAAAAATGAAGATGTTGCAAACGACATCTTTCAGGAAACCTTTGTCAAGGCTATTCTAACCATCAAGCAGGGAAGATACACTGAAAACGGCAAATTCCCGGCATGGATTTCAAGAATTGCCCATAATCTTATAATAGATCATTTCAGACAAGAAAAATCAGAGAATCTGCAAAGTGCTGATTTAAATGATATCGATATTCTCAACAGAAAGGAACTTTGTGAAGACACAATAGAAGATATCCTAATTTCAGACCAGATTCGAGAGGATGTGAAGTATCTTATCAAAGAGCTCCCTCCACTTCAGAGAGAGGTTCTTAATATGAGATATTATCAGAATCTTTCCTTCAAGGAGATTGCGGAAATAACTGGGGTAAGTATCAACACGGCGCTCGGCAGGATGAGATATGCAATCTTGAATTTGAGGAGACTGGCAAACGAAAAAGATATAGTTCTCACAATTTAGGCATTAATAGCTTCAGCCGGTAATAATATTTTTTTGAAAGTTGCGTTATATAAACAAACTTTCTAAAATGCCAACATTATTGCCGGCAACTATGACAGAAGACAGCAAAAATCAACCGGAACACAATCTTGAATATAATAATGCGACGCCACGAAAAACGTCAATAGCATTCATCAAGCAGTTTGCGCGTGTTTATTCAGGATGTTGCGGATATGATATTTCCTACTATATCCTTAATTGAAAATTGAACTATCTGTAGAATATTTTGTGCCTTTATTGTAAGGCACATTTTTTATTGCTAATTTTGCAGAGCTTAAAGCAGACGTGTGATGGGAAATTTGTTTGCGTCTCCTTAACAAGAGGCGACTCCCTGTGCTAAATGCAGAGCAGTAAACTTATTTTGAGTAACACAAAAAATGAAAAAATTTGAATTGAAAGCGGAGGCTCGTCCGGAAGTAGGAAAAAAGAGCCTCAGGAGCCTGAGGGCTCAAGGGAAAATTCCTGCCGTATTAAACGGAGGTAAAGTAGTGGAACTGCCTTACACCGGAGACCTTAAGGAAGGTGAAAGAGTAGTGGAAATCGATGTTTATAAAAACGGAGAGAAAAGGAAGGTTAAAGATCCGGCAGACAAGAAGAAACGCGGCATTATCACCACTGATATTGCAGTTAAGGAGGAAGATGTAAGGAAACTTATCTATACTCCTGATATTTTTGAAATAGACCTTGAATTGAATGGAGAAACAAGGAAAGCTGTGATGAAGGATCTCCAGTTTCAACCGGTGAAAGATACTGTGCTTCATATAGACTTCCTTGAAGTTGGTCCCGAGAAACCAATTGTCATGGAAGTTCCTGTCAAGATTGAAGGTCACGCTGAAGGTGTTAAGGCGGGCGGTAAACTTCAGCTCACCATGCGTAAGTTGAAAGTGAAAGCTGTTTATGACAAGATTCCGGAAAGACTTGTTATTAATGTAGATAACCTTGGTCTTGGAAAGAGTATTTCAGTAGGCGACCTCCATTTCGAAGGTCTTGAACTGATGAACGCTAAGAATGCAGTTGTTTGTGCAGTGCAGCTCACACGTGCTGCAAGAGGTGCGGCAGCAAAGGCTGAAGCCTAATACAAATTCAAGAAATACTTTGAATATTATAATAATGGCTCCCGAAGGAGCCATTATTTTATTAATAAACCTACATCAAGGTTTTAATAGGAAAGATATCAGTCTATATCGCTATGAATATCAGTGGGATTGACAGTAGTAATTTGTTGATCTATAACTTTGTGGGCTTTATTATTTGGAATTAGGATAAGTGTGTTATCCTCATATCGGGATTGTTGGGAACAATTAATGAATAGTGTAAAGTATTTTATCTCTTTGGTCCTTTCTCAAATAACTCTGAATGAGAACCTAACCTTAAAACTCCAATTTGATTTAAGGTTTCGTCAATCCATATTAATAAAAGATCTCCCTCTACATGACATTCCATACAATCCTTGTAATCACCTGTCAATTTATGTGGAGAATACTCTTTGGGGATTTCTTCCTCATCTCTTAATTTCTGCAGGATTGAAGCCACCTTCTCCATCTTATGAGGTAAATGGCGATATCTTTTGGCATCTTTCTTATACTGTGAAGAAAATCGAAGTTCTTTCATAAGCCCATTGACTTATACATAGCTTCTACACTGGATACGTCTAATGGTCCCTGAAGTTTTCCGTTTCTAGCCTCTTCAATAGCGTCTTTGGTTTCTTTATTTGGTTCATTATAAACTACATTCAACAGCACACATTCAACGTAATTATTAAGACTTCTGTTTTCCCTTTTTGCCAAGTTCTTAAGTCTTTCTATCAGATCAACAGATAGCCTGAAACTTTGAGCTTTCTTTTGAATAATTGGATCCATAGTTGTATTATTTGTGTGCAAATATAATATTTATATTTTACAAAATAACTAAAATTATATCAAATTCTTATAACATTTAAAGTGCGCCGTCGGATTTTGACAACTCTGATAGAATTGATTCCAAACTTGAAGACATCGAGGAATATTTGAGTATTAAAGATGCAAGAGAGGTGCGGCAGCAAAGGCTGAAGCCTAATACAAATTCAAGAAATACTTTGAATATTATAATAATGGCTCCCGAAGGAGCCATTATTTATTGAAAAACCAGGGCAGAAAGTTGCCGAATTACATCATACTGAACAAAAATATAAACTGCTCCGGAAGGCATCCAAAGCAGTTAAATCCTGGTCTGACAAGACAGACGAGATAGAAAATATCTATCAATAAAAAGGTAAATTCATGATTTAAGCATTAGTTCATACTAAAAAAATTGAATCTATTTTCTCTGTTTGATATCAATGTCTTTCTTAAAAAATGATTATTTCAGGATACCAGAGGAAACTCCGGTTTGTTTTTGAGCTTCATTTCCTCTTTGTATTTTCTTGCCGAATCCAAAAGTATATGTGGCAGAAATTTTAAACCAGAATTGTTGATCGGGACTATAATATTGCTGGAATGAATCATACCATTGGGAAGTCAATACCACTTCATCCGATTTTCTATTCTTTTTGAAGAAATTTCTGAAAAGTATCCGTAAGTTCCAGTCAGAATTTGCCCAACCTGCCTGAACGAAATACATGCTTTTCTCTTTTT
>JAFLTM010000037.1 GCA_022509225.1 Muribaculaceae bacterium
GGAGCAAGCCATGGGACGCAAAGCTGTGTCAGTGGCGATTCCGGAAGAACGACCGAACAAAATTAAAGATGAGCGCAAGAAAGCCCTTGCCTATCATGATAGTGGAGACCTTCTATATTCATTCTTTACTGAATATTCTGAAGAGCATAAGGATTATTTAAGACGTTTTGTCTCTTTATATTTGATACTGTCAAATCATTCATAATGCCAATTTAATGATTATAAATCAAACAAGGCCATGGAATTGATTTGGGACGAGATTCATGAGTTTTATGGTTAATTCCTATTATAAAAATAGATAAGTAGGGTAAAGGGGATGGAATTTGCATCTGATTGGTGAAAAATGTATATTTGTCAACCGAAAAACCTTTTATTATAGGGAAAGATGAACAAAAGCTATCTAAAATATAAAAATCGTTTGCTATATGTCACCATGTCGCTTTTTGCCACATTCGGTGCGATGGCTCAAAATTCTGTCGAAATGGAACCAGTTTATGACAAGACCGACGCTGTTGTGGAGCTTAAAACCACTATGGGTGATATAATTGTGGAACTTTTCAACGATACGCCCTTACATCGTGACAATTTCCTCAAATTAGTGAAAGAGGGATTCTACGATGGAGTCTTGTTTCACAGGGTGATTGACAGTTTTATGATTCAAACCGGGGATCCGAACTCTAAAAATGCGAAAGCAGGAGAAATGCTTGGTGACGGAGATCTCGGCTACACGGTCGAGGCAGAAATAGAATATCCGAAACATTATAATAAAAGAGGTGCTCTTGCTGCGGCAAGAACAGGCGATAACGTTAATCCCGAAAGAAGAAGCTCAGCATCACAATTCTATATCGTTACCGGAAGAGATGTCTCGGAAGCTCAGTTGCAAGCTATGGAGATGAAGCAGAACGATGAGGCTCTTCAGAAAAGATTCCGTCAGCTTGTGTCAGAAAACAAAGACTCTATCGAACAGATGCGAGCTAAGGGCGATGAGGCTGGGCTTGAAGAGCTCCGCCGGAAACTGATTAAGGAGACAGAAGAGTCTGTGGAAATAAAACCGTTGCCTCAAAATCTGAAGGATGATTACCTTGCAAACGGTGGGGCTCCTCACCTTGACGGGGCCTACACAGTTTTCGGACAAGTGCTCAAAGGAATGGATGTAGTCGACAAAATTCAGAAGGTGGAAACAGACTCCAACGACCGACCTGTTGAAGATGTTAAGCTAATTTCTGCGAGAATAATAAAAAATAATTAAATTTGGCAAATTAATATTTAATATTAACTTTGAAATTTGAATCCCTGATTAGAGAGTTAAAACATACCCGATAAGGGAGTTAAAACGTAAAAGAATGAGCGAACTTGAAAAGCAACCGGTTAACCCGGAAGAATCCTTGAACCCTGTTTCAGCGGAGAATCCCGTTGAAGAAACAGTGAATAATCAGTCAGAAACTGTCGAGACAAAAGAAGAGGTAACACCTGCTGTCAATGAGGTTACGGCAGAGTCTCAATCTGAAACCGAGCCTGTCAAAGAGCCGGAAGAGATACCCGTCGAAGAGCCTCGGAAGAGTGAAGATGCGTGTGCGATAGAGTCTTCACCGGCTGAAGATATTGCAGCTGTGGCAGATGAAACTGAGGCGGAGAATGAACAAAAGGAGGAGAATGTTTTGAAGTCGTATCATTCCATGAATGAAGATGAACTCCTTGCCGCGATGAAACAGATCATTGAGTCAGGAGACCTTGAAAAACATAAGGAGGTCGCCGCCATCAAACAGGCTTTCTATGTGTTGGTAAATCGCAAGAGAGAGAAGGAGCAGGAAGAGTTTGTGGCTGCCGGAAATGATATATCAGCCTACTCAGCCACCCCTGACGAAAATGAGGAGGAAATGAAAAATCTTCTTGCTGGGTTCAAAGAGAAAAGGGCACAATGGCTTGAGGAAAAGGAGGAAATAAGAAAAAAGAATCTTGAGGATAAAAATAGGATAATCGACGAAATAAAAAATATTTCCGAGGATATCGACACCATCAACCAGCAGTTCTCAAGATTCCAGCAGCTTCAGCAAGAATTCAAAGCAGCAGGAGAGGTGCCACCCGGTTCCGAGACTGAGTTGTGGAAAAACTATCAGATAGCTGTGGAACAGTTCTACGACCATCTGAAGATGAACAAAGATCTTCGCGACCTTGATTTCAAGAAAAATTTCGAAATAAAAAGCGGTCTTATAGAAAAGGCTCAGTCTTTGGCAGAGCTTAATGATCCTCTTGAGGCATTCCGAACGCTCCAGTCGCTGCATGAGCAATGGAGAGAGAGCGGACCTGTGGCTCGTGATGTCAGGGAGGATATGTGGAACAGATTTAAGGAGGCTTCCACAATTGTTAACAAACGTCACCAGGAGTTCTTCCAGACGAAGAAAGAGAATGAGCATGCAAACGAAGTGGCAAAGACCGAACTATGTGAAAAGATTGAGGCAATCGATTTAGAGACACTGAAATCATTTGCCGATTGGGACAAAGCCACCAAAGAGATTCTTTCTCTTCAGGGTGCTTGGAAGGAACTCGGTTTCGCTTCAAGAAAAGTCAATAATGCGCTTTTTGCAAGATTCAGGAGCGCATGCGATAAATTTTTCTCGGCTAAAGCTGAATATTTCAAGAAAACAAAAGAGGAATCAAAGGAGAACCTTGCCAAGAAAGAGGCTCTATGTGAAAAGGCAGAGGCACTTGCCGCTGATTTCACAAGGAAAGGTGCCTTGGAAGAGATGCAGCAACTGCAAAAAGACTGGAGGGAGATTGGCCTCGTGAGACGTAAGCAGGGTGATGAGGTGTGGAAACGCTTCTGCGCCGCTCTCGACATTTTCTATGGAGAACGCAAGAAACTTTTCAGTGGTAAAAAAGAGGAAGAGTCAACCAATCTGAAAGCCAAGAAAGACATAATAGCAAGACTTAAAGATATTTCGGAAGATGATGACCGTCAGGAGGTTGTTGAGCTTCTCCGCGATATTCAAAGAGAGTGGCAAGACACGGGCCATGTGCCTTTCAAAGAAAAGGACAGTGTTAACAAGGCCTATCGTGAAGAGCTTGACCGACTCTTAAATGCCTTCGATATCCGTGAAAGTCGATCAAGAAACCGTCGTCATGAATCCGACGGCAGAAAAAATTCAGTTGATGAAAGCAAGGGTGGTCGCGAACGCGACAGGCTACTAAGGGCTTTGGAAGCTAAAATCTCAGAAACAAAGACTCTTGAGAATAATCTTGGATTCTTCAATATCAAATCTAATGCCGGCTCAAGCATGGTGAAAGACATGGAAAAGAAACTGGGCAAGCTTAAAGAGGAGGTTGAAGAAATCCGTGGCAAAATCAGTCAACTTGACAATCAGGAAAAACTTGACAGTCAGGAGAAGGAGGAAGAATAAGTCGGAAGGGGAATCAATCAAAGATTACACACGAGATGGGAAAAAGCATCAGAATCCGGAATTATATCATAGTCGGGTTGATGCTTTTTCTTTATTTTGCCGCAACGGCAAGAGAGACCGTCGGGCTCGTTTTGAGCGGAGGAGGGGCCAAAGGAATTGCCCATATTGGGGTTATCAAGGCTCTTGAAGACAATGACATACCCGTTGATTATGTTACCGGCACCTCTATGGGAGCTATAATAGGCAGCCTCTACAGTTGCGGATGGACCCCACAAGAAATGCTGGACCTTATAACGTCACCAAGTTTCAAATACTGGAGTTCCGGCACAATCAACCGAGCCGACCTTTATTATTCATCATTGCCTGAACCCACATCTAAATGGATTTCCTTCAATCCCGGTCTCAATGACTCTACAAACATTTTCAGCCATATCATACCCACGTCTTTGATAGGGCCGATACCCATGAATCTGGAATTTCTTGAATTGTATTCCCCATATACAGAACAATGCGGAGAAAATTTCAATAATCTTTTTGTCCCATTCAGATGTGTCACAAGTGACGTTTACCACAAACATAAAATAGTATTGAAATCCGGATCGTTAGGTGATGCGGTCCGTGCTTCCATGAGTTTTCCTCTGGTTTTCAAACCCATAGAGATTGATGGAGTCCTGGTGTATGATGGAGGTATATATGATAATTTTCCCGTGGATGTCATGAGGGATGACTTCAATCCGGACTTCATAATAGGAGTATCTGTGTCAGGACCTGATGGCAAGCCTGAACCGGGAAATATCTACAGTCAGCTGGAAGACATGATTATCCAGAACAACGATTATAATCTTCCTGCCGAAGAGGGGGTTAAAATTCAGGTGCCTGTATTGAATTTCGGGGTGCTCGACTGGGGTGAAGCCGAAGAGATCTATTCCATCGGTTATAAGACCGGACTTTCAATGGTAGATTCTATTAAAAAGCGACTACCGGCTCGAGAAAGTCTATCCGTGGTGAATGAAAGAAGAAAAGAATTTGCAAAAAACACTCCGGAGGTTATATTTGATTCACTCGAAGTTACAGGTGCAACGCCACAACAGGCGAAATATATAAAATTCCTGTTTCAGGGAAAGAAAAATAAACCGATCAATCTCCAACAGGTTAAAAACGGCTATTACAGGGCAGTTACCGAAGGCAAGCTCTATGATTTGTTGCCTCAGGCTGAATTCGGGAGAAACGGCAGTAACACCCTTCTTCTAAAAGCAAGTGTCAAGAGTCCATGGAATATCGGTGCCGGAGGCTGGCTTACCACTTCCACCAACAGTATGCTATATTTGACCTTTGGTTATAACACCCTTAGCTTTAATAGTTTGGATATAGACCTTGGGGGATGGCTCGGTCAGTCATACTATGCGGGACAACTTTCTGCCCGGATAGCTTTAAGCTCAACCTATCCCTCATATCTCGGGATTGAGGGTGTGGCAAGCCGGCAGAAATATTATGATTCGGAGATATTATTTTACGAGTCAAACACCCCGTCATTTATCACAGATGTTCAGGAATTCGTTAGACTAACCTACAGCTGGTCGATGGGACGACAAGGGAAAGGATATGCCTCATTTGGTTATGGCAGGGAGGCAAACATATTTTATCCTGCCTACGACGGCGCCTACGACGAGATGTATAAAGACAAGAGCATCTACCATATTGCGGCATTTAAAACGGGGGTTGAGTTTAACACACTCAATAATTCCATGTATCCGAGCAGTGGCAAGGAGTGGCTGTTCAATATTATATTGAGCCATGAGAACAATAAGTTCAGACCGGGAAATTCCGTTGATAAAGAGATTATAAGGCATCCACATATCAACGGGTCGGCAGAACTTCTATGGAAACAATATTTCAATCTGCACAATAATTTCAAACTCGGAGCGATGGCCAACGGTATAGCAACTGTTGCAAAACTATATCAGGATTACACGTGCACTATGATTCATGCGCCTGCATTTGCCCCCACGCCGTCAACAAAGAATTATTTCAATCCGGCATTCCGGTCGACCAACTATGTGGCAGCAGGACTGATACCTATCTGGATGCCGATGGACAGAGCTCAGCTTCGCGGTGATTTTTACGCATTTTTGCCGGTGAGATATATAGGAATAGGTTCCGACGGAATGGCGAGATACGACGGATGGTTCAAGAAACCTCAGTTCATTGGTGAGGTAGCCGTTGTTTATAATTTCCCCTTTGCAAGTCTTTCATTATACGTAAACTACCTTTCCTCTCCCAAAGGGAGTTTAAATTTCGGAATCAATTTCGGATTGTTCTTCCAGGCTCCGAAACTTCTGAGGTGATAACGAGTTCCTCGAAGCCGGACGACATCCAGATTGTATCGCTAAGGATAAAGAGTGCTTGCGCCCCATCATAATCGGAAATTATAGTCTTTGCACTCTCAAGAGGTGATGCCATGCATGCGGTTGCCAAGGCATCAGCCTCCATGCATGTCGGGGCAATCACAGAGGCACTCAGAATTTCGCTAACAAATGGCTTGCCGGTCAAAGGAGAAATAGTGTGTGCAACGGTAGTGCCGTTCTCTTTCCTGTAGTTCCTGTAATTTCCGGAAGTTGCAAGGCCACAATCTGAAATTTCAACAATCAAAGCCACATTTTCACTTGGTGAATTGCCTTCAACCGGTGCGTCGATAGCAATTTTCCATCCTGTTGCTCCCGGCGATTTTCCCTTTACTGCAATTTCGCCACCGATTTCCACCATATAGTCCTCCACCCCGTTTCGTTCCAACATTTCACCCACCATGTCAGCCCCATAACCTTTTGCAATGGCTGAAAAATTGAATTTTGTTCTTATGTCATCCTTAATTATAAATCCGTTCTCATATCTGGTTTTATTTATACCGACAAAGGTGAGCACACTGTCAACTGCTATTGTGTCGGAATTAGGCCTGTGACCCTTGCCGAAACCCCAGGCGTCAATCAGGGGAGAAACTGTTGGATCGAACGAACCGTTACTTATACGATTGATTTCTTTTGATGATAGATACACTTCCGTGAGAAAGCGGTCTGGCTCCACGCTGTCTGATTTGTTTAAAGCTGACACAAGGGAGCTTTCATCGAAAACGGAAAGGCTTTTGCCAACTTTATCAAACACCTCGAGCACTGAATCACGGAGCGAGGCAGGACCTTTATAGGTGATATGAAATAGAGTGTTCCAAACCATCCCCTCCATCTTCACATATTCTGTTTTCTTACAAGAAAAAAAAGTGAGTAGAAGCAGCATGCTGATAGCCGGCAATGAAAATTTATGGTTTGACATAGTTGCTATTTGAAATATTAAGACTAAATTAGTGAAAAAGAGTTGAAAGCTTAAGTCAACAAGAATAAAAATTATAAAATATATACCCATGAATGAATCATTTTTATTTCTGGCAGCGGGCTTTGAAGAGATAGAAGCCCTTACGGCAGTAGATGTAATGCGTAGAGCCGGCATGGAAGTCCATACAGTCTCTATAACATCTGCCTTGCAGGTTAGAGGGGCGCATGGCATAACTGTAAATGCCGATCTTCTTTTTGACAACACATTGTTTTTAGATCCCGAATGGCTTGTCTTGCCCGGAGGGATGCCGGGGGCAACCAACTTATACGAATTTGCACCGTTAAAGGGACTCCTAACAACCCAAAGCCAATCGGCCAACGGTAGAATTGCGGCAATCTGTGCAGCCCCGGGAGTGGTGTTGGGCCAGCTTGGTTTGTTGAAAGGTGAAAGAGCCACATGTTATCCGGGTTTCGAGCATTATGTGGAGGGTGCGGAGATGATAGATTCTCCTGTAGTTGTCAGCGGTAAATATGTGCTGGGCAATGGGCCGGCAAATGCTTTGCCATGGGCATTGACAATAGTCAGAGAGGCAATGGGAGAAGAGATTGCCGAGAATGTGGCGAGCGGAATGCTTTATTACAAGCCGATATCAGACAACGTTGAAAACTTTTTCGGCTGATGAGCGACCTCTATTACACTATTCAAAAACCCGGTGAAGGCATCTACAGAGAAAAAATGAGTAAATTCCTGTCCTTCGCCAGAAGAGTGGATAGTGTGGATGAGGCAAAAGAGCAGATAAAACAATTCCAGAATGAGTATCACGATGCCAGGCATGTCTGTTGGGCCTATATGATAGGGCCTGAAAGACAGACCTGGCAGCTTAATGATAATGGAGAACCTTCGGGCACGGCAGGAAAACCGATACTGGGACAGATCAACAGTTTCAATCTCACCAATGTGTTGGTGGTGGTTGTGAGATATTTCGGTGGCATAAAATTGGGCACATCAGGACTGATAACGGCGTACAGGGAGGCGGCCATGTCAGCGCTGGAAGATGCCGGTGTGAAAGAGGAACATAAAAGAAGTGAATTTAAAATAACGTTCCCTTATATGGCATCGAACGACGTCATGAAAATTGTAAAGTCAGAAGATATAGATATTGTGGAGAAGGTTTTCGATAATAGTTGCCTTCTCAAACTGTCTTTCCGCGAAGATTTTTCCGACAGGATAATAAAAAGACTCCTCTCGATTGATGGTGTCACCGAAGGGAATTGAGGTAGCTGTTAATTGCAGGATATGCCTGTTTTAAAGAGCTCACCTCAGCAAGCATAAGTGCGGGGTCTATCCCTTGTCTGATAAGCTCGGCATCAGTCAAAGGAAAATTCTCGGCTTTGTGGTTGATCCATATAGTGTGCCATCCGGCTTTCATGGCTCCTAATATATCCGTTTCAGGATGATCGCCCACATACAGGTGTGATCCTGTTGCCCCTGTTTCCGCCAAGGCATAATCGAAAATGGCTCTGTTTGGTTTGTTGATTCCTAACTCTTCACTCACCACCACTCTTGTTATAAACTTCCACAATCCCGAATAGGTTATTTTTTTATATTGAGTATCTGAGAATCCGTTTGAAATTACGGCTATCATGGCTCTTTTCTGTAATTGGGAAAGAAGATCGTGCGCCCCTTCCACGGGAAGAGTTGATTTTGCAAGGATATCAAGATATGTCGAGTCCAGCTCCTCACACACTGCGGTCAAAACTTCAAATTGTCGGGTGGCGAGAGTTCTCCTCCATCGTTCCACCTTAAGTTGTTTGGTGCTGACTTCACCTTTGCTAAATAGATTCCACAAATTTGCATTATGCACGTGATAGATTTCAATAAATTCCCGGGGGTTGCGGAATAATTTTCTTAGAATAGGTGATATTTCATAAAGCTTTGCAAGGCTCAGCGTAGAATTCTGTGAGAAATTCCAGATAGTGTCGTCCAGATCGAAAAAAATCCACGGCACACGTAATTGGGGAATAGGAATCGTAGTCATGTGAATATCGGTGGAATATGCAAATTTAATCATAAAGAGGGAATTTTGGGTCAGGAAAGCAATAAAGTCAAAAAAAATCACGATATTTGCAACGCCAAAAGCTATCAACCGGAAACTTTAAATGTCAGTTTCCGAAAAAATAAATAAAAATATTTAAATATTAATAGATTATGCCAAGCGGAAAGAAAAGGAAAGGCCACAAAATGGCAACACACAAACGCAAAAAAAGACTGAGAAAGAATCGTCACAAAAAGAAATAAAAAATCACGGTAAAGCAAACTTTACCCTCAGTTTTTAAGACATATATGGGTGAGGAAACTCTTCACCCATGCAATGTCTAAATAAAGTTTATCCGGGGAACATCATAAGTTAAACCGGATTATTTTTTGTATAAAAATGAAAAGCGAATTAGTAGTAGACGTTAAGCAGCAAGAGATTTCCATAGCTTTACTTGAAGATTCGCGGCTGGTATCTTTACAGAAAGAGAGTCGCAACCTTGCTTATGCGGTTGGAGATCTTTATCTTGCCAAGGTCAAGAAAATCATGCCGGGATTGAATGCGGCGTTTCTTGACGTAGGATTTGAAAAAGACGCTTTTCTTCATTACCTTGATTTGGGCCCGCAATTCAGCACCTACAAGAGCTTTCTGAATGAAGCCGCAACCGACAAAAAGCGGGTTCCGTCAATTTCTAAATTCAAGACCTTGCCCGACATTCCGAAACAGGGCACGATATCAGATGTTATAGAACCGGGCCAACAGCTGATGGTTCAGATTGCAAAGGAACCGATATCGTCGAAAGGTCCGAGACTCACGACTGAACTGTCGTTCACAGGCAGATACCTTGTTCTAATACCTTTTGGTGATAAAATTTCAATATCCCAGAAGATAAAATCCACTGAAGAAAAAGTTCGGCTAAGGCAGCTTGTGGGTAGTATTAAGCCAAAAGGTTTCAGTGTGATCATTCGCACTTCAGCTGAAAATAAAAAAGTCGCGGATTTAAATCATGAAATGCGCTCCCTTGTTAAGGAATGGGAAGACGCAGTGGCAAAACTTCAACGTAGCCAACCTCCCATGCTGATATATGAGGAGGAATCGCGGGCGGTGAGTGTGATTCGTGACATATTTTCTCCGGACTTCGAAAATATTTATGTGAATGATCCTGAAACATTCCGTCAGATTCAGAATTATGTTAATGTAATCGCTCCAGACAGGAAAGATATTGTCAAACTTTATCAAAAAGAAATTCCAATCTTTGATCATTTCAATATCTCCCGACAGATTAAGAGTTCTTTTGGCAAAACCGTGTCATTTAAAAGTGGCGCTTATATCATAATCGAGCACACGGAAGCCCTCCATGTAATTGATGTAAACTCCGGCAACAGGAGTAAAGCCGGCAACGATCAGGAAACCAATGCACTCGATGTGAATTTGAAGGCAGCAGATGAAATAGCCCGTCAGCTTCGTTTAAGAGACATGGGAGGTATTATTGTCATTGACTTCATCGATATGGCGAAGGCGGAACATCGGCAGACTCTTTATGAACACATGAAGGAGATTATGGCAAAAGACAGGGCACGCCATAATATATTGCCGCTAAGCAAATTCGGTCTGATGCAGATAACAAGACAGCGGGTAAGGCCGGCCCTTGACATTACCACTACGGAAACCTGTCCCTCATGTTTCGGAAAAGGAGAGATACAGTCATCCCTGTTATTTACCGACAGACTTGATGAAAAACTGGAGTATCTCGTGAATAACTTGAAAATAAATAAATTCACGATGTATGTCCATCCATACGTGGATGCCTACATAAAGAAAGGATTCATATCCCTCTATTCAAAATGGAGGAGGAGGCACGGCCGGGGATTAAAGGTGCTGCCCGACCAATCGCTTGCTTATCTGGAATACAAGGTGGTGGATAAAGAAGGGAAGGAGATCGATCTCAAAGAGGAGAGCGATTTCAACAGTAATTTGTCAAAAAGCCACGCACGGCACAAAGAAAGGAATAATGAAGAAAAGGATTGACCCGATTGCCCGAGTCTCATGAAAACCTCGTAAGCAAATCGGCGACTATGAATGTGGATCCTCCGACAAAGATGATATCATTGGCGGAGGATTCTTTTTTTGCCATATCATAGGCTGAATTCACATCAGGAAATGGAGAGGCGGAAAAACCTGCATCAATGAATTTTCGGTATAATTCATCAGCTTTCATTGCTCGTGGGATAGATGCATTCGTAACATAATAAATGGCAGTCCGAGGGAGCATCGGGAGAATCTTGTCAATAGCTTTATCAGCAACAAACCCGATTACAATGCGAAGCATGGCAGTCGGTCTCATAGACATCATCCCATCCAATTGTTTTATGTTATAACCAAGACCGGCAGTATTGTGTCCTGTGTCAGCAATAGTCAGGGGATTCGTGCCAATGATAGTCCACCTGCCCATTAATCCTGTTAGCGAGACGATTTGTTCAAATCCGGTTTTGATTGCCTCATCCGAAATGTCAATTCCATGTTGTTGTAATTTGCGGATCGCTGAAAGCGCAGTTATTATGTTCTTTTTCTGATAGTCTCCACCTAAAGGGAAATTAAATTCGAGAGAGTCAGAAATCACTTCCCAACCGTTTTCGATCGTAGGTTTGATAATAGGTGTGACCGTATCTTCAGCGAAACATATCGGTGCTCCGGTTAAAGATGCCTTTTCAATAAAAACAGGGTCGGTCTCCTCTTGATGTTCCCCTATTACCACCGGGACACCTCTCTTGATTATTCCCGCTTTTTCAGTTGCTATGGAGGATAGTGTGTCGCCAAGGAATTGATTATGGTCGTGAGAGATATTAGTAATTACTGATAGGAGAGGGGTAATAATATTGGTTGAATCAAGTCTTCCTCCCATGCCCACCTCGATAACAGCATAATCCACACTCTTTTGGGCAAACCAGGAGAATGCCATCATCATGGTAAGCTCAAAAAAAGATGGTTGCCCTTCATATCCGGATTCTTTCCATTTGGTCACAAACTCTATAACATCTTCTTGAGGAATCATCTTGCCGTTTATCCTCATCCTTTCCCTGAAGTCAACAAGATGTGGAGAGGTATATAGCCCAACTTTATAACCTTGTGCTTGGAGCACGGATGCAATTATGTGTGATGTGCTACCTTTGCCGTTGGTGCCTCCGACATGTATTGATTTGAATTTTTTATGCGGATGGTTGAAGAATTCATCAAGCGCATGGCTTGTTTCAAGACCCGGTTTGTAAGCCGGGGCTCCTATCCTTGAAAACATCGGCAGTTGCCGGAAAAGATATTCGGTGGCCTCTTTATAATCCATAGATGAGGAAACCGGCGGTGCCGGCCAAAACTATTATTAGAATGGGATGAATCTTTATTGTTTTTCTTCTTAGTTTCACCGGGAAATAAACCAGACAAAAAGCAATTACACAAATAGCTATATTCACCCATAATTGCCATCGGATGTGCATGGGATTAAAATTAGCCGAGTTCATCAGCATTATTGCCGCCGATGCAATCAACCCTACAATCACCGGGCGAAGTCCGGAAAAAATAGCTTTAATTACTCCGCTTTCCCTGTGTTTCCTAATGAAATGAGAGGTGTAGAGAACAAGGATAAAGCTTGGTATCACCACGGCCAAAGTTGCAAGACAAGATCCGAGCAAAGACCATCCCGTAGCTTGAAGCGTTGGATCTACCTCACCGGGTGCGACATAGCCTATATAGGTTGCCGAATTGATTCCTATAGGGCCCGGTGTCATCTGGGAAATAGCCACAATATCTGTGAAAAGTGTCTCCGAGATCCAGCCGGGAGATACAACCGCTTTTTCAACAAGCGACAGCATGGCATATCCTCCTCCGAATCCGAAGATACCTATCTTTAGATAAGCCCAAACAAGCTGCCAATATATATTCATGCTCCTAACCCTTTTTTCTTGTTTTTATTATGCATGGGTATCCACCAGACAAGGAATCCTCCCAAACCTCCAAGCACAATGAATAGAATAGGATTAGAGATCACCCCGAGATCAAGATAAATCATAAGAGCAACCACAATCGGGATCCATACGGTCTTCAATTTCAGTCGCGCTGCTTTGGCAGACGTAATCACAGGGGCGATAATCAGTGCCACCACAGCCGGCCGTATCCCCATAAACACGGAAGAAACCACCTTGTTGTTTTTAATCAGATCGGGAGTAAGAAATATTGCAATTGCAAGAATAATGAGAAAAGAGGGAAGAATGGTGCCTGCGGCTGCCACGATGCTCCCCCGGGTTCCCTTTATTCGGTCGCCTATGGCTGTGGCTATGTTCACGGCAAGAATTCCGGGGAGAGATTGTGCGACAGCAAGCAGGTCAAGGAATTCCTCGTGTTCAATCCAATGGTGACGGTCGACTATTTCCCTTTCAATAATTGAAATCATAGCCCATCCGCCACCGAATGTGAATGCCCCGATCTTGAAAAAAGTTGAGAAAAGACTCAGGTAGTTCCCCATCAATATTTGTGGGTTGTGGTCTGTAATTCTTCCGGTGTCAGTTTCTTATGATCCATTGAATACCATACATAGGCTATATAGCCTAAAACAAATGGAATCACGATAGAGACGTAGCTCATGGCTTTCAGGGTAAACTCCGAGGAAGAAGCGTTTCTGATGGTTAGGGAAGAGGCAGGATCAATCAGAGATGGATAGAAGGCTGTGTCGCCATATCCGGCGGCCCAAAAGAGAGCCACGACTGCCAGGAAAGTACCGGTTCCGGTGAACCATATACCTTTGGTGAATTTTGCCGAGAAACATGATTTTATGAGACCGAAAAGCACAAGCACCACTCCGATGGCGAGAGTCATTCCGGTCCACCATAGGTGAGTGAGATTGTGGAAATATTTGAACGGTTCCTCTGTGGCTGTGACACTTAGATCAAAATTGGTTGTCGCGTCATATCCTGTGGCTGTGCAGAGCATGGTCAGGAACCAAAGGAAGAACACGACGAAAATACCGCCATTGATAAGAGCCTTGTTTTTAAGCACGTTGAAGAATTCGTTATCATCAGTGATATTGTTCATCATATAAAGGCACGACTGCATCCTTGCAAGGAATAGGACAGCCACCCCGAGAATAAGGTTTTTCCAATTGAAGATGGCTTCAAATCCATGTGTGTCACTCCACTTTGAAATAACAGGGCTGTGGCTGTCGAGCAAATTCCCTCTTGTCACAGTGAATTCAGCGCCGAAAAAGAACATTGACACTGCCACACCGAGGAGAATGCATCCCACGCATCCGTTTATAAAGAGAAATGTATCGTAGGTTTTGGTGCCGTAAACGTTTCCCGCCTTTCCTCTGTATTCATAGCTTACTGCCTGAACGATAAAACTGAAGAGGATGAGCACCCAAAGCCAGTATGCACCACCGAAGCTTGTGGAATAGAACAGGGGAAAAGAAGCGAAAAATGCACCTCCGAACACAACAAGAGTGGTGAACGTCAATTCCCATTTTCTTCCCATTGAATTGACAATGAGTTCGCGACGCATGTCGGATCCGGCACTAAGCAACATAGACTGTCCGCCCTGTACAAACAGGAGGAAAACCAGGATACCGCCGAGCACTGAGATAAGACACCACCAATAATTCTGCAGATATTCTAAAGCCATGATTAATGTGCGTTATCAATTTCCAAATTAGTTAAAGATCTCTTGTTAACCTGTTTGAGCATAATGCTTACTTCGGCCACCAGCAAGACGGTGAATATCACGGCGAAAAGCCAGAAAGTAAGGATTACCGAGCCGGATTGAATTTCGGAGATAGCAGCTTTTGTGGGCAACAGATCTTGCACTGTCCATGGCTGACGACCAACTTCCGCAACAGCCCAACCGGCTTCCGAGCAAACCCACATTAAAGGCACCGACACCATCGCAATCCATTGCAGCCATCTTTTTTTCTCCAGCCATGCTCCCTTGCTATAGACTGCTAATAGAGCCACTATATAATACAGCAGGAAGTATGTGCCAAGGAACACCATTATCCTGAAGGCAGTGAAGGTGAGGCCGACAGGGGGGATAGCCTCTTCAACCGAATCAAAATAGCCGTAGCCGAAGAAGGGATAATACTCTCTTAAGGCTGATTCGGCTTCTGCCATAGCCACAAGGTCTTGGTTTGCACGAGCTGTATCATACTCCCTTAGGGCTTCATGAGCAAGTTTGCCGAGCCGGATTCTTTCGGCATAGCTTATGGTGTTGACCGTGTCGCCGTTTTCATCGATGGTGAAACCCTGAATAATGTCGGCGATTCCGGGAACATAGGCATGAAGGTCATGTTTTGCCAATATGGAAAGCCCGTAGGGCACTGTTATGTCGAAAAGATATTCATCTTCATCATTGTTCCATGTCTTGTTTGGATTAACGATGCCGGCTGCCACTATTCCCGCCGATTCGTGTCCATGATAAAGCCCTTCCATGGCGGCAAGTTTCATGGGTTGTCTTTTTGTTACCTCCACAGCGGAACCGTCGCCGGTCCACATAGTCAGGAGAAGACCGATAAGTCCTATCCAACCTCCCACTTTTATAGAACGGACTGCGAAGGGGATATTCCTGTTTTTATACATGAACCAAGCACTAACGCCGATGACGAAGACTCCGGAGAGTGCCCAGCCGGAGAATACAGCATGAAGATACTTGTTGATAGCCACTCCCGAGAATAGTTCCCAAAAATTATTCATGACGTTACGCATCTGCGCCGGATCGAATTCCATACCGGTGGGATACTGCATCCATGCATTGGCAACAAGGATCCACAGTGCGGAAACTGAAGCTCCGAACCATGTCATCCATGTGGAGACAAGATGGAATTTAGGACTCACTTTTCCCCAGCCAAAGAACATCACGGCAACGAATGTTGCCTCGATAAAGAAAGCCACAAGCCCTTCAATAGCAAGCGGGGCGCCGAAAATGTCACCAACAAACCATGAATAGTTACTCCAGTTTGTCCCGAATTCAAATTCAAGGATAATTCCTGTGGCTACTCCTATGGCAAAGTTTATGCCGAAGAGAGTCATCCAGAATTTTGTGGCGGCAAGCCATTTCTCTGATTTCTTTTTAAGGTAGATGCTTTCCATGACGGCCACCATAAGGGAGAGACCGAGGGTAAGCGGTACGAAAAGCCAATGGTAAATTGCGGTCAGAGCGAATTGCCATCTCGACCAATCGACCACGGTGGTTAAATCGTCCATAATTCCTGTTATAGTTTAGTTAGATTAATCCTAGTTGCATGGGAAGCCGTCAGTTTCCTTTGTTAAGGAGTTCTGTCCTTACATGGTCGGCCCTCTCTTCATCGTTGTCGAAATTTTCGTTCAGAACATTTGGAAAGAACAAGAGTTTCATGACGATGAAAAATATGAATAGTTTCACTAAAATTATGGCCCACAATGTCTTCCCGACGGTCATTGACCTGAAACCGTCGTAATAAAGCAACCATACTCTTCTTGGCAAACTTCCCGCATTCATATACGCAAAATTAATAATTATTCTTTTATGCGCAACCCATAATGAAAAAATGAGTAACTTTGTCGCACATAACTGCGTCATTCATGTCATCCCCATCACTGTTGTTGGTAATGAAATTGATGCGTTAAAACATTCGGAATTGAAACTGAGTTATAATCTGTTAGTTATAATATGGCATTATGGTTTGAATGTAAGGTTCGGTATGAACGAAACACCGAAAACGGTGCGATGAAGAAAGTCAATGAGCCGTACCTTGTGGATGCCTTGACATTCACGGAGGCTGAATCGAGGATAATCGATAAAATGACGCCGTTTATTTCGGGAGAGTTCAATATCTCTGCGGTGAAAAAGACAAGGATTTCTGATATCTTTTTCAATGAAGGGGGCGACCGTTATTACATGGTCAAGGTGAATTTCATAACAATCGATGAAAAATCGGGCGCTGAAAAGAAGAGTGCCTCATTCATTTTGGTGCAGGCGTCAGATTTTGTCAACGCCTTGAAAAATTTTGAAGAGGGGATGAAAGGCACTTTGGCTGATTATGAGATAGCGTCGATCAGCGAAACTATGATAATGGATGTATTCCCTTATGAATACAAAATAAAGAACCCAGCCGAGAATCAGTGACGGAAAGGGAAACTGACATAAAGAAAAATATCGAAAGAATCAGGTCTGAGATTCCGGCAGGGGTTGAACTTGTTGCCGTGAGTAAATTTCACCCTGCCGAGGCGATTATGCAGGCATACGAGGCCGGTCAAAGATGTTTCGGCGAAAGTCGTGTCCAAGAGCTTCTGGAAAAGAAGACGATTCTCCCTGCAGACATAAAATGGCATTTCATTGGTCATCTGCAAACCAATAAAGTCAGGCAGCTTGTAGGACTTCCCTCCATGATAGAGAGTGTAGATTCACCAAGACTTCTTGAATTGATACATAAAGAATCGGAGAAAAAAGGGATTGTTACGGATCTGTTGCTTCAAGTTCATGTTGCTAAGGAGGAGACCAAGTTCGGGTTTTATCCTGAAGAGCTTAAAACATGGTTGACGACAGGTGAATATATGAAATTCAACTCGGTTAGAATCTGCGGATTGATGGGAATGGCATCAAACACCCCGGATATGGAGGTGGTGAGACACGATTTCCGTAAAATCCGAGAAATCTACGATTGGATAAAAAGCAATGTGGATATATCTCACTTCAAACATCTTTCAATGGGTATGAGTGGCGACTGGCCCATAGCAGTGGAAGAGGGTGCCGATATAGTGAGGATAGGAAGCGCTATTTTTGGAGACAGGCAATATTAATACTTAACACAATAATAAATCAAATTATGAAATTATCAAAATTCTTATTTGCAGGCTGTCTTGCAGCAGCCATGAGCGTGGCGGTTTCCTGTGGGAAAAGCAATAACCCGGTAGATCAGTATGTCGATGTTCTCGACAAGGCTATAAGCACAATGGAGAAAGTTAACAGCGCTGAAGAGCTTTCAACAGCCCAGTCGCTCATCTCCCCTGAAGATGCTGCCGAGATAGTAAGAAACAATGCCGACTATGAACTAACCGAGGCCGACAAGGAGAAATTGAAAAAAGCTGAACACAAATTGATTGATCTTTCAATCGAGAAGACTCTGAAATACAATAATCTTCCCGAGGAATATAAAGAAGCGGCCAAGGCACAAATGGAACTTCTGATCGACGCGAACGATAAGAGGATAGACAACGCAAAGACACTTGGTGATTTGGGTAATCTTTAATTTAATTATAAATCCGGAGTGCAGATAAAATAGATATAAACTGTGCTCCGGATTTAAAAAAAATCATTAACTTTGCAGAGCAAAAGGCACGGGGTGTAGCGCAGTCCGGTTAGCGCACCTGCTTTGGGAGCAGGGGGTCGAAGG
>JAFLTM010000038.1 GCA_022509225.1 Muribaculaceae bacterium
ATATTTCAGGAAGTCGGTATTCAGGCCTGACCGATGGATTGAATAATTGTTCACTAAAAACACGAATTATTATGATGAAGAAAACAAAATTCAAAAAAGACCGGGTGGCCAGAGGATTAGCCGTCTTTGGGTTTGCGGTTCTCGGTGGATTGATTATCCATATCCCGGCAGTTGCAGATGTTGTGAGCACCAGGATAGAGACGCCGTCATTCCAAGAAGCGCCCGAGCCTTCAGATGCAGAAATAGCATCCGGTTACCGAGGAGATACTTCTGATAAATCATATGAGGAGTTCAGGGAAGGGGATGTTTACAGGGCAGCCGAAATAATGCCCATGTATGCCGGAAGTCCCGAACCCTTTAAGTTACTGGAGGATCTTATGAGAACAATGAAGTATCCGGAAAATGCCGAAAAAAATAAAATTCAAGGCAGGGTTGTGGTTAGATTCACAGTGTTCAAGGATGGAAAAGTGGGTGATTTCAAGGTGGTGAGATCAGTTGATCCGGAATTAGATAATGAAGCAATAACTGCGATCAAGAACCTGCCGAATACATGGACACCGGGCACCATTAACGGGAAGGCGGTCAATTGTTATTTCAACTTACCTGTGACGTTCCGGTTGTCGGGAGATGACGATGCAAAATAAAGCTTTTTTATTTTGCAAAAGTAAACAAATAAATAAGCCGCTTTACGGCTGAGACTTTTATAGAAAATTTCAGAGGGTATGTCAACGTTATAATGTTCGACATACCCTCTTTAAATAAAAAAGAGTTATAACAATATCCTCACTTAGGGTGTCATGGCATATTTTGTCAGGATTGAACGGAATAAAGACGTTGACGTGCCGCTGCCACCTTTTCATCAGTGACGTAATCGTCATATTCCATGATCTTGTCGATTATTCCATTCGGAGTAAGCTCGATAATTCGGTTGCATACGGTCTGAATGAATTCATGGTCGTGGCTCGACATTAGGATAACGCCCTTGAAGGTCTGCAATGTATTGTTAAAAGCCTGGATTGATTCCAGGTCGAGGTGGTTAGTCGGGGAATCTAACACCAGAGTGTTTGCATCGGTGAGCATCATTCTTGCAATCATACATCTGATTTTTTCACCACCGGATAGAACGCTTGCCTTTTTTAATACCTCTTCGCCACTGAAAAGCATCTTTCCGAGGAACCCTTTAATATAAATTTCAGAAGAATCGTCGCTGTATTGAGTCAGCCAGTCAACAAGATTTAAATCTGTCTCAAAGAAACTTCCGTTATCTAGCGGGAGATATGCAGAGGTTATTGTCTGACCCCATTCAAAAGAACCAGAATCAGGTTTCCTGTTGCCGGTGATAATTTCAAACAGTGCAGTCATTGCTCTGGGATCACGGCTCAGGAAGGCTATTTTATCCCCTTTCTCTACTTGAAAGTTTATGTCTTTGAAGAGTGTTTCACCATCTACAGAGGCACTGAGTCCCTTAACTTCCAATATTTTATTGCCCACCTCACGATTTGGGGTGAAGATGATTCCCGGATATCTCCTTGAAGATGGCTGAATCTCCTCTATATTCAGTTTTTCAAGCATTTTTTTACGGCTTGTGGTTTGCTTGCTTTTCGCCACATTTGCGCTGAACCGCTGGATGAATTCCAAAAGTTCTTTTCTTTTTTCCTCTGCTTTCTTGTTGGCTGCCTGTTGCTGTCGCAAAGCCAATTGGGAAGACTGATACCAGAAACTGTAGTTGCCCGCGAACAAGGAAATTTTGTTATAGTCAATATCCAAGGTGTGGGTGCTGACAGCATCCAGAAAGTGCCTGTCATGACTAACAACGAGCACGGTGTTCTCAAAATTCGAAAGGTAATTTTCAAGCCAGCTCACAGTTTCGAGATCCAGGTCGTTGGTCGGTTCGTCAAGCAGGAGATTATCAGGGTTGCCGAAGAGTGCTTTGGCCAATAAGACCCTTACCTTTTCATTGGCGCTGATATCTTTCATGAGCATGTAGTGGCGGTCTTCTTTGATTCCGAGTCCGCTTAGCAAAGCAGCGGCATCACTTTCAGCATTCCACCCTTCCAATTCGGCAAATTTTTCCTCCAATTCAGCAGCCTTAATGCCATCTTCATCAGAGAAGTCAGGTTTGGCATATAGAGCCTCTTTTTCCTGAATTATGTTCCAGAGCACCTCATGACCTCGCATCACCGTTTCTATAACCGAACACTCGTCGAATTCAAAGTGATCCTGGCTCAGTACCGACAATCTTTCGCCAGGTCCGAAGGTGACACTTCCCTGAGTCGGGCTCAATTGTCCGGAAAGAATGCGCATGAACGTTGACTTCCCGGCGCCGTTCGCCCCGATAATACCGTAGCAATTACCTTTGTTGAAAGTTAGATTAACATCGGAAAACAGAGTTCTTTTCCCGAACTGAATCCCAAGATTATTTACCTGAATCATCTAATAGAAGCTTTTGTGAACGCCGATTCACGTTCACATTATATTTATCAAAAATTTTAGTGGCTCCTCTTTCGAAGAGTTTCCATTTATTAAATTGATTTTTAGGGATTAATTCCTCTTGCCACCCGGGGATAACTTGAAAATTGGAGCCATTTTCAGGTTTCGCGGCATATATTAGATCATAATCTGCGTTATGGAACCCGGCTTTACCATTTTCATCCCTCACTATTGTGGTCCATAAGATAGCACCGCCCCGGGTATCAGCCGTGTTCATATTTGAAATGAAATTTCCGAGAGAATAAACCACGAGCACATCCTTTTCTTCCTTATCGTTTCTAACCACTTCCATTGGTTGAATAACATGAGGATGCCCGCCAATAATCATATCCGCACCACAATCTATCAAGAATTGAGCGAGATCTTTCTGGACTTTATTTTCAACGAGGATATATTCAATTCCCCAATGCATCGCCACAACAATAATTTCAGCACCGCCGGACTTTGCGAGTCCGATTTCATGTTTTATCCTGTCTCTGTCGATTAGTGCCACCTCGACACCGTCACGCGGTTCAATGCCATTTGTGCCGTAGGTATAGTTAAGGAAAGCAATCTTGAATCCGTTAATATCCTTAATGAAAGGCACCAGGGAATCTCTTTCATGGGTTGAGCGGAAAGTTCCGACATGGTCTATGCCCAAGCTGTCTAACACATTTAGAGTTCGACGAGCAGCCCTGTCACTTCGGTCGAGACAGTGATTGTTTGCTGTGAGCATCATGTCGAAACCGGCATCAGCAAGGGCGATGGCGTAGGAATCGGGTGCATTGAAGCATGGATATCCTGAAAAGTCGCTGCCACCGAGGGGCACTTCCAGGTTGCAAACAGCATAGTCCGCATCCCGTATCGCAGGGGAGATTAAAGAGAAACAATCAGCAAATTGATATTGGTCGCCCCCCAGTTGCAAAGCCTTGTCAAGCTGGCTCTGATGTTGCATTGCATCTCCCACAAAAACTAGTTCTGCCTTAGGAGCGGCACCAACTGAATCAACTCCGGCAACGAGACTGAGGAGATTGATTAATAAAGAGATCATCTTGTCAGTCGAGCAATTGAGTTGAGAAAGAGAAGGTGATCATTGCGTTCGTGGTGTCGATCAACGTCATGGTTGGCCTGGAACTGTAAGGCACACACTTTGTAACATAGGAGGTGGAAGTTCCGTAGTAACTATTGCTATTTGTCTCAGTTGTTATTTCCACGGGCACCAGCATGAAGTCTAAATCGTCAGCGGTAATGGTATCTTTCTTAAGCAGATCAATAAAATAATCTCTCAAAGAAGAAAAGAGGTATCTTTTACGCGTAGAGTCATAGACGCCTGTAAAGGAAGTGAGATTATCGGGAATCTTATTTTCTTTAAAGAAAGATTCGTATTCTGAAGTTTTTATCAGTAAAAGATTTTCAGCAACGGAAATGTCATAGTCGCACTCCACCGGTTCTGCAGGCAGATATAAATAAAGGTCGTTGACAGTGGAAAGATGGACATCTTTTTCACGATACCTGTCGATTATTGGCTGCATAGGAAGGTCTAATCTGGCAAAGTAGCCTCCGGGTGTGGTGATAACACAAAGCCCATCGTTGACAGCATTGACTTCTTCTATCTTTCGGGAAGGGATATAAGAGATGTTATTACTGCTGATAACTTCCGGAGCCACAGAGAAGGGAAGAGCAGCATGGGCCACGTTGACAAGTTCGGTGATTGTATCACCATCGTTGACAGTGGTTGATAATTCTTTGCTGTGATAAAAGACAGCTATATATGCATCATAGATATTGGCAACAACGCCTTTCCCGAATGTGGATTTCACAAACATTCCGGGTAGAAATTTCTCTGCGAGAGTCTGAGGCCATTGAAAGATTTCAGGTTCAGTCTGATATTTTTCAAAAATCTCCTCACCAAAACTTTTATCCAGATTCACTATGACAGGGACATAAGTGCCGTTATAGAACATTGAGTCGGTTGAAGAGACATTAGAGACGGTGTATTTGCTTGATCCTAACGGGGAGGAAGGGTTATAGTAACCTTCGGGATTAAAGGTGTTGGTAATGTCTGACGGCAACTGCTTGTTGAGGAGGAATACAGAGAGAATCTGTGGAGAGAGAGAATCTCCGGAGATGCTTGTGCGTTCCAACCCAAGGACAAGCTTACAGGAGTCGACTCTTTCCGGGAGGAGAAGGGAATCGGCAATTTGGAGGTTAGGGGCACACATAAACCTGGTTACGAAAGAGCAGTTCAATTTGCCATAACCGTCAACCTCGATATTACCCAAAAGTAGGTTTCCTGTTCTTGAATCGAAATTATCGATGGCAAGAGCTTTTGCATAAGCGGAGTTTGTGAAATAGAAAGTATCGATCGTGATTTCCACTTCCCCTGCAGCTATGCCGGACCCAATGGTAGTGGTGTCTTCTTCACAAGCAAAAAAGGCAATGCAAGAAAAAAGAAGAACTAGCGGGAAAAAGAATCTTGTGAATTTCATTCTGTTCCGGCGTAAACCGGTGCTAAAAATTAAATAGATTTATAGAACTCAAAATATTTGTCGGCGTCGAGAGCCATGTCTTCTGCCATTAGAACGGGTTTCCCGGATTTTTTGACATATTCGAGGAGATCGGGATTGATGTCGGGATCGTTGATGATTACTGCGTCGGCAAAATCTATGCCTAATCTGTTTAGCACGTCATAATTGTTTTCTTTGCCTGAGTGTTTCTTGATATCTTTCTGTGGGAGCCCCTCATCTTTAAGCTTGTTGAAGATTTTCTGATCTATCGGTTCCAGTCCTTGCGAAGGGAGGATAGAGAAAATGATTTTGCTGTTTTTAAAGGAGATGTCATCACCATAAATTTTTTTAATATATAAGGGTGCAAGAGAAGTGATCCATCCGGAACAATGAATATAATTAGGCTCCCATCTAAGTTTTTTAGCCGTTTCCATCGTGCCTCTTGCAAAAAAGATTGCCCTTTCATCATTGTCTTTTCTGTTGGAGCCTGCAGTGTCGGCATCAGAGGCTGATTTTTGGAAATAATCGTCGTTGTCAATAAAATAGACCTGAATTCTTGAGGGCTGCAAAGAGGCCACCTTAATTATGAGAGGGTGGTCGTTGTCGTCGATATTAATATTTATGCCTGATAGTCGAATAACTTCATGAAGTTGGTTTCTTCTTTCGTTTACAGCCCCGAATTTTGGCATGAAAGTTCTCACCTCAAATCCTTTATCCTGCATGGAAACGGGGAGGAATTTTCCCAACGCCGAAGCTTGATTTGCGGGAACATAGGGAGCAATTTCCTGACTTATAAACAAAATGCGCTCTTTTGCCATTTTTAGATAGAGTGGTGCACGTTTAAATAATGGATAAAAACAAATTCAGATAAATGAACGTGCAAAGTTAATGAAAATTCGGCATATAGATTAACAATTTTTGTTAAAAGGGTTTGGCCTCATCCTCGGTGTTTTGGGGCGGATTCAAGCGGGAGTTATAATGTCGGGGGCAGGGAGGGTGGTTTACCACCCCAAAATTACATTGAGAATAAAATAAATTTAAGCGATTTTATAAATTAGTTGATAGCTACATTTGAATATTTAATTAATTTTGCATCCGTAGAAAAAAGGTCAGACATAGGGTGCTGACACAAAATCCGAATAAAAATCAAGACATGAAAATAATCCGCTCAGTCAACGAGATGATGGAGTTTTCAACCCTTCAGCGAGAAAGAGGCATGGCCATAGGTTTTGTGCCTACCATGGGATCATTGCATGAAGGGCATCTCTCGCTTGTGGAAGAATCTATAAAACATAACCCGGTGACAGTGGTTAGCATCTTTGTTAATCCCACTCAGTTTAATGATCCAAAAGATTTTGAGAGATATCCCCGCAATGAGGAGGAGGATTTAAAGCGACTTGCCAAGTATGGGGTAGATGTTGTTTTCATTCCATACGTGGAGGAAATTTATCCTGACAAGGAAGAACAGCCCAAACGATATAAACTTGGGAAAGTTGCTGAAGTTATGGAGGGGATCTATAGACCCGGCCATTTTCAAGGAGTCGCCATAATCGTTGACAAATTATTCCGTATTGTAAATCCGGTCAGAGCATATTTTGGTGAAAAAGACTTCCAGCAGATAGCCGTGATAAAAAATATGGCGAGCAGTGAGGGATTGGATGTTGACATAATTCCATGTCCAATAAAAAGAGGAGAAGACGGCTTGGCCTTATCAAGCCGAAATGAACTCTTGTCACCGGAATTAAGAGAAAAAGCACCCGAAATCTATTCTACCCTGAAATATAGCGTGGAATACAGCAATAAGCACAGCGTAAGGGCTACCCATGACACTGTTGTGGAGAGACTTGACTCTGTTCCCGGCATGAAGGTTGAATATTTCGAGATAGTGGATGCACGCACGTTGCTCCCGGTGGAGGAATGGGAAGAGTCTGATTGGATTATAGGTTGCATCACGGTTTTTTGTGGCGAGATTAGATTGATTGATAATATCACTTACCGTCATCCCTAAGCAAAAGAGGCCATGTTAATAGAAATGATGAAATCAAAGATCCATCGTGTTCACGTCACGGAGGCCAATTTGAACTATGTGGGCAGTATAACGGTGGACAGGGCGCTCTTGAAAGCTGCCAACATTTTGGAGGGGGAGAGAGTCTGGATAGTTAACAATAACAATGGCGAACGTTTTGACACCTACACCATAGGCGGCGAGGAAGGAAGCGGCACAATCTGTCTGAACGGTGCCGCAGCCAGGAAAGTGCAGCCGGGAGACATCATTATCATAATGGCTTATGCGCAAATGACGCCTGAAGAAGCCAAAGATTTCAAACCGAAAGTTGTATTTCCTGACACGGATACTAACAGGTTGAGTTAACATGAATGCCGGATTTTCAAACGGTAAATATACAGTTTAAAAATATCGTAAAAATAGACAATGTTTAATAATCTGTCGGAAAGGCTTGAACGTTCGTTCAAGATTTTGAAGGGTGAAGGAAGAATCTCCGAAATTAATATAGCGGAGACGATGAAAGATGTAAGGAGGGCACTCCTTGACGCAGACGTAAGCTACAAGGTAGCAAAGGAATTCACAGATAATGTTAAAAAGAAAGCTTTAGGAAGGAATGTGATCACCGCTCTTCGTCCTAAAGAGCTGATGGTTAAGATAGTGCATGAAGAGCTTGCGGAGCTGATGGGAGGTCAGGAGGCACCGTTGCATCTTAACGGAAATCCGGTAGTGATTCTTATGTCTGGTCTTCAGGGATCAGGGAAAACCACATTTAGCGGTAAACTTGCAAAAAAACTGAAATCTACCAAAGGGAAGCGTCCTTTACTTGTTGCAGCTGACGTTTATCGTCCGGCAGCCATAGAGCAATTAAAAGTTTTGGGGGAATCAATCGGAGTCCCCGTTTACTCGGAAGAGGGTAATAAAAATCCGGTGGAGATAGCCCTGAATGCAGTGGATTACGCCAAGCATCATCAAAATGATCTTGTGATCATAGACACGGCGGGCCGATTAGCTGTTGACAAAGAGATGATGGATGAAATTGAGGCTATTAAAAAGGCCGTCAAGCCTCAGGAGACCCTTTTTGTCGTGGATTCTATGACGGGTCAGGATGCGGTGAACACGGCAAAAGAATTTAATGACAGGCTTGATTTCAACGGGGTTATTCTGACAAAGCTTGACGGCGACACAAGGGGAGGAGCTGCGTTATCAATCAGATCTGTTGTAGAGAAACCTATAAAGTTTGTTGGAACGGGAGAAAAACTTGAAGATATTCAAGAGTTTAACCCGGAGGGAATGGCAAGCCGGATCCTGGGAATGGGAGATATCGTAGAACTTGCCAAGAGAGCACAAGAGATCTACGATCAGAAAGAGGCTGAAAGACTGCAACAAAAAATCAAAAAGAACAAGTTTGATTTCGAAGATTTTCTTGCCCAGATTCACCAGATAAAAAAAATGGGTAACATCAAGGATCTTGCATCCATGATTCCCGGAGTCGGCAAAGCTATCAAGGATATAGACATTGATGATTCTGCATTCAATCAGATTGAGGCCATGATCAACTCCATGACACCCTACGAGCGTCACAATCCGGAAGTCATCAACCAAAGCAGACGACAGAGAATAGCCAAAGGTTCGGGCACTAATCTTCAGGCTGTTAATCGGTTTATGAAACAATTTGAAGACACCCGGAAGATGATGAAGGCAGCTTCGAATATGAAGAATCCTATGAAGATGATGGGCCAGTTGAAACAGGCTCAGGCAGCGATGGGAAAGGGAAGAAGGTTTTGAGCAAATAGGAAATAGTAAAAAAATAACCCTGAAAGGAATGGTGCTTTCAGGGTTATTTTTTAGGATGATTTTATTTGTTGCTTACTTTGCACTGCCATTGCCAAGCGTTTCTCATTGTGTCCTTGATATCGGCTTGAGCTTTCCATCCCAACACATTGTTTGCTTTATGGGGTTCCGCCCAAATCTTCTCGATATCGCCGGCACGCCGATTGCCTATCTTATGAGGCACCTTGACTCCTGTGGCTTCCTCGAATGCATTTATAAGTTCGAGCACCGACAATCCACGACCTGTGCCGAGATTGAAAATCTCAACGGCATCGTGATCTTCTCCTGACAGCATCCTTTGCATAGCAATCACGTGAGCTTTAGCAAGGTCAACTACATCAATATAATCCCTGATGCAGCTGCCGTCAGGTGTGTTGTAGTCATTGCCGAAGACGGTGAGTTCTTTTCTGATACCGGCAGCTGCCTGAGTGAGGAACGGCACGAGGTTCTGAGGAACACCCAGAGGCAATTCGCCGATACATCCTGAGGGATGTGCCCCGATGGGATTGAAATATCTCAGGATTATGCTTTTAATAGGTGCTCCACTTGCCACATAATCTTGAATGATCTCTTCAGAGATCTGTTTTGTATTACCGTAGGGAGAAGTAGCCACTTTTATAGGCGCTGTCTCATCGATGGGATTCTGATCGGGCTCTCCATAGACAGTGCAAGAAGAAGAGAATACAATCCCTTTGACACCGAATTCCGGCATCAGCTCAAGAAGATTGATCAAGGTGTTGAGATTATTCTTATAGTAGAGAAGAGGTTTCTCCACACTTTCACCAACAGCTTTTGAAGCCGCGAAATTGATAATTCCCTTGATTCCCGGGTTGTCTTTAAATAGTTTTTTAAGTGTATCAATATCGGTGCAGTCACCTTTAACAAACACAGGACGAATTCCGGTGATCTGTTGGATTCCATCCAATACTTTTTCATTGCTATTGGAGAGGTTGTCGATAATAACAACATCATAACCGGCATTTTGGAGTTCCACGGTAGTGTGAGATCCAATATAACCGGTTCCACCTGTTACAAGTATTTTTTCTTTCATAATTATAAGGATCTAATCAAAAGTCAGAAGAGTTTTTCGGGATACACACCGTCATCAACGAGTTTTTTGAATTGAGCCACAGTTGCAGCCCTGTCAGCGGCGTAAGTAACGCCAAACCATTTAGCAGAAGTGGGCAAAACTTTCATTTTAATTTTGTTGTCTTTTATCAATTCGTTGACAACAGTCGGGATATAGAACTCGGCTTTGAGCTCATCATGATTTTTTTGCAGGAACTTTACGAAAGACTCAATGGAATAATCGAAATAGTCGGGAGTGAAACCCCACATGTTCATTGAAACGGGAGTTCCTTTTTGGAATTCAATTTCCTTGTCGTCTTCTATACGAATTAGTTTGCCGTCTTTCATCTGGATGCCATGACATTCAACAACACCTGTCATATAGCCGTTGTCATCAACTTCGCAGAGACCTCTTGAAACACCTCCGTTTTCGCTTAGAGTGTTCTCAACCATGAAGCCGATCATGCAGTAGCAGTCTTTTTTCCCTTCGACAGACCTTAGGAAATCACCCATGAGTTGGAAACTTTCACGGCCATAGTAGTCGTCGGCATTGATAACGGCAAAAGGCTCCTTGATAACATCCTTGCCCATTATCACAGCGTGGTTTGTGCCCCATGGTTTAGTTCTTTCAGGATTAATCTTGAATCCTTCGGGAATATTGTTGATGTCTTGGAAAACTATTTCCACAGGAAGAATACCTTCATATTTAGACACCACCTTTTCTTTAAATTCAGCTTCAAAATCATGACGGATAACGAAGACAATTTTGCCGAAACCGGCTTTGATTGCATCATAGACAGAATAATCCATGATAGTTTCGCCACTCGGGCCAACGCCGTCGAGCTGTTTCAAACCACCATAGCGGCTACCCATACCTGCCGCAAGAATAAAAAGAGTTGGTTTCATAGAATTATATTTAAGATTAAAGAATGTCAAATCAAATCTGGTTCCATTATGAAGGGCAGGAAACTTTCCTTAGGTTTTCTGACCAATCGCGAAAGGATAAGAAACAAATCGAACAAAACGATTTTAGAATTTGCATTTCTCTCTATATCGGTTGCAGCCCTTGCGATTTCAGCCTCAAGTTTTTCAACATTGCCTTCATGAATGAAGGGAGCAAACCGGCTGCTGAACTGCCTTTCATCTTCAGTTTCGGCTACCAGCGCGTCGACGTTCATATTATAAATGAAATTTTCGCGAATCAGCCTGTTGCAATAGTTCAGAAACCTGATAATTTTTTCTCTGCCGAAAGAGGCAACCTCGTCCGACAAAGATTTCAATTGTTTGGCTTTCAATGCATAGGCCGCCCTCATAATATTTTTAAACAACTCCGAGAATTCATTAATTTCATCGGGGTGGAACGCATATTGTTCCGCTTTTGCCAGACTCCCGGCTGAAATTTTAGCGAAATCGGAAGAAAGCTTATGTGAGACACCCTTTGATTGGAGCATTATCGCGATTTCATTTTCTTGCAAAGGAGAGAAATTTACCCGGCGTGTGCGCGACAAAATTGTTGGCAGAATTCGGGAAGCATCGTTGCTCACAAGGATGAATACAGTGTCTTCAAAGGGCTCCTCAATAACCTTTAGCAACTTGTTGGCTGCCTCCTGCCTAAGTTTTTCCGGGAGCCAAAGAATGAAAATTTTTTTCTTTTCCTGATAAGTTGAAAGAGCAGCTACGGAAAGAATGTTTTCACATTCATTCACATAAATATTGGTCTGAGAATTTCCGGCGTTGATCAATTCCGACCATTTTTCCACAGGCATGAAAGAGTGTTTGTCTAAAAAAATCTTCCATTGGTCTATTAAATCTTTAGAGACGACTACTCCATCTTTTTTTACAACCGGGAAAATAAAATGCAAGTCGGGATTATTAAACTTGTTGTGTTGGAGACAAGAAGGGCATTTTCCGCAGGAATCGCCGTTGACAGGTTTTTGGCAATGAATGTATTGCGCAAAAGCTCTTGCTGTCATCATTTTCCCAATACCGGAAGGCCCGTTGAACAGGAGTGCATGCGGAATTTTATCTTCATCCCTCATTTGAGTGAGAGATTTAATAATATCTCTATGGCCTGTTATCTCTGAAAACTTCACTATTAGATAATAAAAAAAATCGAGATCTTCTTAGAGGAGATTATTATGCGAATATAGATAAATTAAATCTCAAAAGCAAACGGTTAAGAGCTTTTTTAGGAATGAGTTCAGAGGATGAAGTATTTTGATTAAATTCGTGGTATGATACCGATATTAGAATGCATAGCCAAGGCATATAGCGATAAATATGGTGATTTATCGGGCTATTGCTTCGTGTTTCCCAACAAGAGGAGCATGAAGTTTTTCAAACATTATATTGGAGAGAAATCCGAAACGGGAAATGCCGGATTGATCACAATGACTATCAATGATTTCATTGCGCGCCTGAGTGGAAGACAAGAGGCGTCAAGAATAAAACAACTTTTGCTCCTTTTTCTATGTTTTAAAGAAATAATAACCGAGAAAGATTTACAGGGAGCGGAAGAAATTGATTTTGACTCGTTCAGGACCTGGGGAGAAACGGTCCTTTCAGACTTCAATACGGTGGATCAAAATCTTGTTGAGCCGGAAGAGATATTTAAAAACGTCAAAGACTTCCGTGCAATCTCAACAAATTTCCTTACCGAAGAGCAAAGAGAGGTGAAACGGGATTATTTCGGACGAGAAGATTACTCCGACCCGACTCGATTCTGGAATAATTTTGACATTGAAGATGAAAAGATGTCGGAAGGTAAAGCCAGGTTTATAAATCTCTGGCAGATTTTACTACCTCTTTATCGAAAATTTACCACGAGGCTGGCATCAGAGAAACTGGCAAGCAACGGCGGGATGTATAGGGCAGCCTATGAACGCTTAACCGAGAAAGGGATCAAGTTGGTGAAATATAAGAAAATAGTTGTGATCGGTTTCAACGCGTTGAATGCAGCAGAACGGGCAATTTTTAGTGAGCTTGGCAGGATGAAGCCCTATTCAGGGGATGAAGGAATGATAGATTTCGTATGGGATGCCACAGGCCCTGTTTTAACAAAGGGGAATAATTCTGCCTCAAAGTTTGTTGACTACAACAAGAAAGAATTTCCGATGCCGGATTGGCTACAGGAAGAACTTAGAAAGTGTGAGAACTCCAGCTGGCCCGAGCTGAAATTGATCAATTCACCATCAAACACGGCACAGATCAAGATAGCCGGAGAGATATTACAAGATATTTATAAAGGAAAGGATCATACAAGGGAATTAACCGACACAGACACAGTGCTTGTGTTGCCGGACGAAAGTCTGCTCGCCAATGTTCTTTTCTCTCTTCCGGAAGAAATAAAAGACGTGAACCTCACCATGGGTCTCTCTTTTAAAAACACGTCGGTTGCGTCATTTTTCAATTTAATTAGACGCAATTATTCACATAGCAGGGTGGGACAAGGAGAAACAACATTTTTCACTGCTGATTTAAAGATTCTTCTTTCGCATCCGTTCGCATATCTCCTTTTCGGGAACGCGGCAATCGACAGGCTGATTTCCTATCTCAACAGGTATCATAAAATAACTGTGACGACCACGGAGATAAAAAAACTTATAGACGACAATACGATGCTGTTTGAGTTTCCGGATAAAAAGTCAAAAGGGTCAGACATGTTCCGATATGTTGAAGATGTTCTGTCATTACTGACAAACGCCCTGGGAATCAAGATAGAATCTGTGAATAAGCATGCCTTTTATTTAAGTCAGATAAGGGTTTACGGGAAGAAGCTGGAATCATTAAGAGAGGTGTTGGCAGAATATGAAGTTGATGTCTCTCCATCCGGAGTGTTGCAGCAGATAGACCATCTGGTTTCAAAAGAGATAATAGGATTTGAGGGTGAGCCGACTCACGGGTTACAAATAATGGGTGCATTGGAAACCAGGCTACTTGATTTCAAGAATGTTGTGGTTGTTTCGATGAATGAAGGATCGATGCCGAAACGATCAAGACAAAAAAGTTTCATTCCGGAAATAATAAGAAAAGAATTCGGGATGCCGCCGGCACATTATTCGGAAGAAATTTTCGCCTATTATTTCTTCCGGCTTATCAGCAGGGCAGAACGAGTGTTCCTAATCTATGACGGAAGGGCAACAAACGGTTTTAAAGGAGGGGAATCCAGATATCTTCTGCAGTTAAGAAAATTAGCAGGGAAAGCAAACATAAAAGAGGAAGAGAGGAGCTTTATATTAAAGAATACTGAGACAAAAGAATTCGAGATAATCAAAGATAAGGATATTAACCAACGGCTTAGGGCTTATACTGCATCAGACGATTCGAGAAAGAATTTTTCCTCCTCTTCGTTAAACACCTATCGTGAATGTCAGATGAAATTCTATCTTCAATATGTGATGGATATCAATCCGGATCCGGAGAAAGGGGAGTTTATCGATTCCATCACGATAGGAGATGTGTTGCACACAGTCATGATGGAACTATACATGCCGGAAAAGTTGCAACACAAATTATTGTCAGAACCGGTTATAATCGAGAAAAAAGATATCGAAAATTATCTGCAAAATGAAGAATATCTTCTAAGCCTCATACACAAGATAATAAAAGAGATATATTATGGCACAGGGAAAGATGGAGGGAATGTGGAATTGTCAAATTCCTCGACACTGATAGCTGACAATATCCTTGAGATGGTGAAACAAATTTTGCGTTATGACATGAAATTGACACCCTTAAATGTGTATGGATGTGAAATTTCAAAGAATATTAAAATAACCCTTGAGTCAGGAAGGGAGGTGAATTTCAGGTTTGCGATCGACAGGTTAGACTCGATTGACCGGGAAGGTGAAAAGCTTTACCGGATAATAGACTACAAGACAGGACTTTTGAAGCTGAAGGCGGAAAGTATAGAAGAAGTGATAAGGGGTGATTACACATCGGAGCAAATATTCCAGCTTTTCACTTATGCATGGCTCTTGAATAAATTAGAATTTAAGCCCGGCGCAAGGCTTATTACAGAGATTTATGGAGTGCCATATATAGAAAAAAACAAAGCCGGTAAGCCTGAGATAGGAAAGCAAAAAATTGAGAGCTATAATGAATATGCCGAGGAGTTTTCGTCAGGGATAGAGAGTTTGATTGACGAGATATTCGACTCACCGAGTTTCAATCCCAAAGAAAACGGGGAAGAATGTGGGTATTGTGCATTCAAAAGTATCTGCGGACGATAGATTTTGCAAAGTCGATCAAGGGTAAAATTGGAATAATCATAAAAAAACATTAACTTTGCATCGCATTTTGATAAAAGATTTGAATCGTAGAGAGAGATTCCTGTTCTTTTTGATGAAATGTTTATTAATTAACACTAAAAAACTCTCAAAAATGTATCCATCAGCAGAAGAAAAAGAAAAGATTTTCGAGACTTATGGTAGCGGTAAAACCGACACCGGAAGTCCTGAAAGCCAGATTGCATTGTTCTCATTTAGAATCAAGCATTTGACAGAGCACATGAAGGGCAATCATAAAGATCATGCAACAGCACGCGCACTGAAGATGCTTGTAGGTAAAAGACGTTCTTTGTTAGATTATCTTGTAAAAACAGATATCAACAGATATCGTGCAATAATTGCAAAAAAAGAACTTGGAATCAGGAAATAAAATCACGACAAACTGAGGAAAGCAATAATAAAGGGTGTGTCTATATTATCACGACACCCCTTTTTTAATATCATCTTAGCATTACGCGTGATTGATGGGAAAACATAGAAAGTATGAAGCAGATAAGAAACATCGCGATCATAGCACATGTTGACCACGGGAAAACAACCTTGGTTGACAAGATGCTGATGGCCGGACATTTATTCAGGGATAACCAGGCAGCAGGGGAATTGATATTAGACAATAACGATCTTGAAAGAGAAAGGGGGATAACCATCCTTTCAAAGAATGTTTCGATCAATTATAAAGATGCCAAGATAAATATAATCGACACCCCGGGCCATGCAGATTTCGGGGGAGAGGTTGAAAGAGTTTTGAACATGGCAGACGGATGCCTGCTTCTTGTGGATGCTTTCGAGGGTCCGATGCCTCAGACAAGATTTGTTTTGCAGAAGGCAATTCAAATGGGTCTTAAACCGGTTGTTGTTATAAATAAAGTAGATAAGCCGAACTGTCGCCCGGATGAAGTGAATGAAATGGTTTTCGATTTAATGTTTAATCTTGGTGCCACGGAAGAACAACTTGATTTTCCAACAATATACGGGTCTGCCAAACAGAACTGGATGGCTAAAGACTGGAAGCAACCATCCGACAATATTCAAACATTGCTTGATGCAATCTTAGAATACATACCATCACCTGAGATTCTTGAAGGTGCACCTCAAATGCTAATAACCTCGCTTGACTACAGTAGCTATGTGGGCCGGATAGCAATCGGGAGGGTACATAGGGGTACTCTGAAGGAAGGTATGGAAGTGGCCTTGTGCAAGAAAGACGGTTCGGTTATCAAGCAAAAGATTAAAGAGCTACTTGTGTTTGAGGGCATGTCAAGAAAACGTGTGGAAGAGGTTAAAAGTGGAGATATCTGTGCAATTGTCGGCTTCGATAATTTTGAAATCGGAGACACGGTGACTGACTTGCAAAACCCTGAGGCGTTGCCACGCATCGCAATAGATGAACCAACGATGTCTATGACCTTCACCATAAACGATTCTCCTTTTTTCGGCAAGGAGGGAAAGTATGTCACATCTCGACACATCAACGACAGGCTAGAAAGAGAGATGGACCGGAATCTGGCTTTGCGTGTAGAAAAAGGAGACACCGAGGATAAATGGATAGTGTATGGCAGAGGGGTTCTTCACCTTTCAATCCTGATAGAAACAATGCGCAGGGAGGGGTATGAACTTCAGGTTGGTCAGCCACAAGTGATCGTAAAGGAGATAGATGGGAAAAAATGTGAGCCGATAGAAACACTCACTATAAATGTTCCTGAAGAATATAGTTCCAAGGTTATAGACATGGTGACCCGCCGTAAGGGCGATATTATAGCCATGGAGACTCAAAACGACAGATTAAACATAGAATTCCAGATACCCTCCCGGGGAATAATCGGTTTACGTAACAATATATTGACCGCAACAGCCGGAGAAGCAATAATGGCACACAGGTTTTTGGAGTATCAGCCATGGAAAGGTGACATTGAGCGGCGCACCAATGGATCATTGATAGCTATGGAATCAGGTACAGCTTATGCATACGCCATCGACAAGCTCCAAGACAGGGGTAAATTTTTCATCACCCCACAGGCAGAGGTTTATGCCGGTCAGGTAGTTGGTGAAAATGCAAAGGAGGGTGACATTGTTGTGAACGTAACAAAATCGAAAAAACTCACCAACATGCGTGCCTCGGGGGCTGATGACAAGGCTAAAATAATCCCGCCTGTCATATTCTCATTAGAAGAGGCTCTTGAATATATCAAAGAGGATGAGTATGTCGAAGTAACCCCTAATCATATCCGTTTGAGAAAAATCATATTGGACGAAAACGAGAGAAAGCGGGCAAACAGGAACTAAAAATCAAAAATGTGACCGACAAGAAAGATCTGACAATAAACATATCGGGGCATCTCATGGATTTTGGGAGGCCAAAAATCATGGGCATTCTTAATGTTACCCCCGACAGTTTTTATTCGGCAAGCCGGATGGAAACTGAAAGAGCCATTGAAGCCCGGTTGATTCAAATTGTTGCAGAGGGAGCCGATATTATTGATATAGGAGCCTGTTCCACGCGGCCGAACTCAGAGATTGTGGAAAAAGAAATTGAGTGGAAACGGCTGGAGCAGGTGTTTGAAATTGTCAGGAGACTTGATATAAAACTGCCTCTGAGCGTCGACACATTCCGGGCAGAAATTGCAGAGAGGTGTGTGTGCGAGGGGGGTGTCAGCATCATAAATGACATTAGCGGAGGAGCAATCGATCCTCGGATGTGGGAGATGGTGGCTGCTTTGCAGGTGCCTTATGTCCTGACACATTCTGAAGCAGAGGGAGAGAATTGTCATAAACACCGGGAATATTATGATGTTACTGCAGAAATTCTAACAGATCTTTCAAAAAAGATAAACAAACTTCGTTCAATGAACGTGAACGACATAATAGTGGATCCCGGGTTTGGTTTTTCAAAAAACATAAAAGAAAATTTCAAGTTATTAGAAGA
>JAFLTM010000039.1 GCA_022509225.1 Muribaculaceae bacterium
AAATGGAGGGGAAGTCTCCTGACTTTCCTGGTTTGGGGAAACCGGGAGGTTTCCCCTCCGGGGGGATGTGGGTATCTCGGGAGAGAATGTGGGCTGATTTGGGGAAACCGGGAGGTTTCCCCTCCGGGGGTTCTCTAACTCTTTTTTGGGATTTGAAACAATTTTGATTAAATTTGAATATTCAATAAAAAGTAACCGAACACCATGAACGAAAGACTCAAACTCCTGACAGGAGGGGCGGCAATTCTGCCACTTGCGCCCTTAGCTGTCCAGGCTCAAGAAACACAGCCTGAAAAAACTACCGACAAGCCGTTGAACATCGTCTATATCATGACCGATGACCATACGGCTCAGATGATGAGCGCCTACGACACGCGGTATATGGAAACACCGAACCTCGACCGTATAGCCAACGACGGGGTAAGATTCACCAACAGCTATGTGGCAAATTCACTTTCAGGACCCTCACGCGCCTGCATGATCACGGGCAAACATTCCCACAAGAACGGATTCACCGACAATGAAAACTCATATTTCGACAACACTCAGCCCACTTTCCCGAAATATCTGCAGAATGCCGGCTATGAAACAGCCGTGATAGGGAAATGGCACCTGGAATCTCTCCCCACCGGTTTCACACACTGGGAGATAGTGCCGGGACAAGGTGACTATTATCAGCCTCGCTTCATTCAGATGGCGGGCGACACAATTATCAGAAAGGGTTATCTGACAAACATTATCACCGACCTCTCGTTAGACTGGCTCGAGAATCAGAGGGACAAGGAGAAACCTTTCGCACTGCTGATACACCATAAGGCTATTCACCGTAACTGGATGCCCGACACAATCTATATGGACCTCTACGAGGACAAGACTTTCGACATGCCGGAGAATTTCTTCGATAACTACGAGGGTCGTCCCGCCGCCGAGGCTGCAGAAATGAGAATATCCTCTCCGCATGACATGGATATAATCTACGACCTCAAGATGTGGAACCCCGATCTTAACACCCGTCTGAAAGGTGCATACCACAGTATCTATAACCGTATGGACTCCGCCCAGAAGGCAAGTTTCGACAGGGTCTATAACCCGATTATCGAGGAGTTCTATGCCAACCCGCCGGAGGGTGAGGAGCTTGCAAAATGGAAGTATCAGAGATATATGAAGGACTATGCTAAGGTTGTGAAATCTCTTGATGACAACGTGGGCAGGGTGCTCGACTATCTCGACGAACAGGGATTGCTCGACAACACCCTTGTGGTCTATACTTCCGACCAAGGGTTCTATATGGGCGAGCATGGATGGTTTGACAAGAGATTTATGTATGAGGAGTCGTTCCGTACGCCCCTCGTGATGATGCTCCCGGAAGGGTTTGACAGAAAGGGTGACATCGACGAGATGGTGCAGAATATCGACTACGCACCCACATTCCTTGAACTTGCCGGCGTGGAGATACCGGAAGATATGCAAGGCGAGTCGCTGGTGCCGCTCCTGAAGGGGGAACATCCCGACGACTGGAGAACCGACCTTTATTACCATTTCTATGAATATCCTGCCGAACATGCCGTTAAACGTCATTACGGCGTCAGAGACGACCGTTATAAGCTGATACATTTCTATAATGACATTGATGTGTGGGAGCTTTATGACCTGCAGGAAGACCCGCATGAAATGAACAACCTCTACGGCAAACCGGGTACGGAAGAGATAACCGAAAGGATGAAGAAGAAACTGAAGGACAATCAGGAGAAATATGATGATCCCCTCAGGTTTACTTATCCGCTCTAAATAAAAGGGTGATTATGGAAAAGAAATATTCGATAGGTATTGACATAGGTGGCACCAACACGGTGTTCGGAATAGTCGACAAAGATGGCAAGGTTATTGGCAAAGGCTCGATAAAGACTAAAGCATACGGCAATTTCACCGATTATCTCGACGACCTCTATAAAAATATCAGAAAACTGATAGAGGAAAAAGGGGTTGACGGCGAGATAGCCGGAATCGGAATCGGCGCTCCGGGAGCGAACTATCACACCGGAGAGATCTACAACGCAGCCAACCTCAACTGGGGAGAAAGGGTGGAACTTGCAAAGCTTGTGAAGGAGAAATTCAACCTTCCGGTAGCAGTGACCAACGATGCCAACGCAGCCACGGTGGGCGAAATGATATATGGAGCTGCCAAGGGGATGAAAGATTTCATCATGATAACTTTAGGCACGGGTGTAGGTTCCGGAATAGTATCCAACGGAGAGCTTGTTTACGGTCATGACGGACTTGCGGGTGAGCTCGGGCATATCAGGATTGAACGTCGCAACGGCAGGAAATGCGGTTGCGGACGTATCGGATGTCTCGAGACTTATTGCAGCAGCACCGGTATGGTGAGGACAGCCCTCGAGTTCCTTAAATCCGACAGACCCTCTTCATTGAGAGAGATTCCGGAAAGCGATCTGAATTCCAAAAATGTGTATGACGCCGCGATAGCCGGTGATGAAATGGCCAACGAGATATTTGAATTCACAGGCAATATTCTGGGCGATGCCCTGGCGGATTTCACTGCATATTCAAGTCCCGAAGCGATAATTCTTTTCGGCGGTCTGGCTAAAAGCGGCGACCTACTGCTGAAGCATGTGAAAAAAGGATTTGACGACAACCTTCTCTTCATTTATAAAGACAAACCGGAAATCATATTCTCGCAGTTGAACGAGGATGACGGCGCCGTGCTCGGCGCATCGGCACTCGGATGGGTTGAAGCCGGAAAGGAGAAGGCTTGAAACCGATGCATCAGCTCCCGTTCGGAGAGCCCTTTTCCGTGATAGCCAAGCCGGTTGGATCGGCTTGCAATCTGCGTTGCAAGTATTGCTACTATCTTGAAAAGTCGAAATACTACCGGAAGGGTGATTCGCATATAATGAGCCGCGACACGCTGGAGCTGTTCATAAAGGAATATATAGCGAGCCAGCCGACAAAAACGGTCCAGTTCAATTGGCATGGAGGCGAAGCGTTGCTGAAGCCCGTGAGCTATTACGAAGAGATCATCCGGCTACAGAAGAAGTATGGAGCCGGGAGAGAAATTTCAAACACCATTCAGACCAACGGGACGCTCCTGACGGATGAATGGTGTGCCTTTTTCAAGAAATATAACTGGCTTGTGGGGTTGTCGATCGACGGACCGCAGGAGCTTCATGACCGGTATCGAGTGAACCGGCAGGGAAAGTCTTCGTTCAATGACGTGATGGAGGGAATCCTTGCCCTCAACCGTAATTTTGTGGATTGGAATATCCTCGCCACGGTGAACGCTGCCAACGCCGATTATCCTGACGAGACCTATAACTTCTTGAAAAGTCTCGGAACACCTTTCATTCAATTCACCCCGGTGGTGGAAAGAATCAAGGGAGACGGAATGCTTGCATCTCACAGAGATGATGGCACGGAGGTGACGGATTTTTCAATCAGACCCGACCAATGGGGAAGGTTTATCTGCCGTGTTTTTGACCTCTGGGTGAGAAACGATGTGGGGAAGGTGTTCGTTCAGCTTTTTGATGCAACATTGGCAAACCGTGTAGGGGTGCAGTCGCCGGTCTGCACCATGGCAAAGGATTGCGGCGACGCCTTGGCGGTGGAATATAACGGGGATGTTTATTCATGCGACCATTTCGTGTTTCCCGCCTACAAGCTCGGCAATATCTACAAAGAGCCTCTCTGGTCGATGGCGATAGGCGAGAAACAGAAAAAATTCAGCGGTATAAAATCGGGGTCGTTGCCTGCAAAATGTCGTGAATGCCAATATCTGTGGGGCTGTCACGGAGAATGTCCGCGCAACAGGTTTGTGCCGACCGAAGAGCCGGGAAGGAATATCAACTATCTGTGTGAGGGTTACAAGATGTTTTTTGAACACGTGACCCCGGCCATGGATTTTATGAAAGCTGAGCTGGAGGCTGAGCGACCCCCTGCCAACATCATGAATTTATTCCGATAATCATAAAAAATTTCTAAATTTGTAGAAGAAAAACAAAATTCCGATAGCATGAAAACTAATCTGAGTTCCAAAATCAAACTGGAATACATTCCGAAGAGGTATTACGACCCCAAGGGGGAGGTTGAACTTGCCACTCTGACCCAAAAGGAGAAGGTTTACACCAAAATTTTTGAGACAGCCGGAGAGGGTAGCGACTATCTCGCGCAAAGTATCATCAAATACATCAACAAGAGTATCGAGACCAAGGGGAAATGCAATATAGCCCTTGGCTCTTCTCCGAGTCTTGACAGCACCTATGCCGCCCTAATCAGGTATAATGAAGAGGGTCAGGTTGATTTCAGCAACGTCACCGTTTTCTCACTTTGCGAGTTCTTCCCGTTGACCAAGACGGGTCCGAGCACATTGCGCAGACTGAAGGAAGTTTTCCTGGATCATGTGGATTGCAAGCCGGAGAATATAAAGACATTCGATCTTGACGTATCGAAAGAGGATATTTACGGTTGCTGCAAAGCATACGAGGAAGAGATAAGGAATTGCGGAGGCCTTGACCTGACGGTGTGTGCGATAGGGGAAGCCGGCAGTCTTGCATTCAACGGTCCGGGAACACCGGAGGCAAAGATGTGCCGTCTCGTGCTTCTCAACGATGAGATGCGACACAACATAACATCGGAATATCACACCGACGAGGTGCCTCACACGGCAGTGTCTCTCGGTCTTGCCAACATACTCGAGTCGCAGCATGTTCTGACATGCGCCTGGGGTGAAAACAAGGCAAGAATCGTTCAGCAGACGGTTGAGGATATCCCGTCGCCTACGGTGCCTGCCTCATGTCTGCAGGGACACTCACATTCGGTGGTGGTTGTTGACCTTCCCGCAGCGGAACTGATCACCAGGATTTCACAGCCGTGGAAAGTGACATCCTGCGAATGGACCGACAAGCTTATCAGAAGAGCAATCGTATGGCTGTGTGAAATAACCAACAAGCCCATTCTGAAACTCACCGACAAAGACTATAACGAGGCGGGATTGGGCGAGCTTCTCGCACTTTATGACTCAGCCTACAATGTGAACATAAAGATCTTCAACGACCTCCAGCACACCATCACCGGCTGGCCGGGCGGAAAACCGAACGCCGACGACACCTATCGTCCGGAAAGGGCTTTCCCGTATCCGAAAAGAGTACTCATTTTCAGCCCGCACCCGGATGACGACGTGATTTCTATGGGCGGAACGTTGAAACGCCTTGTGGATCAAGGGCATGACGTGAGCGTGGCTTACCAGACTTCCGGCAATATCGCGGTTGGCGACGAAGACATGATGAGATATGTGATGCTCATGGACTCTATCGCCGAAAGATTCGCCATCGACACGCCGGAATTCGCCAAGATTTCAAAGGAGATACACGAGTTTATCAAAAACAAGAAGAACGGTGAGACCGACACGGAAGATGTGCGTTTCCTCAAGACAAAGATACGTCAGGGTGAGGCAAGGATCGCATGCCAGTATGTTGGCGTAAAACCTGAAAACGTTCATTTCCTTAACCTGCCGTTCTATGAGACGGGAACAATCAAAAAGGGTGATCTCACTGAGAAGGATATAAAGATTGTACGCGACCTCATAACCTCGATCAAGCCGCATGAAATATTTGTTGCCGGTGACCTCGCCGACCCGCACGGCACCCACAAGGTTTGCACGGATGCCGTCTTCGCAGCCATCGACGATGTGAAAGACGATGACTGGATGAAGGATTGCAGGATATGGATGTACCGTGGGGCTTGGGCAGAATGGGAGATCGACCATATCCAGATGGCTGTGCCTATCAGTCCGGAAGAATTGAGAGTGAAGAGAAACTCTATTCTCAAACATCAGAGCCAGATGGAGAACGCTCCTTTCCTCGGGAATGACGACAGGCTTTTCTGGCAGCGTGCCGAAGACAGGAACAGGGCAACGGCGAGATTGTATCATGCTCTCGGTTTCCCGTCGTATGAGGCTATCGAGGCGTTTGTGGAGTATCATCCCATCAGAGACGAAGAATAGACTTAAAAGAAAATCCCACCGAAGTGGGATTTTCTTTTAATTACTAATTGTATTAAGATTGCTAATTAGGGAAAGGGGGGAGTGTGATAGGAAAGAGGTCGCTTTCCACATGCTGCTCCTTTATTATAGCAAGCAATTCATTCACAATTTCAGGATATTGAGCGGCAACATCGGTTGTCTCGCCGATATCCTCGGCAAGATTATACAGACGCGGTACTCCGGAAACGGTTATAAGTTTCCAGTCGCCCTTGCGCACACCTATCTGGTCGGTTTCATGAAACTCCCAGTAAAGGAAATCCCTTTCCGGTTGCTCCTCTCCCAAAAGTGTGGGAAGGAAAGAGATGCCGTCGGTTCCCTCCGGGGCATATTTTTCTTCAAGGTCAACGTCGAGCAAATCGCAGATTGTGGGCATCATGTCGTAGAACACGATCTGACGGTCGGACTCGGTTCCCTCTTCCACCACTCCGGGCCAGTTGACGATGAAAGGTATTCGGATGCCCCCTTCGTAACATTGCCTTTTCAGACCGCGGAGCTTGCCGTCGCGACCGAAAAATACAGGGTCGGCACCTCCCTCTTCATGAGGACCGTTGTCGCTGGTGAGTATAATTATTGTGTTTTCATCCAGGCCCTTGTCCTTGACAAGTTGCCGGATTTCACCCACATATTGGTCAAGACGGCTGATCATGGCGGCGAACTGGGCATGCACATGCTTCGTTGCGTTGTAGCGTGAGCCTTCCTGACCTCCCCAGTCGAAATCTTCCACGAATTTATCCTCATAGAATTTCAAAAGGGAATCGTTGGGCTGATATAGCTCGGCGTGTGGCAGAGTGTAGGTGAGAAACGCCGCGAAAGGTTTGTCGGGAGTCTGCTTGCCTATCCATTTCAAAGCCTCTTGATGGATAAGGTCGCCCGAATATTGCGAGCGGTTTGCATAATCGTCGCCAAACATCGGATAGTCGATGTTATCTTCAAGGATTACCCTGACCACGGCAGTGTCACCCAGTTCGGGAGAGTATCTGTTAAGGAAATTGGGATAGTAGAGATGGGCCTGGAATTGACAGATATATCCATAGAAATCATCGATGCCCCGTTTGTCGGGAGTAGAGACGGAATTTTCATAACCACCCGCCCATTTGCCGAATAAACCTGTGGTGTAGCCGTTGTCTTTTAAAATCTCCGGCAGGATTACACGGTCGGGGTTATAGGGATGCTGGCCGACGCGGGCGTATTCCTTGTTGACGCCGTAGGTGATGGTGTCGGTGCCTCGCCAATATTCCCGGTTGCCACGCACCTCGGTGTGACCGGAATGTTGCCCCGTCATCAACGAAGCACGCGAGGGAGCACTTACCGGACTGCCGGCATAGGCCTGTGTGAACCTCACGCCTGTTGACGCCAGACTGTCGATATTCGGCGTTAGTATGTAAGGCTGCCCGTAACAACCCAAGTCACCATACCCCATGTCATCAGCCATAATGAATATGATGTTGGGTGGAGCAGTTTGCTTGTCTTCCTTCTCCTTAGGAGAGTCTGCAACATTTCCGGCCTTTGCCCCCGGCACTATACCGAGTGTGACGGCTGCCATTGATAGATAGTAACCTTTGGTCATAATTGCTTGTAAAATCAGATGAGTTGTTGCAAAGATAGGGCGGTTTTGCACAAAAATCAAATATCTTTACTATATTTGAAGTTAATATACATTTATATATCACACATGAAAAACTTAATAACATCAGCATTGATTTTCATAGCTTCCGGAAGTTTGTGTGCATCAGCTCAGGAGATTATTTGGGAAACACTTGGAAACCGACTGAACGATAGAGGAAATCCGGAATTTGTGCAGAGATTCACTCTTAAAGGTGACTCAGCCATAGACGGATTCGCTTTTTTCCAATATAACAGGAAGTATAAGCCCGTAAACAGTCAGGATACATTCATAGTGGTTTATCCGAACTATTTTTATGTGAAGTCTCCCCGTTTCCAAAGTCTTGCAAAAGGAGACAGTGTGACCGTTGACCTCATCTCTGCGGGGGCGTTGCAGGAGAATCTCAATATCCCGAGGGGCATGCATCTTGTCAAAGCCGGGAAATCAGTGCCTGCGAAAAACAGTTACAGAAACTATATTCAGTTTCCGGAACAATGGGTGAATCCCAAAAACGGCGAGGATTTTATGGTATATGGGGAGGATGCCTACAAGACCAACGAAGAACTAAAGGCGAGAGCAAAAGTCAGTCCTTATGGCCAAATCCCAACCCTCAAGAAAGTTGACATAAAAACGGGAAAGACAAAGGTCAAGGATCTGCTTGAGAAAGGAGTCAAGACAAGCCGGCTCGATAATGAAAAGATCGATTATTGGATTGCAGAGATAACACCGGAAGGGGTTACGATAAAGACGAATGCGGAAAAGCCGGAACTGATAGCCAACCGCCTGAAAAGAAGGATAGCGGAAAGTGCCGATGAAAACGGCGAGGTCCCTTTAGCCGTTATTGAAGACTGGACAGATTATCCCTACAGGGGAATGATGCTTGATCCGGGTAGGAATTTCCTCACCAAAGAGGAGGTGATGGAATATATCGACTATATGGAAAGATATGACCTCAACATGCTTCATTTCCATGTCACGGAAGATGCCGGGTGGCGTATGGAGATCCCGTCGCTGCCGGAGCTGACCGAGGTTGCAAGCAAACGAGGTTTTACCCTCACCGACGATGTGCCCTTCCTCAAAGGGATGTATTCCGGTGACGGTGACCCGGAGTCAAAGAGTTCAGTGGCCAACGGCTATTACACCGTGCAGGATTATATCGATATTCTGAAATATGCCGATTCCAAAGGAGTGAGCGTGATTCCGGAATTCGACATGCCGGGACACAGCCGCGCCGCTATAAGGGCAATGGAATGGAGAGCAAAACATAACGGCGACTCCACCTACAGGCTGATACATGACGGAGATACGTCGAAATATTACGCTCCGCAGGATTTTTATGACAACACAATGAATCCGGCAATCGAAGGTCCCTATAAATTCTGGGCTACGGTGATTGATGATGTAGTGGATATATACAATCAGGCGGGAGTGCCTCTCCCGGCTATCCATATAGGTGGCGACGAGGTGGCAAATGGCGCCTGGTCGGGCAGTGACAAGGCACAGGCCTTGATGCAGGAGAAAGGATACACCACTCAGCATGAACTGCAGGGCTATTTTGTGGAAAGACTTGTTGACATCGCCAAGGAAAAGGGCGTGAAACTGATGGGATGGGAGGATGTCGCGATGAATTATTCCCCGGAGTATGATGCCAAGGTGGCACCGCAAATTTTTGGAGTGAACAGCTGGAATGAATCCAACACCCCTCTTTCCAAAGATCTTGCAAGAAAAGGGTATCCGGTGGTGCTAAGCAATGTTGACCTTCTTTATTTCGACCTTCATTACACCGGTCATCCGGAGGAACCCGGCATGTGGTGGGGAGGCGTGCTTTCCGACACCGACCCCCTGAAAGCCACGATCGACATTCTTGTGGACGAGCCGGACCTTCATCCCAACATCGTGGGTATTTCCGGTCATGTGTGGGGTGAAAACACACTTGATTTCCCGATGGTGGAAAGATTTACCTTCCCAAGAATCCTTGCGTTGTCGGAAAGGGCGCATAATTCACACGCCACAATCGATGAACAGACATATTTCAACAATATAGCCGCCTCAATGCCCGAATGGAGCGAGGAGGGAATCGATTTCTTCGTAAGGCAGCCCGGTGTAATTGTGGAAGAGGGCATGGTCAAGATGAACGAGCCTTACGGCATGGGTGAAATAAGATACACCCTCGACGGAAGTGAGCCCACAAAGGACAGCATGCTTTACACGGCACCTTTCAAGGCTGACGGCAAGAAATCAGTGAGGGCAAAACTTTTTGTGGGTGATTCATCGAGCGTCACAAGCATTCAAAAATGAAATCAAATCCATTAATTAATATGAAAACAAGAAAACTCCGAACACTAATCTTTTTATTGGCGACAGCCGTAGTGACTACCGCGTCGGCTGTGAAGGTAATCAAAGTGCCTGCCGTTGAAGGGGATGCCACTGTGGCGATCCAAAATGCCGTGAACGAAGCAGCGGCAATAAAAGGAGAGAATGTGATTATCCGATTGGAAGGAGCCCGTTACAATATCTCGCGCGAGAAAGGCTCCCCGATTGTGTATCATGTGTCTAACACCACTTCAGAATATGAAAACCCGGACCCGACGAAACATATAGGGGTTTGGATGAAGGATCTTGAAAATGTCACTTTCGATGGCAACGGAGCGCTTTTGCTTACCCACGGCGAGATGACATCTTTTGTATTGGACAATTGCAAGAACGTGAACCTTACGAATTTCCGTCTTGATGCAGCCGACCCGTCGGTTGTAGAGATCGATATCGCGGAAACGGGCAAAGACTATATCATCATCGATGTGCTGGCTCCCTCTGCGTTCGAAGTGAAAGACGGTGTGCTCTCTTTCAAAGGTGAGGGATGGTCGTTTGGAAAAGGAGACATGGAACCGGGCCGCATAGAATATGCCCAGATTTATGATAAGGAGAAGGACATGACATGGCGTGTGCCATTCCCCTTGGCCGATTACAAGAAAGCTGAAAAGACCGGCGCCAGCAGCGTGAAACTTACGTTTGACAAGGCGCCCAACGTGAAAACCGGTGACAGGTATCAGCTGAGGCACTGCATAAGAAATGAGGTTTGCATGTTAATTGCGGATTCAAAGGATGTGAACCTGAGAAACGTAACTTTAAATTTCATGGGTAATTTCGGAATCGTGTCGCAATTTACCGAAAACCTGACTTTCGACCGTCTGATCTGCGAACCTTCCCCTGAAAGCGGCAGGACAAATGCCGGATTTGCCGATTTCCTGCAGTTCTCTTCATGCAAGGGATTGATCCAGGTTCTGAATTCAAAATTCAATGGTTCGCATGATGATCCGATCAATATTCATGGAACACATCTGCAGGTTGAGACAATCGATTCTCCGAATACCGTGACGGTGGCATACAAGCATCCCCAGACATTCGGGTTCATGCCTTTCAAGATCGGAGACGAGGTGGCGCTCGTTGACCGATATACTTTGAATTATGAGGGTGTCACCGCAAAAGTGACGGAGATCAAGGAGATAGATGAATATAAATATCAGATTAAACTTGACAAAAATCTTTCCGCTATCACGTCTAAGGAGGTAAACAGCAACTATGCTATAGAAAACCTTACATGGACACCCGACGTGATAATCAGAGGCAACTATTTTGCAAGGACTCCGGCACGTGGCGTTTTGATTTCTACAAGAGGGAAGTCGCTGATTGAAAGGAATATGTTCTATGGTATTCCCATGGCTTCAATTCTGGTTGCCGACGATGCAAGAAGCTGGTATGAGTCAGGTCCGGTGAGTGATCTGACTATCAGGGATAACGTGTTTGTCAACTGCAATTCCCCCATTATCTCCATAGCGCCTGAAGTAAAGAATCTGAACAAGCCGGTTCATTCAAACATAAAGATCGAGGAGAATTTCTTCTTTCCGGCAGCTAAAAACGCCATAGATGTATTCGCCACCGACAATATTCTTATCAAGGGGAACCTGTTTGAGGTGAAAGATGGCAGTGATCTCACGGTCAATGATATGATAAGCCTCAAGGAGGTGACAAACGCAAAAGTGTCTGACAACAAGACCGAAGGCTATAAACCGCGTAACAAGAAGACTCTATGGTACACCATCCCCGCCAATGAGGCAGATGTTAACAACCAATGGATGGAATATGCATTGCCAATCGGCAACGGAGAGTTCGGTGCAATGATTTTCGGCGGAATAGGTAATGAACAGATTCAGTTTAACGAGAAGTCGTTGTGGACAGGAAATAATGTGAAGCGTGGAAGCTACCAGAACTTCGGCGACATATTGATCGATAATCTTGACGGACCTCTCACCAAAGACAGCGTAAGCGATTATGTGCGTTATCTCGACATGGCTGAAGGAATTGCCGGCGTCAGCTACACTGACAAGAACGGCGTGACATTCACACGAGAATACCTGTCGAGCTATCCCGACAAGGTCGTGGCGGTGAAAATAGCTGCCGACCAACCCGGGAAACTCAATCTCAGGGTTAAACTTAAAAATAACGTTGGCGGCGACAGCGTGGTGCCGGAATATAAGGATGGCACCGCCTCTTTCCAAGGCAAGCTTGACCTAGTGAGCTACAAATCGGGCCTTAAGGCTCTGCCAAAAGGAGGCAAAATAACAACTGGTGCGGATCACATAGATGTGAACGGTGCCGACGAGCTTGTTCTACTACTTGCAGGCGCCACCAATTTTGACCAACATTCCCCAACCTATATTGTTGATGAGGAGATAATGGTGCAAAATGTGGATAACCGGTTGAATAATGCAGAAAAGAAGGGATACGACGCTATAAAGGCAGATCATGTCAAGGATGTTGACGCCCTTATCTCACGCAATGAATTTATTCTTACCCCGATTGAAAACAATATCCCGACAGATATCCTGGTGGATATTTACAAAGGTGACGGCTCCGAACTTTCACTGCTGCTCGAGGAGCTTTATTACAATTACGGAAGGTATCTTCTCACGGGTAGTTCAAGGGGAATGGATACCCCTGCCAACCTCCAGGGAATATGGAACAATTCAAGCAATCCGCCATGGGAGTCGGATATTCACAGCAATATTAACGTGCAGATGAATTATTGGCCGGCTGAAAGAACGAACTTGAGCGAACTTCACCTGCCGTTCCTCAACTATATCCACAGTATGGCCACCGAACATGAGGAATGGCCTCAGTATGCGCGCAACAGCGGACAAACAAAGGGATGGACTTGCTACACGCAGAACAATCTGTTCGGGCAATCCGATTTCATGGAGAATTATGTGATAGCCAACGCATGGTATGCCAGCCATCTGTGGGATCATTACAAATACACCCACGACAAGCAATTCCTTGTAGAGAAAGCCCTGCCTGTGATGCTGAGCGTGTGTGAATATTGGCTTGAAAGATTGAAAGAGGATTCCGACGGAACATTGGTGGCCCCGGACGAATGGTCGCCCGAACATGGACCGAGTGCCGAAAATGCTACGGCTCATGCACAGCAGATACTTGCCGAATTATTCAGTTCCTCAATCCAAGCCCTGAATGAAGCCGGTGAGCTTTATAATGACGAGAATAATCTTCTGGCAGCTCTTAACGAGGCATATCCCAAACTTGACAAGGGTCTGGCAGTTGAAGAATACACCGGAGCCTGGGGTGAGACTTTGAACGGCATAACCAAGGGCGACAAAATCCTGAGGGAGTGGAAATACAGTGATTTCACCGCCGGAGAAAACGGACACCGTCACCAGTCACACCTTATGGCAATGTTCCCGTTCGGCAATATCACACCTGAGAGCGAATATTTCGTGCCTGCCGTAAATTCGTTGAAATTACGTGGCGACGAATCAACCGGTTGGTCGTTAGGATGGAGAATAAACCTTTGGGCAAGGGCGCTTGAGGGTGACAGGGCTCACAAGATTATAAATAACGCCCTGAAACATTCCACAAGTTATGGTGTGAATCAGCATAGAGGGGGCGTATATTACAATCTTCTCGATTCGCATGCTCCATTCCAGATTGACGGTAATTTCGGATATGCATCAGGCGTTGCAGAATTATTATTGCAAAGCTATGACGGAAACCTGAGACTATTGCCTGCCCTTCCCTCGGTATGGAGATCCGGCACTATGAACGGTTTGAGAGCGGAAGGTAATTTCGAGGTGGATATGCAATGGAAAGACAACAAGCTATGTGACGCCAAGATAATCTCCGGCTCGGGAATGCCTTGTTCCGTGATATATCCGGGGATTGCCAAAGCCAAGGTGACAGGACCGAACGGCAAGGAAGTGAAAGTCACTGCCGACGGCAATGACAAAATCTCTTTCCCTACCAAGGAAGGTGAATCGTATGAAATTACTTTCTAAGTGAAACTTAGCTTGGAATATCTGGAGCTTCGACACAAGTTCTGGATAAAAGAAATAGGGAATGCAGGGATTTGGGACGCAACACGTTTCCTCCCTGTAACCCTATCTATCAGGAAACACCATAAGACCTATAACGCCTTGTTTCAAAGAAAATGGAGCAGGGACAAAAGGGAAGGTGTCATGAAAAACGAAGACCGAATCATAATTTACAACAAGGTTGAGGATTTTGATGAGGTTTATCTCGACAGTCTTCTGGTTCATGAAATGATTCACCAGTATATCCTTCAAAACAATATTTCCGACACATCTACACACGGAAAGGTTTTCAAGGATTTCATGCAAAGAATCAACGGAAGATTCGAAGGCAGACTACAGATTTGTGTGAAAAGTGTGAACCCGGCAATCCCTCGAAAGGGGCCGGGTTCACAAATTCATATCCTGCTTATTGTCAAGAATAAATTGGAGAGCTTTTGCTGCATCATAAATCCATCACGTCTCGAATATTTCAGCAAGCTTGTGAAACGGTATAAGAAGAAAGGTGTTGTCGGTGATTATAAATGGTTGCAGTCCAACGATATATATTTCAGTCGATTCCCCCGCTGCACAAAGGTGCTCCATGGGTTAAAGTTCACTCATGAAGAACTTGAAGCCTTTCTTAAAGATTATGAAACGGAAGCTTTCAAACCTTGAATCACAGCATTCGTGAAGCCGTTTCTTTCCATTTCGTTCAATCCTCTGATTGTGATGCCCCCGGGGGTTGTGACCTTATCAATCTCAGTTTCCGGATGAGAACCGTCCTGACGCAGGAGGGCAACAACCCCTGCCAAGGTCTGGGTTATTATTTCCTGAGCCATGGCGGCCTTGAACCCGAGCTCAACACCCCCTTCACAGGCTGCCCTGACATAACGCATGGCATAAGCAAGACCGCATGATGCCAATGCCGTGGCACCCGGAAGCAATCTTTCTTCAATAATCATGACTTTGCCCATAAGACCAAACAAATCGTTGGCTATTACAGGTTTGCCATTCACAGGCACAATGAAGGTCATGGATTCACCCAATGCCATTGCAGTGTTAGGGATAGCAATAGATATTTTAGCAGGATTATAGCCGTCGAACATTTCCATCAAGGTTTTTGCCTTTATCCCTGCCACAATAAAACAGATTTCTGTTTTTTCAGGGTTAATTACATTTCTAATTTCACTTATCACTTCGCCGACAAGCCATGGCTTCACCGCCACCACTAAGAAGTCGGCTTTTTCAGCCGTTTCTTTATTTGATGAGGTGATTTCCACACCTTCATTCTTAAGATCCTGAAGATGAGAAGTGACAGGGTCGGATATTATTATTTCATCAGGTGAGAATTGGGAGCTTTTCAAAAGACCTCGGGCGAACGCACCTCCCATGGCTCCGCCACCGATAATACCTATTTTCATGTTTGGATAAATAAAATAACCGGGTCCCGCCGGAAAAGGAGGACCCGGTTGTAATTGTTGAATATTTATTCAGTGCATTTGGCGGCAATATAGAGACGGTTCATACGTCCGATATTTGCCAATGGAATCAATTTGGGGCACTCGGCTGCACATGCTCCTGTGTTGGTGCAGTTGCCGAATCCAAGTTCATCCATCTTTTTAACCATAGCCCTGACACGGCGACTTGTTTCCACCTGACCCTGGGGAAGATGGGAGAACTGAGTCACTTTGGCGGAGACAAAGAGCATCGCGGAACTGTTTTTACAAGCAGCCACACATGCGCCGCATCCGATGCAGCTTGCAGAATCCATCGCTGCATCAGCCTCGGTCTTGGCGATTGGGAGATCGTTGGCATCCTGGGCGCCACCGCAGTTGAAAGAAACATATCCGCCGGCCTGCTGGATCTTATCGAAGGCGTTGCGATCTACCATCAGGTCTTTGATTACGGGGAATGCAGCAGCTCTCCACGGCTCAACTGTAATCGTCTCGCCATTACTGAAGCGCCTCATATACAGCTGGCAGGTTGTTGCACCGATTGCCGGTCCGTGAGGGTGTCCGTTGATATAAAGCGAACACATTCCGCAGATACCTTCACGGCAGTCGTGATCAAATGCTATAGGCTCCTCACCCTTTTCCACGAGTTGCTCGTTGAGGATATCAAGAGTCTCCAGGAAGGATGTGTCAGGTGTGGTTTCCACATCGGGGTATAACACAAACCCTCCCTTAGCCTTCGGTCCGGCCTGGCGCCAAACCTTCAGGTTAACTTTCATTATTCTGTCATCCATGATTGAATTTGCTATTAAAAGTCCACAGGGACGGTTTATGATTTATAATTACGGGTCTGAACCTTGATAGCCTCATAGTGCAAAGGTTCTTTAATCAATGTCGGGGCTTTACTGTCGCTGCCGGCATAATCCCAGCAGCTCACATAGAAGCAATTTTCATCATCGCGCTTGGCCTCTCCCTCTTCAGTCTGGTACTCTTCACGGAAGTGACCGCCGCAGCTCTCATTTCTGCTTAATGCGTCGTAAGCTATCAGCTCGCCCATCGTGATGAAGTCGTTAAGACGGAAGGCTTTGTCGAGTTCTATGTTCATGCCGTCTTGAGAACCGGGAATCTTGAGGTCGCTCTCAAACACCTTGCGGAGTTCGTTGAGTTTCTTGATTGCTGTTTCAAGTCCCTCTTTTGTTCTTCCCATTCCCACATATTCCCACATGATGTGTCCAAGTTCCTTGTGGATTGAATCAACCGAGCGACTGCCCTTGATGCTCATGAGATGATCCTGCATTTCCTGGCATTTTTTCTCTGCCTCGTCGAATTCAGGAAGATTCGTCGAGAACCGCGGCACTGAAATCTGGTCGCTCAAATAGTTCTGGATAGTGTAGGGGAGAACGAAATAACCGTCGGCAAGACCCTGCATCAACGCGGATGCTCCAAGACGGTTGGCACCATGGTCGGAGAAGTTGCACTCACCGATTGCAAACAGACCTTTCACGGAAGTCTGCAATTCATAATCAACCCAAAGACCACCCATGGTATAGTGGATAGCCGGGAATATCATCATCGGATTGTAATATTCCATTCCGTCAGTTTCACGGGCCATCTCTCCGGGATTCACATCGGTGATCTCTTCATACATGTCGAAGAGGTTGCCATATCTCTGACGTACCACATCGATGCCGAGGCGGTTGATAGCTTCCGAGAAGTCAAGGAACACTGCAAGCCCGGTGTTGTTGACACCGAATCCGGCATCACACCTTTCTTTTGCTGCACGTGAAGCAACGTCGCGCGGTACAAGGTTACCGAAAGCCGGGTAACGACGCTCGAGATAATAATCGCGGTCTTCTTCGTTGATATCACTTCCCTTGATCAATCCCTTTTGAAGTTTCTCGGCATCCTCTTTCTTTTTGGGAACCCAAATTCTACCGTCGTTACGTAGAGATTCCGACATAAGAGTAAGCTTTGACTGCTTGTCGCCGTGCACCGGGATACAGGTGGGGTGAATCTGCACGTAAGCGGGATTTGCGAAATATGCACCCTTACGATAGGCGGCCATGGCGGCAGAAACGTTGCAAGCCATAGCGTTTGTTGAAAGGAAATAGGTGTTGCCATATCCGCCGGTGGCAAGAACGACTGCATGAGCGGCAAAACGTTCGAATTTTCCGGTGATAAGATTCTTGGCGATGATGCCGCGAGCACGTTCAACACCATCTTTATCCTTTACAAGCACCACATCGTGCATCTCATAACGATTGTAGCTCTTCACTTTGCCTGCCTGAATCTGGCGGTTGAGTGATGCGTAGGCACCAAGGAGAAGCTGCTGGCCGGTCTGGCCCTTTGCATAGAATGTGCGGCTCACCTGTGCGCCACCGAAAGAACGGTTTGCAAGAAGACCGCCATATTCGCGAGCGAAAGGCACACCTTGTGCAACGCATTGGTCTATGATATCGTTTGACACCTCAGCCAGACGATAGACATTAGCCTCGCGTGCCCTGTAGTCACCACCTTTGACAGTGTCGTAGAAGAGACGATAGACAGAGTCGCCGTCGTTCTGATAATTCTTGGCTGCGTTGATACCACCCTGGGCGGCTATTGAGTGAGCC
>JAFLTM010000004.1 GCA_022509225.1 Muribaculaceae bacterium
TGAGGCATCGCCATGGGGGTGATATTGCATGGTGTTGCCCACAATATTCGCTACTTTGTTAAACCTTCCGTCATCGAGTGTCTGCATGGAGTGCAGGATTCTCCTTTGCACCGGTTTTAATCCATCTTCAATATAAGGGACAGCCCGGTCAAGGATAACATAACTTGCATATTCCAAGAAACTGTTTCGGAACATCCCTGACAAAATAGTTTTTTTCGACATGTTGTCAGGAGAATAACCTCCGGATATGTTTTCTGTGTTTTCTGACATTAAAGAAAAATTGTGTTTTTATTGATAAATCTTGTCACGCATCAATTTTCAGGAGGAGTGACCTTCAGGCATCCCTTCAATTCTTTGTAGGGGATAACCACTATAGGGCTGCCGTCTGATCCGGGAGTCAATTGGTAAGGCTCATAGACAAAGACAAGGCCGGTCAGGTTTAATGCCGGTGTGGGTAAGGGAAAGTTTTTGAGTGTAATGGTCTCATCCTCATCATCACTTGAGGAATCTTTATCATTGCCCAGCCAAACATTTAATGAATCAATATATTCATCAACTGTGTGTAAGTTCTCATATATAGGATAGGAATAGGCCATGTGTGCGGCTACTTCATCCCTGACTTCATCCAGTCTGTCGGCTTTAATTATATCGTAGAGGTTGAGTGCTTTGCCGGTTGTGATATCAAAAGTCTCCAATTCAAGAGAGCTGTTGCCATGGGCGCCACCGGTGTAACAGTAGGCTGATTTAAGGAATGTTACATAGTTTGTGTCAATAAACACCGGATAAATGTTGAATGTTATATTAAAGGCACTCCCGTATTCCTTGATTACTGGCAATTCGTTAAAGAATTCCTTTTTGAGATTTTCAAATTCACTCTCAATAAATTCTTCAGAGAAATTTGATTCGGCGAAACCTGAAATTGAGTCGGCTGCTGATAGAGATGCTGTTGGTTTAATAAAGCCGAAGGTTTCCATTTCATTCTTGATAAACGAGAGCAATGAGCCTGTCACCCTCGGGTTGATATCCAGAATGGTGAAGGAGTCAATATTGACGTAGATTTCCTCATCTTCTGTCTCCATTCCATACCTTAAAGATAATCCGGCAATACTGTCGGGTCCGAACGTATAGGAATCAGGATATTCTTCTTCATTAGGGAGAAGTGGCACCGAAACATCTTCCGAATCAGAATCGTATGGCACAATGGGACGTGGTCCCTGACAGGATACCAAAGCAAAAACAAGGGTTAAAACTATAAAGGAAAAGGATTTGGTTAATTTCATCTTTTATTATTAAGAGATTGTTTAAATATATGCAAAATTACTTTAAATTTCGGTAATTACCCCCACATTTAAGTTTCTCCTTTAGATAAAAATATTTCCAGAGAGGGGCAGCCATAAGCGCCTGTTTCATTTCATCTGCAAGCAAAATTGATTTCACTTCATCTTCAGAAAGAAGTCTCACAGCTATATCTTCGCTTGAATCCAGACTTTGATTTGCCGTTGGAACCACATTTCTTGCCAGGAAGCAATGGGTCAGGTTATTTGAGATTGAAGGATTCTGTGAGATAACCATCAGTAATTCCCAATCTCCTCCTGAATATCCCGTTTCTTCAAGCAACTCACGTCTTGCAGCATCCAGCGGTTCTTCATCTTTTTCTACCACCCCGGCTGCCAATTCTATATAGACATCATCAAGGCCATGGCGATATTGTTCAATCATTACAAATTCACCTTTTTCTGTTATTGCCAGTATGTTGACCCAGTCAGGATACTCCAGAACATAGTGTTCAGGATTTATGCGTCCGTCGGGCAATCTAACTTTATCACGTCGAACGGTGAGCCACGGTCGCCGGAATAAATATTGGGATTCCAACGTGTCCCATTTTTTAATTTTCATGATATTTTTCTTTTGCAAATAAGCGTGAATGGTATTAAACTTCAAATTTAAAAACAAGATTTGTCTTGCCCAAATGTGTGATTTCTACTATATTCGTAAAAATAAAAATAATCACATGAAAGGCAGGATCTTTAAAATAATATCGATTTGTGTGATTTTTCACATAGGTCATGCAGAGATGCGAGGGAATGAAACCGAAGATTACCAAAGATCAACACCAACAAGAAAAGCTGTTGTGGGTAATATTAAACGTAATATTCCCCGTCTTGCGGCTGACACCGCCATGACGGCTTCACAGATTGAAAAATGGAGGGGAGAGATGTCCGAGACAATGGCCAAACTCATGGCTCATCCGTCACGGCAGATGTGTCCTCCTGTCAGGTTATCGTCTGCACAAAGGGATGGTTATAGGATTGAGAGATGGCAATCTTTCCCGTTGCCTGAGACGAGGGTTAATTTTCTGGTGCTCATACCTGACGGGGTAGATGAAAATAATCCTGCAGTAGGTGGAGTGCTTTGTATTCCGGGATTCGGGCAGACCAAAGAACTGCTGGCAGGTGAAAAAAGGGGCGATTACGACCTTGTTACCGGTCCGGATAGTGTCACCCCACGGGCTGCGATGGCTAAATTATATGTAGAGAAAGGATTGGTTGCGGTGGCTGTTGATAACCCTTCTTTCGGAGAATTAAGTGACAACGGTGTTGGCGATTATCTCAACACAAGCCGAATGCTTCTCGAGGAAAACTGGAGTTATCTTGGCCTGACTTCTTGGCAAGACAAGATTATTCTTGATTGGCTGAAACAACAGCCATTCATAAATCAGGACAAATTGATAGTGAGTGGATTTTCATTAGGAACGGAGCCAATGATGGTTTTGGGTTTGCTTGACAATGACATTGAAGCTTTTGTTTACAATGATTTTCTCTGCAGAACACGCGAAAGAATCCTCGTGATGGATAAACCGGATGAAAAAGGCAACCGACCTTTCCCTAATTCAATAGAACATCTGATTCCCGGTTTCTTAATGGAGTTTGATTTCCCTGACATAGTTGCAGCTTTGTCACCTCGTCCGGTGATTTGCACAGAGGGTGGCCTTGACAGGGATTTTCATATTATCGAGAAAATATATGAAAATGCGGGAGCACCGGAAAATTTTGAATATCATCATTATGAGAAATATGCAGATCCTGCCGAAAGGATAATGATAGGCAAGGATGAACTGCCGGGCAATCTTGATTTATGGGAATTTTTCAGATTAGTCAACGTGGATTCACCCAACCATTATTTCAAGGCTGAATTTGTGATGCCATGGCTCGACAGATTCCTGTCGGAATAAGTCCATGACTCATGAATGATAAATGAGGTTTATTCCTTGAATCTTGTTGAGAATGACTCTATTTTTTTATTGTAATAATCCCTTACATCATTCCATCTGTAATAATTACCCGTCACAGGTTTTGCGGGTAAAGAAACCTCTCTCTCGTTAAGCAGGGCTTTGACAAGAATATCGTCGCTATTTGAAACCTTGTTTAATTCGGGACGATAAAATATGAGTTGGATATTGCAGCCCATAGGAAAAATTTCATAGTTGCGCCATTTGCTGTCGAGGTCGTAGAGGTCGTTTATTTCATCGCCATAGTTGTCAAGTTCCATAAACACAGTCAATGGAAGCACCACAACCTCGTGCCCGAACCTCAGATTGGCGCTTAGATTGGGCGATAGCATGGCTGTGTCGGCACTCGCTATTATCTCCTCCATAAGGAATCTTTGATTGAAAGGCACCCTGCCATCAGAAACTGCCGAATTTCCGGCAGAAACAAACCATGACGCATTGTCCGATTTCCATTTTCGTTGGAGCATCTCCGGTGTAAACAAGTCATAGAACGAAGGCTGATCGTCGTGGCTCTGTGTGTTGGTGGCTATTTCAAACATATTAGAAAACAATGAGTTGGAGTCTATGTTTGTTGCCACATAATCCTGATCTGTGAAGATTTGTTCAAAAAAATATGTTTTGTCAAATAGAAGTGTATCAACGGCTTCTGTAAGCCGATAGGCTTTTGCCGCAGCATTGAAGGAACCTTTGTCGAGATCGGAGTTATTGAGGATCGGTTGAGTGGTGGCGGAAGCATCCATTGTTATTATAAGTTCAGGATTTAAAACTCTCAATTCCTCAACTTCGTTGGCCATGGATAGGATGCATCTTATCACCTGGGTTGATTTTGCATCAACATGTGTGCCGGGTTGGAAGACAGTCGGGAAATTATGATACATCCTGTTGGCTATTCCCCGGTGTTGACGATGGCCTAACGGCGTAAGTTCTCCGTCCCTTGTCTTGGCTTCCTTTGCAATTGGACGAAGTTGCTCCAAAACTTCTTTCCCTCTTGGAGTAAGCTTGTTCTGTTTGTCGGCCTTTTCAAGCTGTCTTACAGTGTTTTCATATTTATATGCCCCTATAATCCAGCGGCTTCCATGACGTCCGTAATGTTCGATATGAAAAGGAACATAGCCGTCGGGAGTCGGGCTTAATATTGGTATCCCTCTTTCCGGAACAGGGTAAGCATAATATTGACTTCCTGCTTGCAAGGAGTCAGGCACTATTTTTGTATCACTTTTGGCATGAAGAGTTAAACCTGTAAGGCTTAACAGGAATATGATTGAAATTTTTTTCATGGTGAATATGGTAAGAAACCTTGTTATTTATCTTCAAATATAGCAAATTTTCATCAAAACATGTGTAACTTGTTGTCAGAATCCCCGGTTTATATTGTATCTGAAAACTTTTTCCCTGTCAGGATTCATCTCCCTGTCAAAAATTGTGTTATAGGGGTAGTATTTCATATATGTTTGCAAAGTTCCGTCACGGTTAACGTTGCTGAAATAAACCGAATAAATGGAAAAAAGGAACAATGGCAGAAATATTAATGTCCAATTCCCAAAATTAAGCTTAACTTTTTTATTTCTGAATTTTAACTGTGAAAATATCCAGTCGGATAAAATCAGGTAAGAAAAAAACATGAAGTAGTTATTGAATCTGCCTATGATTATCACACTGACAGAGAGAAGACTCACATATATCGAAATCACAGAAAGAGATTCTTCAAGGTTATATTGTCTTTTGTTTGAACTTTTCAGGAAGAAGATAGCCACACAGGGATAGGCCACATATATAAAAAGTGTGTTGAAAGCCCCGAAAATATTTAGAGTTTTTAGTCCTCCAAGATCATTTCCGGCATATTTATGAGCGAGCTCCGTCATTTTTTCATTGATTGATATTATCTGTATCAGATCAAAAAGATAATACCTGATTGCGAAACCAACGATCAACACGCCCAATACGATGAAGATTGTCCTCATCCCGAAATAGAAAAAATTTCTGATGCCGGGTAGGAACACTAAAGGAATAAATAATAGAATCAGGGCGGAAATATGAAAAAATATAGCGAGAATGGCACAAAGATAATATTTTAGAAGTTTCCTCTCTTTCAGATAATGCCACGACAGAAGAAATATCGCCACGGCAATTGATTCTCTCATCACCTCCATGTTGAGTGTGACATACATAAAGAAGTAATAGAGCAACACTCCGAAAAAGGGATGGCGTGAATTTTTGGTAAAGAAAAATAAAACAGCAAAATTAAGAAATGCCGCCACCAGAAATTGCACCAATGTAAAATCCGGAGAGATTGATTTACAAATAGATGCAAAAATAATAAATCCGGGTGCATATCTGGTTTTTTGAAAATCAATCACATTTAATTCCCCTAACGGATGCACCATGTCGTAGTAGTGCATATACTGTATAGTGTCGCCCCCAATCCTGTACCTGAATCCTGCGATACAAACCAATATTATATATATCACCGCAAGCCACACTGCTCTACCGTGTTTCAAGCCGCGATAATCATAATTATATACCCCGAGAAGTATAAGGAAAAGTGCAAAGAGATAGATCAAATCCTATTTGAAACGTAGTTCAACCGGTTAATAATATCTTTATGTAAAAAAGGTGTGTCAAGTTGTCCTTTCAAGTGTTCAACGCGGTGAAAATCTCCCCCGACTATATCGATCATCCTTTCCGAAAGCAATTTATGGGCGATTTTGGCAGAAGTTTCTCCGTAAGCACCTGTCAGTGACATGAAATTTAATTGAAAAAGCACACCTTTATTCTTGAGCTCGATATAATCTTTGGTCTGCATATACCTGTATCGTTCAGGATGTGCCAAAACAATACGGTAGCCTTTCCTGATAGCTTCATCCAGCATGCTCTTCATGCCATAGGGTGCATTATAGTAGGATGTTTCAACAAGAAGATTCTTCCCGGTGTCACCGAGAGTCAGGAAATCATCTTTTTCCAGCCTTTCTTCAAACAAGGAATCAAGCATGTTTTCCGATGCGAGGGCTATTTCCACATTTCCTTTCCATTCTTTTTTTAAAGACCGGAACCTCTCTTTTAAACTTTGGGTGGAATTAGGAAAATCTTCCATTATATGCGGAGTTAGCCAAACTTTTTTCACTCCTGCATTCTGGTAAACTTCCAAGATATTCAGGGCATCTTTCATATCTTGCAATCCATCGTCAACGCCGGGCAAAATATGAGAATGCCAGTCGGTCAATCCTTTCAGAAAACCTGATTCCCTAAGAGTCGGTATCTTCTTTTTAAATAGCCACATTTATAAATTTTGCTCAAGACTTTGGTAATTCCCGTAAGTGTAATATCTGCTATGAATAGGCTCAGTTCCGTTCAAAATAACGCATAGGTTTTTAAACCTTTTCTCTTCATAGAATTCATTGAGTTCACTTAATGCCGAACGGTCAAGAAGACCTGCGCGAATAATGAAAACAGTCCTGTCTGCCCATTTTGCAACCAATTGGGTATCGGCCACAATATTCACGGGTGGACAATCGAGAAATACAAGATCAAATTCTTGCTTTGCCTCTTCGATAATTTTCTCTAATCTATTATTTTCCAAAAGTTCTGCCGGATTTGGCGGAATTTTGCCGATAGGGAGAATCATGAGATTTTTATTGGTTTCTCCGGCATAAAGCAGAGAGTTCCAGTTATCTGTCTCCCCTGTTAAATAATTACTCAACCCTTGGCCGGGCATTCCTGCGTATAAAGAGGCAGACCCATGACGCATATCGCAGTCTATTAATAAAACTTTCTTGTTTTTCAAACAGAAGCTTAATGCAAGATTATAGGCTATGAATGATTTTCCACTGCCGGGATTGAAAGATGTGAACATTATGGCCTGATGAGCGTCTTTTCTTCCCGACATGAAATCAAGATTTCCCCTCACAACCCTGAAGGCTTCATTCACAACATCTCTTTTCCCCTCTTTTACAACATCAAGTGGTTTGTCAGTAGTTTTAATATGATTTTTCTTCCCTGCCAATGGAATTTCACCGGCAAATGGAGGCATTATATTTTCAAGATCTTTTCTGCTTCTAACTGTGGTGTCGCTTGCTTCAAGATAGTAGAGAAGAAGGAAAGGCACTCCAAGCCCAAGAATGCATGCAACAATAATAATTAGAGCTTTTTTAGGCGAAACTGGTTCGAGTGAACCCATAGGAGGGGTGATGACCCTTATATTGTCGGCAGAAAATTTCCGTGTAAGTTCGTTCTCCTCTTTTTTTTGCAACAGGAAAAGATAAAGGCTCTCTTTCACCATCTGTTGGCGTTCTTCACCAAGCAAGGGGAGATTGTCTTCAGGAACCTTAGCCATTTTTGACGACATCCGGTTCATCTCTTTGTTAAGGTTAGAGACAATATTACGGAGGTTATTCACCTGATTGTTCACTCCGGTTGATATAACATTGCGGAGTTGCTGCAATTGATTGTCATAGTTCACAACGAGCGGATTGCTGGCAGATGAATTCTCCATGATGGTGTTGCGTGCCAACAATAATTCGTTATATCTGTTTATCTGAACGGCAAGTTCCGGATTCTCTATCCCCATATTCACAGGAAGAAGGCTTGTAAGGTTGCTTTCATTGTTTATAAAATCCTGTAGATATTGGGCAACACTCAATTGGTTGGCAGCTTTGATCGCTTCCTCTTCAACCCGTGAACCTAATTCAAGATTAGCCTGTGCTGTTATTTCGATATCAGTGACACCGCTTTTTTTCATATAGTCGGCAATATTCCTGTCAACCCCGCCGAGTTCACTTTGAATCGCCCTTAGCCTGTCGTCGATAAACAGGGATGTGGCAACGGCCATTCGGTTTTTATCTTCAATCCAATTATTATTATAGACAGTGATTATATAATTAAGTATATCCACTGCTCTCTGCACCGACACATCTTCTATCGACAATTCTATTACATCGGCATCCTGATCCACAAGGTCGCCGTAAAGCTTTTTCCCGTATTCCTCCACAGTGGCCTGCATGGGTAGTTTTGATACTCGTATTTCATAATTGGCTTCCTTGATTTTACCTGAATAAGAGGGGTTTGGTATTATTTCAATCAGACCGAGTGGTGTTTGTGCGGAAGTCGCACCGGGAGCCAATGTTATTTCGCCCTTAAGTTTTGTCTTAACCCCCTCTTTATAGCTCACGAATTTTAACAGGTTTTTGGATCCGTCTTGATTTACTTTGATTCTCAATGCCGCCCCTTCTTGTCTGTCGATGTCTTGAAGTTTAACTTGAAAAGGGAGATCTCTTCCGTAGAGGGTCTTTAATCTCAATCCATCCCTGACAGAATAATTCATGTCAAGATTAAGGGTGTCGGCCACCTCATACATGATAGCCGGTGAGATCATCGTTATAAGCTCATTATAGACATTTGTGTTTTTGGAAAAAAGACCTAAAGTTGTGAATGAATTAGTTATGTCATTGATCCCACCTTTGGAGTCCTGTTCAGTCACGAGGATCTGTTCAAATCTTTTATATTTAGGCTGCTTCGTGTAAAGATAGAATAGCGCCACACCCACCGACACGACAAGACAAATGGCAAACCACCACCATTTATCCGCACAAAGTCTTAAAAAATTGACAAAGGAAAAATCAGTTATATCCTGAGGATTATTTTGTTGTGGATACTTGTTCATTTTTCAAGAGAAAACTTTACCTGATGAAAACTGCCACTGTTGTAACCACTGAAGTAAGAAGAGAGGCTATAGAAATCCAGAAACCGGTGGTGTAGAGGTTGTTGCCGTTGGAAGTGGTTTGACGTTTTTTCAAATCATTGGGTTCCACGTAGATAATGTCTCCCTGTTTTAGATAATAGGCGGGAGAAGATGAGAGTTCCTTGAAATTAGTCACGTCAACCCTGTAAGTTTTAATTCCATCTTCGGTTTCACGAATCAACGCAATGTTGTCGCGTTTTCCTTGAAGGGTCAGATCCCCTGCCATGGCGATTGCTTCCAGAATATTCATTCTGTCTTGATTGATATCATAAAGTCCGGGACGAGTAACTTCTCCGAGAACCGAGACACCCATATTAAGGAATTCAACTGTGACCACAGGATCTTTTGCAAGATCTCTCCCCATCAGCTCCCCTTTGATGAATCCGGAGAGTTCATCGCGGCTCATTCCCTCAACTTTTAATTTACCCAGCACAGGAAAATCTATGTATCCCTCAGGTGATACAGTATAACGTGAAATTCCTGCAGAAGAAGTTGCACTTCTTAAAGCGCCGGTCCCCAATGGTGAAACATCAGACAATCTGTCGGTTGTGACAACAAGATTAAATAGAGCCGAAAGGTTCGGATCCATGGTTTTCACCATTATGGATAGCTTATCGTTTGGCTCTATTTTTATATCTCCCGGTTGGGATGCCGGATAGATTTCTTGATTTATATCCTGGAAATAGGCTACATCTTTCGGAGTGCCGCAACTTGTGGATATGAGGCACAAGACACTGAAAAGGAGAAGGAATTTTATATCAAGAAAAAATTTTTTTAAATCATTCATTATAGGTTGCATCAGTCAAACAGTCTCAGGCCGGTTTTCTTTTCCCTTACTGTTATGGCTTTTGTAAGAATAATATTTACTAAAGTCCAGAGAACGATATCTGCCAATATCAAGAGGGTAGGATTGATATATGGGCTCAACAAAAGGTTTATGACAATAAATAGCATAGACCAAAGCATGATTATGCTTAGAGCCACCCTCTGATTTAGACCTAAGGCCAGGAGTTTATGATGGATATGTGATTTGTCGGGCAAAAAAGGATTACGGTGTCTCACCAGTCTGTGAAAATACACCCTTACTACATCAAAACATGGAATAACCAATGGTGAGACAGCAAGTATCAGCACGTTGTAATCCTCAATGGCCGGAGCATCTTCTATATGGAGCACGGCAATGGAGAGGAACACCAGGATCATTCCTGTTGTGAGCGCACCGGTGTCGCCCATAAATATCTTTTTTTGCTTTTTGGCATTTCCGAACACATTATAGTAGAAGAATGGCAAAAGTGTTCCCGCTGCCGCAGCCGCAAGCAATGAATAGGAATATTGTCCTGCGAAATAAAATATTATAGCATAGAAAATAAAAGCCACTGTGCTGAGTCCGGATGCGAGACCGTCGATGCCGTCGATAAGATTGATTGAATTCACAACGTAAACCACAATAAAGGCGGTTGAAATCCATCCTATCCAGTCAGGCACTTTATAGATCCAAAAAAGCCCCTCATAGTTAGTGATATAGACACCGGAAAACACAATTAAAATTGAGGCAAGGATCTGAACTCCGAATTTGGCCATATATCTCACACCTAAGAGATCGTCGGCGATACCCACGAGGAACATGAGCAATACGGCGCAAATCATAAAATAAAAAGGAACCACCACATCGAAATATATGCCGGCAGTTTCCCATCCAAAATATTTCAAATTGAATCCAACGATCAATGCAAAAGAGAACAGAATAGAGGGGAAAAAAGCAATCCCACCCAACCTGGGCACAACCCCCTTATGAATCTTTCGTTCATCTACATTGTCAAATAGCCTCTTTCTGAATGCTATCAGCAGGATCTGAGGTATAAGGATACCGGATACCGCTAATGACACAAAGAATGCGATTACATCGTTAAAAATCCAGGTTTCCATAAATGCGTCTTTTCAGGTGCCTTTAAATTAGCGACAAACATTCTTTATTGCGAAAGTTTCAAACATTCAGTAATAATACTGAAGAGCTACTGTTAATAAATTGCAAATATAATCTTTTTAACCGAATTTCCAAATTATAGACGGTTTTGCTTGTTTCGGCAAATTTTTTGAACTACTCCTTCGCTTCATATTTTCTTTTTTGTCTTGTTATCCTTTAGTTTTATCTTTGCAACATTGAAGTTAGAATAAGTGAAGAAATTTCCCGGCTTATTGAAATTATTCCTAATGATTTTCGTTGCAACCTTTTGGCTGCAAGCTTATTGTGCTGAAGATAAGGAGTATGAGCCTGGAGATTTATTCTTTCAAGTTGAGACCAGAGCAACATTTTCCGGAGGAGAAAACACGCCATTCTGGATGGTTAGCAATATGCACGGGCTTGGTTCCCCTGTGCTTGACAACGGATATGTGCGCGGCAGTCTGTTCAAGCCGATAGATGAAAAGGGAAAAATATCGTGGGGCGCCGGTGTTGACCTTGCTGCCGGATGGAATCTTCCGGCTGTTTTCAGCATACGTCAGCTTTACGCCGAATTCCGGTATCGAGCCTTATTGATAAATCTGGGAAGCCGAGATTTTGTACCGGAATATAACAATCCACGGTTGTCGTCGGGTGACCTGCTCTTTTCGGGGAATGCCATGGCAATACCTCAATTGAGGATTGGAACCGCCGGTTTTGCACCATTTTGGGGCACCAAAGGATGGCTTGCCGTGAAAGCATATCTTGCCTATGGGATTTTCACCGATTCAAGGTGGGTGAAAAATTGGGTTACACCGGATTCCCAGTGGGTTTCGGGGGTCTTGTTCTGTTCAAGGGGAGTATGGTTCCGTGTCGGTAAGCCTGATTTCTATCCATTGTCACTTGATGTCGGGATAGAGATGGGCACTCAGTTCGGTGGAACGGTTCATTCTCCCGAGGGATTGTTTAAAATGCCCCATGGGATTGTAGATTGGATTAAGGCATTTATTCCTTTTCCGGGGGGAGCGTCAACACCGGAATCTGAACAAACCAATGTTCAGGGAAACATGACGGGAGAATATAATTTCTCTTTGTCATGGAAACCTACAGCCGAATGGGATGTGCGACTTTACTATGAGCATTTTTTTGAAGATCACTCACAGATGTTTTTGGAATATGGTGCCTGGAAAGATGGATTGTGGGGTTGTGAAATCCGGTTCCCGAAGAATCCCTTTGTAGATAAATTTGTTTACGAATACGTATCGACTAAAGACCAGACCGGTGCTGTATATCATGATTCCACACCTGAAATACCTGAACAGATAAGCGGACGCGACGGTTATTATTCCCATTATCTCTACGGGGCATGGCAGAACTGGGGAATGACCATGGGCACACCTCTGGCAATATCTCCAATCTACAACCGCACACATGTTCTTTCGATGTATGATTCACGGTTTGTGGCAAATCATTTCGGTATCGAAGGCTCTCCGACCCCCTTTCTCAGATGGAGAATACTTATGACTTTTTCACAAAACTGGGGCACCTATAATCGTCCTCTCCCATATAGAATGGGTAATTTCAGTGGTTTGGCGGAGATTGAGGGAGATTTGCCCTGTTTGAAAGGATGGTATGCCAAAGCTGCTTTAGGCTGGGACAAGGGAAGCCTTCTTGGAAATAATTTCGGAGGACTTGTTTCAATCGGATATAAGGGAAATTTTTCAATTTTAAGTTCAAAAAGATAGATCAGGTGAGTCCGAACTCCATAAAATATTATCTTGTTGTGGTTATGTCAGTGGTTTTGTCAATCACAAGCATGGAATCTTGTCAAAAGGCACCTATAAACGGGGACCTCGACGGACAGTGGCAGGTTGCATCGGTAACGCCCCGACCCTCCCAGATAATTGTGAATGAAAGGCTCTATTATAATTTTGGAATGCATGTATGCATGCTTACCTATTATGAGGGATGGTTTTTAAGTGCCAACATGGAGTATGACGGGAAAACCATGAGGCTGGATTTCCCGTATGTAAGTTCGGAAGAGGATTATATCATACTTCGTCAATATGGAATTACGGAGAATCCTGTTGCGTTCAATCTCAGGTTTGAGGGCTCCCATCGGCTTGTTTTATGGAATGACGACACAGAGATAACCCTGATTAAGCTATAAAAATGTGGCGGAATTTTCGGTTCCGCCACTCAGATCTAATTTTGATTTTTATTACGAGTTATTTCGATATTTCTTCATGCACTTCCTCCTGAAGGTCTCCCACCGAAGGATAATTCGGATCCGGGGTGGAAATGGTTGGATTCATCCGTGTCCAGACAGCATTGGGTATCGACCTCCATACTCCTGTGAAAATATTCCATCTCCAGTCAACAACAGCAACCCTGTATTTTCTGACAATAGCCTTAATAATCTTGGGCACGACATAATCCACGGTCATATTCATCGGATAATTCCTGTCGGGGTTTTCAAGAGGGGTTCTGACCCAACCCGGACGGATGTCGGTGATTGTGATTCCCGATTTTTCTGCATGAGCTACTTGTTCGATTGCGTCAAGATACCATTGGCCGAATTTTTTTGACGATGAGTAGGCTGCAAGACGGCCTATCCCCTTTGTTCCGGCCACTGAAGTTATTGCCGCGATCTGACCTTTCTTTTTGTTGACCCTGAAATATCTGTAGGCGGCGCTGATCATTCTGGCGAATCCTCCACAATTTGTGTTGACTACTGCAACATCCTGTTCGGGATCTTGGTAGAGATTTTCATCATAAATACCTGCCACATGGAAGTATATATCCATTCCACCTATTTCTTCAATCAGGTCTGAAAGTTGGTTGACAGCTTCCGGTTTGGTTATATCTATTTTCGCATATTCAACAAATTCAGGATATTTTTCTTTAAGAGCTTTCAGCGAGGCAATATGTCTTGCTGCCACTCCAACCTTCACACCTCTTGATGCCAAGGCCTCTGCAACTCCGTAACCCATTCCGGATGATGCTCCCATTATAACAACTTTTTTCATAATTTCTGTTTTTAAGTTTTTAATATCTTATTTTATAATCAAAACAATATAAGATTAATGTTGGTTTAAGTCACTTGACAAAAAGCTGACTTGTTTTAAAAATTTATAAGTAAATTTGGGATGATATTAACTCTTAATTTATATGCCGTCACAGTTTGATCCGGGTTTGTTCGACACTTTTAACCCCATTTCTCTGGAAGAGATGGGGAAGGTGCGTCTGATGAACCGGATTGACACCAAATTTGTCACGGATTTATCCAAGATAGAGTTGCTGTTGCAGATGGTCAGCGGCACATATTTGGCTCAGCAGATAAACGGGTTTTACAATATGCCTTACTATACCTGTTATTTTGACACAAATGATGTCTTGATGTTTTACGATCATGTACGTGGCAAGAAAACAAGGCAAAAGTTCAGGATAAGAATTTATGAGAATAGCGAAACCCCTCCTTTTTTAGAAGTAAAAGATAAGAATAATAAAGGCCGCACAAAGAAAAAAAGAGTTCTAATGGAAGAGGGTATGAAACTTGACAATTATGCCGGTTTTATAGCCGAAAATCTCAAATATCCTCTGCCATTATTATCTCCCATGATCGAGAACCGGTTCAACAGAATAACCCTTGTCAACCCTGCCATGTCAGAGAGAATTACAATTGACACCGAACTGGAATTTCATAATTTTACCACAGAAAATAAATTTAAGTTGGAGAATGTGGGAATTATTGAATGGAAAAGAGACGGACGGGTGTCTTCTTCAAATCTGGAAAGGTTTTTAAGAATGATTCAGATTCACCAAAGCGGTTTCAGCAAATACTGTATAGGAATGGCTCTCACTAATCCCGAATTAAGACAAAACAGGCTGAAACCTAAACTCAGGATGATAAACAAAATCAATAGAACAAGCCCGTTCATTAATTTTTATTGATTTGGAAAGTGCATACTTTATTTGCCAAGTCTTGACAGGAAAGGTTGCTGTGAACTTTTTTAAGAGATTCCTATCATGATAATTAAAAACATGAGATATGTAAAATCATTGGTTCTATTGGGAGCTGTCCTTCTTGCCGGTAATGAACTAATGGGTGCCAGGGAATTTGATGATTTGAAAACAGGAGACCTGATATTCAAGATATCCGGAGGTTCGGAATTTTCAGATGCAATTACATCAGCCACGGGAACAGACTCTTTATTAAACTTTGATCATGTTGGAATAATTGAAAAAACAGATAAAGACTCGGTGGTTGTTATTGAGGCTTCACCTCGGCTGGGCGTTCATATCACTCCGTTAAAAGAGTTTGTTGATGAAACAGTCACTATTAACGGGAAACCGGGTTTGGTAGTGAAACGTTTGTGCGGAGACTATCCTTTTCAGAAAATCATAGAAAGGGCAAAAACTTTCATCGGGCAGGAATATGACTGGTGGTTTCTACCTGATAACGGGAAAATGTATTGCTCGGAGTTGATTTATGAAAGTTATCTTGACAATGAAGGAAAACATATTTTTCAAACCGTTCCCATGAACTTCCATGCTAACGACGGATCAATGCCTGACTTCTGGATAGAACTGTTTGAAAAAATAGGAGAGGAGATTCCGGAAGGTAAGCCGGGTACCAATCCCAACGACCTATTTAATTCTAACAATCTGATTGAAATATTAAGATTTTTCTAAAAATAGAGCCGGTATAAAAATGGCAGGTGTGTCGAAATGAATGACACACCTGCCTCTCCCAAAAGGAGTTTTAGACTCTTTTCGTAACCTTAAAGTCTAAAATGCTGCATATCCGGGGTTCTGAGTATAAAGACCCTGAGAGAATTCATACTGTGGATAAGGTATCGGGAAATATTCATATCCATCAGTGAAGGTCTTCCCTTGATAATATATACGCGTGTTTTCTTCCCGACGCATATAGTTGTTCATAGTTTCCTTGGCAATACCCCAACGAACCAGGTCGAAGAAACGTTCACCTTCCAATGCTTTCTCAAGACGCATTTCGGTTCTCAGTGCCTGACGTGCATATTCTTGAGTCACGCCGGTGGTCGGGTAGAGACCGATCTTGTAGTTTGCAGCATAGACAGAGGGATTGTTGAAATCTTTAACCCAAGCACTGTTGGCGGCACGCTCACGCACCATGTTTATAAGTTCCATTGCTTCATTCTGTCGATTGAGTTCAATAAGGGCCTCGGCTTTATAGAGCAACATGTCGGCATATCTTATTATTCTCCAGTTCAAGTCGGAGAGACCCCAGCAACCTACCATTGTGAAATGAGAATCGTCGGGAGAAACGAGGAAACGTTTCTGGCAATTGTGCCCGTAGGCTCCACGGTCTCTCACCCATGACTGACAAGGACGGTCGGTGTAGGTTTTCCAAGTGATGGTGGGACGTCCCACAACGAAATCAAGACGTGGGTCAACAAATCCTTCGGCATTGCTGAGAGTCTGGTTTTCGTCATTAATATAAGTCACGACACCGTAATCAGGCAAAGACTGGTAATCAAAGATGGGAAGTCCGTTAGCATCTGTCTGATAGGCATTGATAAGGTCTTGCGAGGGCACGAAGAAACCGTCGCCGCTATAGGGGCTGTTTCCACCGGGTGAACAAAGCTGATTGCTCCAGTTGATTCTGCCGGCTGCGCCTGACCCGTCGTTCTCAGAATACTGAATTTCAAAAATAGATTCCGGTCCGTTGTCATATTCAACTTTGTCAAGATACTGGAAGTCGGAGAGAAGACTGCAGCCTTGAATCTGATCTACAAGAGAAACCACTTCATTGAGAAGACTTTGATTTATATTGACCACCTTGTTTGTGGCGGGATCTTGCTCGTAGGCCTGATAAAGTTTAACCTTTGCAGCATAGGCGAGTGCAACGTTTTTATTGACACGTCCCACTTCAGGCTGGGTTACAGGAAGATCCTGGGCTGCTTCCAAAAATTCAGCAGCTATTCGGCTAAGATGCTGGTCGCGAGTGAATTCATCATTCGACACAGAAGTGTATTCAGCCTCCGGAAGATTCTCATCCTGATAGGGAATTTTATTGAAAAATCTCACCAATTCAAAGTAGAAATGAGAACGGAGCACTTTCATTTCGGCTATCCTGATTTTCTTTAGAGGAATCTCTTCTTCAGTTGCAGCATTAAGCACTCGAAGGGCAGTGTTGCATCTTGAAATCTGGCAATAGAAAGAGAACCATTTTTCATCCATGCGCCAGTTGTCGGCACGGTTTTCAAATTTTTCCATCTGGTCGAATTCTACCACGTCTCCTTCGCCACCGCCACCTTTATAAGCGTTGTCGGAACGGACTTCACCGTAGCTCCAATTGGATGTTGGACGGAAAGTCGGGTCGCCATAGTCACGCAACATACCGCTCATGCCGGCATAAGCCGCATTAACAAGCAGGTCTATTGATTCCGGGGAATTCATAACACCGTCGTTAAGACTTCCTTGAGGCACATTTTCATGGAAACTGTCGCTGCAAGCAACAAGTGCTGAAGCGCAAAGTGCTATTGATAATATTTTGATAGATTTCATAAAGTTCTTTGTTTTTGAGGAGATTAGAAACCAAATTGAATACCTAATGTGAACTGACGCGGCATAGCGTAGGGATATCCGAGACCTTCCGGGTCAGCTCCTGAATATTTGGTGATAGTGAAGAGGTTTTGAGCCTGGAAATAGATTCTGGCATTGCTCATGTGAAGTTTATTGAGCACTTTTTCAGGCAGTGTGTAACCTATGCTGAGTGTCTTCAGACGTAGGAAGCTACCATCTTCAATAATGAATTCCGAGGTTTCAGTTTCATTGTTGTTATTGTCGGTGGTGGGAGCCGGCACATTTGAGTTATAATATCCGGATGTCAGATATTCATTGTAGGCCTGCATCGCTTCATAGAGTGCATAACCATGGTTGCCGGTCCAACCTTGCCATAGATTCGTGTAGAACTTCGAATTGTTGTAAGCGTCACGAATAATAGAGTTGAAGAAAAGATTGATATCAAACTGCTTCCAGTTGGCACGCAGATTTAAACCGAATTGAGCTTTCGGCAGATCACATCCGAGCCAGGTGCGGTCTTCCCAGTTGATTATGCCGTCGCCGTTTACATCAACATATTTGACACGTCCAACACCGGGAGCACCGAAATCAACCTGATATTTGCTTTTGTATTCATCGACTTCAGCCTGAGAATGGAACACACCTTCTGTCTTGAATCCCATCCATGAACCGATTGATTGACCGATGATCGACATTCCGGCACGACCACCTCCCCATGTGTATTTGATATCATCGATAAGGTCGGTGACTTTGTTTTTCTGCACCGTCACGTTGAAACCGATTTCATAGCTGAAATCCTTATTAACCCTGTCGGTCCAATTAATCTGGGCTTCAAATCCCTGGTTAAGCATCTTTCCGCCATTATACCAGCAGTAGCCCCCTTCTCCGATCGTTGCGATATATGGTTTTTCAACAAGCATATCGTGGGTGTCTTTATGGAAATAATCTAAAGAGAGGGTAAGACGGCCTAAGAGTAAGCTTGCATCGATACCTGCATTCCATTGATAGGTCTTTTCCCATGTGAGATCGGGATTGGTAGTTCTGTCGCGATAAGCTCCGGGATAAAGTGTCTGCCCGTCACCGTTCATATTATAGGAAGCACGGTCAAGGCTCATGAGATATTTTGAATAGAACGCCTCATTATCGATGATGTCGTTACCGTTAATACCGTAAGAGGCTCTTATCTTGAGATCGGTCAGCCAGGTATAGGTGCTTTCCATGAATTTTTCCTGAGAAATTCTCCAGCCTAAAGAAAGTGAGGGGAACCATTCAAAGTTGTGGTCTTTAGAAAGACGGGAAGATGCATCGCGGCGGATTGTGAATGAAGCCAGGTATTTATCATCCCAAGTATAATTTACTTTCCCGAAGAAGGAAGACATTGAATAGTTTGATGCACCGGCCCAAACATTTTTGTTGGCAGTTACATTCGAGAGATACCAATAGTTTTCATCATCGATTGCAAGACCTGTTCCGGAACCGCCTGAATTTTCATAATGGTAGCGTTTTGCCTCATAACCGATAAGTGCCATTATAGAATTCTTTCCGAAGTCTCCGTTATATTGGGCTGTGTTGGTCCAAACCCAGTCTGTGTTTTTGGCGTTAGACTGGTTGAGATAATTGTTTTCATCACGTGCCCACGCGGGTGAGTATGTTTTGTTGGTTTCATTATAGTGGTTCACACCAAAACTGGTTTTGAGAACGAGACCTTTCACCGGCTGGATCTGTAGCCATGCATTACCAAGAATTCTCCAATATTCATGCTTGTTGTTGGAGTTGTTTTCTATAAGGCGCATCGCATTCTGAGTGTCGCCGAGTTCACCCTGGATAGCTTCGTTATAATTACCTTCCGAGTCGTAAACAGCCTTTGCCGGATGTTGTTTCACAGCATTTTCTTCCACGCCGTCGGGCGCATAGTGTGATCTCCACCAGTTGATTGTGGCGCTGCCTCCCACACGAAGGTGATTGTTGATGAAACCATAATCAGAGCTGAAACGTCCGTTTACTTTCTGATAGTCTGTGCCTTTTACGATACCATCTTGGTCAAACCAGCTTAAAGACATGGATGATGATCCGCTTTCAGAACCCTTTGACAGGCCAACGGTGTAAGTCTGCATAAGGGCGGTGCGGTGTATCTCATTTTCCCAGTCGGTATTTTGTGGCGACACTAAAATTCCGTTAAGGTTGTTGTAAGCCTGAAGCTTGGGGGTTGCTCCGTTTCCGTAGATAGGAGAATCCGGAGTGGCGCCGTTATGGGCATATTTATATGCGCTCCAGTAAACTTCTCCCCATTGTTCTGCATTAAGGAGCTCAAGGCCTTTATTGTAATTTTGAAGAGTCAAGGTGAGATCGAAAGTCACATGAGCCTCTCCGGCTTTTGCACGTTTTGTTGTAATAATGATAACTCCGTTTGCAGCCTGAGCTCCGTAGATTGAGGCAGACGCTGCATCTTTCAATACCTGCATCGATTCTATGTCGTTGGGGTTAAGGATTGTTCCGGGATTATCACGTGTCATCACTCCGTCAATCACATAGAGCGGCCCGTTGGCGTCGCCACGGAAGGAGGAAGCTCCACGGATTGATACTCCGGTGCTGTTTCCACCGGGAGTTCCATCGGTTGATACGGTCATACCTGCCACCCTACCTTGGAGTGCCTGCATCACGTTACCGGTTGGAGTGTCGGAAACATCTTTCATTTTCACAACTGATACCGAACCTGTGAGGTCTTTCTTCTTTTCGGTTGAATAACCCACTACAACCACTTCGTCAAGAACCTCGGAATTTTCAGAAAGGCGTATATCCATTTGAGCGGAAACCACTCCTTCAAAATCCTGGTATCCAACGTAGGAGACTCTGATTTTAGAACCCTCCGGCACCTGAAGCGTGAAATTACCGTCAATGTCGGTGGCTGTGCCTTTTTTGGTCTCAAGTGACATTACTGTCGCGCCAATCAATGGTTCGTCATCGGTGGCAGAGATCACTGTTCCTTGCACGAGAATATCTTCTGCATACACATTCAGTGTCATTGCCAATAGAACCAGCAAACTGATAACTAACTTTTTCATGTGTGTGATTTAAGATAAGAAAATTTTATGGTGCAAAATTCACTAATTCATTATTTTATTGTCTATAGCAGATGTTGCATTAAATATAAAATTTGCAATTGGCAACACTTGTTACACTCTTTGCAACAATTTTTATATCTATAATATTTAAAATCGGAGATTAGGACTTCCTTAAGCTGTTTCTTAAGGGAAATGACCAATCATTTTAATTATTCCCAAGCCATTTCATATCTTCGTTCTTGTTTCTGAAGGGGTCTCTCCATACCGTTCTTTATAACATTTTGTGAAGTAGGCAGGATTGGAGAAGCCGACTTCGTAGCATATCTCGCTCACGGTCTTGTCGGTGGTCTTTAAAAGCCGTTTTGCTTTTTTTAATCTAAGGTTGCGCATAAGTTCAACCGGAGAATAATTGGTGATGGCTTTGATTTTTCTATAAAGTTGGGTGCGTTCCAAGCCCATTTCAGAAGCAAGTGATTCCACATTTATGTCAGGATCCGACATACGACTTTCAAACACCGATAGGAAAGAGTTATAGAATTCATTATCGATTTCTCCTTTATCCGGCTTGGATTCGTTGCCGGCTTGACCGGCATTTTTCACCGGATTAACCCCATATAATTCTTTGATTTTTCTGCGGTTTCTGATCATGGAAGCAGCATTGGCCTTCAAGACTTCGGAAGAAAAGGGTTTGGAAATATAACCGTCGGCTCCGCTTTCGAATCCCTGAACCCTTTGCTCGTCAAGTCCACATGCCGTGAGCATTAACACCGGTATGTGAGAGGTGATAGGTTCCTCCTTTAATCTTGAACACACCTCCATGCCGTCGATGCCCGGCATCATGACGTCACATATAATAATGTCAGGCACATATTTTATGGCTTTGCGCATTCCCTCCTGACCATCTTTTGCATTGATCACGTTGTATTGGTCTTGCATCAACTCTGCAACAAGTTTTCTAATGTCGTTATTGTCATCTATTATAAGGAGTAATGGTTTTTCATCACTGAACTCAATTTCTTGGTCTATTTCATCAAGTTCGTTATAGACATCTGCCGGAGTCAGGTTGGAAGTGAAGTCAGACACTGTTTCTGCTATATGTTTCACCGGGAGTATAACTGTGAATACTGTGCCTTTACCCAATTCACTTTCCACAGAGATAGAACCGCCATGCAAATCCACAAATACCTTGACAAGCCACAATCCTATGCCCGAGCCTTTTGGACGAATCCTGTCAACCTGGAAAAACCTGTCGAAAATATGGGGAATATTCTCATCCCTTATTCCTTCTCCATTGTCTGCAACTACCAGTTTGAGAGTGTCTCCCTCAAATTTATAGCTGACAACTATTTTTGAGTTGTCGGGACTATATTTTATCGCATTCGACATCAAATTGAAAAAAACACTCTCAATTTTTTCAACATCTATAGCCAATAGTAATGGTTCATCACCTTCCGGTTGTTCAAGAATCAGTTTTATATCACGTTTTCTGGCAACTGATGAGAAAGACTCTGTCCATTCATTCAAAGCCTCGCGGAAATCAATCTCAGTCAGATTGAGTTTCATCTTATTGCTTTCATATTTCCTGAAATCAAGAATCTGATTTATGAGACGATTCAGGATCTTTACATTCTTATTGGCAAGTTTCACCAAAGTTTGTTGACCTTCATTAAGATTTGAAGCTCTTGAAAGTTGTTCGACCGGCTCGGCGATAAGGGTGAGGGGAGTGCGAAGATCGTGTGACACATTCGTGAAAAAAGAGAGCTTGGATTGTGTAGCCTCTTCAAGACGAAGATTCAGTTCCTTCTGTTTATCACGTTCCTCTTCAAGAAGTTTGTTTTGATTTTTCAAATTCTCATGATATTGTTTGGTCTGCCAATAATTGCGTAGAATCAGGAATAAAAAAGCAAATAGGAGCAGGGTTATCAAGATGCAGGCATAAAGCAAAAAAGTCTGTGCCGAATGTTTTGAAAGATAATCGTCAAGCTGCCCTTTTAAAATCAAAACCTTCTCTGTGTCTTCCTCAAGCAATTCATTCTGTTTTAACAGGATATCGGCATTTGTGCTATCCACGGCGGAGGTGGCGGGAATAAGAATTTCCTTTTCATAGGGTTCTCCCCTCAATATTTTGATAGCTTCTTTAAGTATTCGGTTTCCCTCGGAGGGATAAAGGAATGTTGCATCAATCAATCCATCTGCCACCCCCTTTATCCCGATCTCAGGAGCTCCGTCTATACCAATTATTTTAATATTTTTCAATCCGTTTGATTCGGAGGCTTTTCTGGCACCGATAGCCATGCGGTCGTTGTGGGCATAAATAAGGTTGGTTTCGGGATAAATCTTTAGTAGTGAATCAGTCATTAAATATGATTTATCCTGTTGCCAGTCGGCGGGTTTAGAAGCAATGATTTCCCCGTTCTCTTGAAGGATGATATTCCTGAATCCTTCAGCTCTTTCAATTGCCGGAGTAGATCCGGGCAACCCTGAAATTTCAATAACTTTCAGTGGCGCATCAATAAGATTTAAGGCATATTTTGCCGCTGTTTCGCCGATGCTTCGATTGTCAACTGATATTCTTTGAGTATATGTGGTGTCGTTTATATTCCTGTCGAAAACAATGATGGGAATACCGGAATCATACACTTTTTTCAATTCAGGTGTGAGAGGAGCCGCCTCGTTAGGCGCGACTATTATAATATCAAAGTTATTGTTGACAAAAAATTCAATATCTTCAATCTGTTTTTGGCTATTGTCGTCGGCGGAACGAATCACCACCTCCACATCATCATGAAGCATTGCCTCTCTTATGACTTCATTGTTCATTTTGTCTCGCCAGTCGTCGGAACTGCATTGAGATATTCCAATCTTGAATGTAGCACGGTTATGGCATGCGCATGTAAGAATTAAGGATAGGACCCCAAAAAGCGCAAACAGGTATTTTTTCATTAGGAAATTTATATCTGTCAGTTTTATAATGCGATACAAAGTTAATAATTAATATTAATATTCGTGCAATAGCTATAAATTTTAAGAATTTTCAACAAATTTGATAGTTTATGCACGATTTATTATAACCTTATTTTATGCTTTATATTAGATTTGCGTCAGTTGAAATCACTCATGTTTATTTATATTGAATTGAAAGGAAAAAAGATTGTCTATGGTTTTATTAAAACATGAGATTTAGAAAAAGATACTAAGTTATGAATAAAAAAATCGCAACTACCTTAAGTCTGATGGCTCTCACCGTTTCCTCTGTCAACGTGTTCGGAGAAGGGGTTAAAGTGGAGCACCTTGGCATCAACAACACATTGGTGAGGATAACGGAACCGGCAAAGTATCTCATAATTCCCGTGCAGGAAAAATATGAAGATGACGCCACCGTCAATGTCATAGTTGACGGTAAATTGGAAGAGACCATTTATGTAAGGCTTGCCAGAACAAAGACTGATTATACTGTGCCTTATGACCTGAGCCGGTTTGCAGGGAAGAATGTGGTTTTTGATATTGTTACCGGACAGGGAAGGAATTCAGTGCGCGATGCAAGTGAAGATGTTTGCTGGGATGGACTAACTGTTGCAGATACGTTCGACACGACTAACCGTGAGGAGAAATGGAGACCTGCATATCATCACACGCCTCTCTATGGGTGGATGAATGATCCTAACGGAATGTTTTATAAAGATGGGGTATGGCACTTGTATTACCAAAAGAATCCTTATGGATCAAAATGGCAGAATATGACCTGGGGTCATTCAACCTCAACCGATCTCATTAATTGGGAAGCCCGCAAAGATGCAATCCGCCCGGATGGACATGGCACTATTTTCAGTGGTAGCGCGGTGGTCGATAGCGACAACACCGCCGGATTCGGTAAAGATGCGGTGGTGGCTTTGTTCACATCGGCTTCAACAAGTCAGAAACAGAGCCTCGCCCATAGTTCGGATAACGGGGAATCATTTGAAATATATCCGGGTAATCCAATCCTCACACTTGAAACGGAGGCACGCGATCCCAACATGTTCTGGAACAATAAAACCGGCGAATGGAATCTTGTGCTGGCTCATGCTCTCGAGAAAGAGATGTTGATATTCACCTCTCCCGATCTCATTAACTGGACTTTGGAAAGTTCATTTGGCAAAGGGGAGGGAGCCCAGGAAGGAGTGTGGGAATGTCCCGACCTCTTTGAACTTCAGATTCCGGGAACCGATAAGTCAAAATGGGTGCTGATATGCAATATCAACCCCGGAGGACCCTTCGGCGGGAGTGCCACTCAGTATTTCATAGGTGACTTCGACGGAAAAACATTTGTTAGTGATACAAATCCTGATGGAACTGTGCCAACAAAATGGCTTGACTATGGAAAAGACCATTATGCAACCGTGAGCTGGAGCAATGCACCGGAAGGCAGAAGAACCGTGATAGGATGGATGAGCAACTGGCAATATGCAGCCGATGTGCCCACCACCCAATTCAGAAGTGCCAATACGCTGCCACGAGAGATGGAACTCTTTGAGGATGCCGACGGTGAACTTCATGTAGCTTCAGTTCCTTCTCCCGAATTGCTTGCTTTAAGAGGAAAATCAGTTGCATCTGTATCTAACAAGAATATTGGAGACAAGCCCCTGGAATATAAATTGCCGGCAGATGGAATTTGCGAAATAGTCCTCACATTCCATACCCAAGATAACGACCTTCTCACTTTCACACTCTCAAATAATTATGGAGAAAAAGTGTTGATGAAATACGACAATAAAAATCATACCATGTCGGTTGACAGAAAAAACAGCGGAGTAACAGATTTCAGTGATAAATTCCCGGCGATCACCACCGCTCCCACCTTTGAAAAGGATGGAAAGATAAATCTAAGAATTTTTATCGACCGTTCAAGTATTGAATTGTTCGGAAATAACGGTGAATTCACGATTACAAACCTGGTATTCCCGGAAAATCCCTACACAACTTTTTCAGTGTCTTCCAAAAATGGAAATGCCGGGATTGAATCCCTGAATATATATGCGATAAACGCTAAGTGAATAAATAACTTTTGAATTGAAAAACTTAAAAAATTAATGATATGGAAATGACTGTGAATAATGTCACCGATGGGAAAAAATCCACACTCATGCAATTGGTGCCGGTGATGTTATGTTTCTTTGCCATGGGTTTTGTAGATCTCATTGGCACAGCATCAAACTATGTTAAAGACCAACATCATCTAACTGAAAGCCAAGCCGGCTATCTGCCGCTTCTTGTATTTTTCTGGTTCCTTATAATTTCAGTGCCCACCGGCCTGCTGATGAATAAAATAGGAAGAAAGAAAACCGTGCTGCTCTCATTAGGTGTGACAATGCTTTCCTTAGTGATTCCGATTTGCGGTGACAGCCTTACTCTCTTTGTGATAGGGTTCTCTTTGTTAGGCATCGGTAACGCGATAATGCAAACATCTCTCAACCCATTGGTCACTAATCTTATATCGCCCGATAAATTGGCATCAACCCTTACATTCGGACAATTTGTAAAAGCGATAGCTTCATTTCTTGCTCCTATTGTGATGACATGGGGAGCCATGGAGGTGTTCCCCACATTCGGTCTGGGTTGGCGCGGGCTGTTTGCATTATATGCAATTATAAGCTTCCTTTCGATAGCAGTGCTTGGCGGAACCCCGATTCAGGAAGAGAAACCCGACAAGGCATCGGGATTATGGGAAAGTGTGAAATTACTTGGTTTCCCCTTTGTATTTTTGTGCTTTATGGCTATTTTCTGCCACGTGGGTATAGATGTCGGTGTCAACACTTATGCACCTAAAATTATAATGGAAAGATTGTCGGTTCCACTTGAGGAAGCCACTTTTGCAACCAGTCTCTACTTTATTTTCCGTACGGGGGGCACGTTCGTTGGTTCATTTTGTCTGCGTATGATGTCGCAGAAACTATTCTTCTTCATCAGTGTGCTCACGATGATAGCCTCAATGGTGATTCTTTTCTCATGCCATTCCTTGGGAGCATTATACACAGGTATAGCTCTTGTGGGTTTTGGTAACTCCAACATTTTTGCTGTTGCCTTCTCACAGGCATTAAACAACAGGCCTAAGGAAAGGAATGAAGTTTCAGGCCTTATGATAATGGGTCTGTTTGGTGGTGCCGTATTCCCGGTTATCATGAGTTATTGCGCAGATTTCCTTGGTGGTGTGGCCGCTGCCGTTGCAGTAATGACAGTGGGAGTTCTCTATCTGCTCTTCTTCACTACTAGAATCAAAAAGACGGCATAAACTTAAGATTGAAAATTCAAATTAAAAATATCACATAAAGATATGGATAAGATAGTAGTTGGTATGGGAGAGGCACTGTGGGATGTGCTTCCTGAAGGGAAAAAATTGGGGGGAGCCCCGGCGAACTTTGCCTATCATGTTTCGCAGTTCGGATTGCCGAGCTGTGTGGTGAGTGCCGTTGGGGATGACGCCCTCGGCAAGGAGCTGACTGAAAATTTTGTTGAAAAAAGATTAAACTTCAGTCTGGCTCAGGTGCCATACGCCACCGGCACAGTTCAGGTTGAAATTGATCAGGCCGGCATCCCGCAATACGATATTAAGGAAAACGTGGCATGGGACAATATCCCTTTCACAGAAAATATTCTTGAAATTGCAAAGAAAACCAAGGCTTTCTGTTTCGGCTCGCTTGCCCAAAGAAACATAGTTTCACGCACCACTATCAATGAATTTCTTGATGCCATGCCAAAGGATGACGACTCCCTTGTGGTTTTTGATGTGAACCTACGGCAGGGGTTCTATACCAAGGAGATTCTTACAAATTCCATGAATAGATGCAATATCCTTAAAATAAATGATGAGGAATTGGTGACCGTGAGCCGGATGTTCGGGTATCCCGGAATAGATCTTCAAGACAAATGCTGGATTCTTTTGGGGAAATATAATCTGAAGATGCTTATCCTGACATGTGGCATTAACGGAAGCTATGTCTTTACTCCCGGAAATGTTTCTTTCCTTCCAACGCCGAAGGTGGAGGTTGAAGACACAGTCGGTGCCGGAGATTCTTTCACCGCGGCATTTATCGCTTGTATTCTCAAGGGACTTCCGGTAACAGAGGCTCATCACAAGGCCGTAGAGACCTCGGCTTTTGTGTGCACACAGCAAGGAGCAATGCCGGAACTTCCTGAAAACATCGTTGGTTCGGTGAAATCAAAACCGGAAGTCTGACAAATAAATTTCACTAAAAAATGCGGAGTTATTTGACCCCGCATTTTTTTTATGGAATATCAATATCAGTCAGATTAATTTAATGCCGGGGTCAATACTGATAAAATTTTGTTAATTTTGAACTTAAAGAAACGCAGATATAATGAAGGTTAAATAAGACCTTTTTTATCTTATTTTGAAAAATAGAACCTGAAACGGCGATGAATAGAATCCTCAAATTAATCCTGCTGCTGAGTGTTTGCTCTATTGCTGCATCTCCTGTGAAAGGAGCGGCCAATGATGAAATCAAGTTCACGCATATCGGAATAGAGCAGGGGCTTTCACACTCAACCATAAATGGGATAACTCAGAGTTCCGACGGTTTCCTATGGGTTGCTACATCGGAGGGATTAGACCGTTTTGACGGGTATGGATTTAAAATTTACCGGCCGGATTCTCTGGATTATGAGATTCGTGATGTAATTGCAGACCAAAATGGTGATATCTGGACTACAACACTATCTTCCATATTTAAATATTCAAAAAATAAAGATTCATTCGAAGAATTTAAGATTGACAACGTTACTGAAATAAATAAATTATTTGTAATCAACGACAAGTTATATGTAACAACTTCCAACGGCCTCTATATCTTCAATCCGGAAACCGGTGTCTTCGAAATAGACAATCTACTTAAGGGAATAGAATGTCACTCTTTGGCATCCATGGATGAAAAACTGTATTTAGGCACCTGGGGCAACGGAGTCTATATAGCTGACGGAAATAAGGTTAATGCGATTCCCGGCACAAACGGTCACAGAATCAACACAATCCTTCCTGTAAATGATGAAGTTTTTATTGGCACAGAGGGCAACGGCCTTTTTCTCTATCGACCTTCCGACAAATCATTGACAAGCCTGCTAAAAGGTATGAACTCTAATTTTATAAGGGCATTGATGGTTGATGAAAAAGGAAGAATCTGGGTAGGTACATTTATGGGATTATATATTCTTGACAGAGACCGTAATATGGTCAGGCTTTTCAATAGTTCATCTGAAGAGGGTGCATTAAGCCATAACTCCGTCAGGAGATTCTATGCCGACAATCAGGGTGGAGTTTGGCTCGGAACATTCTTCGGGGGTCTGAATTATTATCATCCTCTCCAGAATCAATTTTCCAATATAAGGAAAAGTTCTGAAAGCGAATCGCTCAATGACAATGTGGCAGGTGTGATTAAAGAAAGGAAGAACGGAGAACTATGGATTGCCACAAATATGGGAGGTGTAAACATCTATGACCCGTCCACCGGACAGTTCCGACATATCAATTCGGCCCAAGGCATTGGTTCGAACGATGTGAAAGCCATCTTTTTTGATGAAGCAGACAAAAAAGCCTATATCGGTTCAAACAACGGACCTTTGGTGACATTAGATATTGATACAAGAAAACTGTTGGCAAGGAATGACAATATCAGGGATGTCTATGATATTCTGCAATCCAAAAAAAAGGATCACTTGTGGATTGCGTCTGTCAACGGACTTTATCTATACGACACAAAAAATGATGAAATTAAAGAGAAATACCTGCCAGACGGTAAGGAAGCCTCCAGAGAGTTGATGAGAAGCCGTGATGGCAAACTGTGGGTGGCTTCGGAATATGGACTAACGGTTTATAATGAAAATAACGGAGAATTGGATCTTGATCAAACGGTGCCGAAACTAAAAACCAACATAAGTCAGATTTTCCAATCTAATATTAATGATGATATATGGCTTGCCACTTACACCGGATTATACAGATGGAAGGATGGGGCAGACAAATTCATGAAGTTTGGGACTGAAGAGGGTCTCCCTGGAAATATAGTGTATGGAGTTGGGGAAGACGCCAACGGAAATATCTGGCTCTCAACCAACCATGGCCTTGCGAATTTTCATCCTGAGAAGGGAATAGTCAATACTTTCACTTCAAAAGATGGTATTCAGGGAAATCAATTCAACCCTAAAAGTGTATTGATGTCAAGTAACGGTCGGATGTATTTCGGCGGTACAAACGGAATTACATATTTCAACCCTTCCACATTTGAAAAAAACACATATTCTCCAACACCATATCTCAGCGAATTGCGATTGTTCAACCAATTGGTGAAACCCGGAGATAAGACAGGACTGCTGAGTCGTGATATTAACGAGACTCCCCGGATAACTTTTAACAGCGACCAGACTTCCTTCAGTCTTTATTTTGGTGTCACCAATTTCTCAGCACTAAGTCACAACACTTTCAAGTATATGCTCGACGGTCTTGACAAACAATGGACAATAGCTCCGGAGGGTGTCAGGTCTGTTGTTTATTCAAACCTCCCACCCGGAAATTACACATTCAAGCTCATGTCGGCCAATAACGACGGAGTGTGGAGCGAGCACGAAAAAACCTTGAATATCATAATTCTTGCGCCATGGTATAAACGTTGGTGGGCTAATTTGCTGTGGGTGGCACTTGTGATTTCGGGAGTTTTCTTCGGAACCAGATATTATTCGATGAGAATTGACAAGAAGAAAAAGGAAACGGCAATAAGGGAACTTGATAAAATGAAGCTCTCGTTCTTTGTCAACATGTCGCATGAGCTTCGCACTCCACTCACACTTATGCTTCTTCCGATAACCGAACTCATAGAGAAAGGGGCCGATCCGGTCACAATGAAGAAATATTCGTTGATACGCAACAACACCAACCGGATCAAGAACATAGTAGATCAAATTCTGGAATATCAAAAAGTCGAGATGGGTATTCTCAAGCTCAAAGTAAAACCCACCGACATAAACTCACTCATGGAGGGGATTCTTGAGCCATATCGCATCTATGCTGAAAAAAAGAGAATAAAGTTGCTTTTCAATTCCGAAATACCACGTAAAGATCTTTATGTAGATCCTAATTATATCGATCATATCGTTACCAACATTGTCGCAAATGCTTTTAAATATACATCGCCCGACGGGAGTGTCACAGTTGAAGTCAGTGAAAAAAATGACAGACTTGTCATAAGGGTGTCCGACACCGGATGCGGAATATCTCATGACAAACAACGTATGATATTCAACCCATTTTATCAGGTCAATGACCTTGCCGAGGGTTATGGCATTGGCCTCGCTCTCGTGAAACGTCTTGTCGACTCCCATCACGGTAAAATTTCAGTTGTAAGCGAACCCGGACATGGTAGCACCTTTGAGATCTCCTTGCCGGTTAAATCAGTTGCATATTCCGATGATGAAAAAGGTATGACTAATGCTCCTGAAGAAGACCAGCTTATGGTGACAGAGACATTGATTCCTGTCTCGGATTCTGAGGAAGAACTTCAGCTCGAAGATACAGACGGTAAAAAAACAATCCTGATTGCTGACGATAACCCTGAGATTCTGAAATATATCTCTGAATCATTCTCGGAAGATTTCAATGTAATTACTGCCTTAAACGGGGCCAAAGCGATTGATGTTTTATCCACATCCAATATAGACTTAGTGATAACGGATGTCATGATGCCTGATGTGGATGGCGTGCAATTGTGCCGAGCCATTAAGAGAAACTTGCGCACATCTCATATCCCCGTTATCATGTTGTCGGGCAAAGGGGACATTGCCGACAAACTTGCCGGAGTCAATGTGGGTGCCGATGATTATGTTGAAAAGCCATTTTCCATGAAACTGCTGTTGGGTAAAGTAAAGAATCTTTTACGAACCCGCGACAGTATCATAAGGCATTACGTGAATTCCAAATCAGAGATCGACCCCGTCAGCCTCACTCAGACTCCTCTGGATGAGCAATTCTTGAAAAAGGCCATACAAGTGATGGAAAAGAACCTTGACAATTCGGAATTCTCAACTGATGAATTTGCCCGGGAAATGTGCATGAGCAGATCTAATCTTCATTTGAAGATGAAAGCAATTACCGGTGAGGCAACTAACGATTTTATACGTCGCACACGAATGACCAAAGCTGCCGAGCTTCTTAAAAGCAATAAATACACGGTGGCTGAAGTCAGCTACATGGTGGGATATAAAACCCCCTCTTATTTTGCAACGGCTTTCAAGAGCTTTTTCGGACATTCTCCCTCCTCACTTCTTTCTACATAAATAAGACCCTCATAATACAAGAAAGACTGGATGTGGAAAGACATTATTCGATATTGGATAATGTCTTTCTGCTTTTAAACAAATTTAAAAGAGATTTCAACAAAAACAAACGTGTTCGCAACAACTGTATATATTGTTTCAAAAGGGATTAAGCTGTATTATGGATAATTTTGCAACATCAACAAATAGTCTTAACCATGGATAAACTTTTTTCACTTGAAGGGAAAGTAGCCCTTGTCACAGGCGGTGTTTACGGCATAGGATTCGCAATAGCCAAAGCCTTGCACGGAGCCGGTGCAAAGATAGTTTACAACAGCAACACACAGGAAATGTTGGATCTTGGAGCCCGGAATTATAAAGAGGCGGGTATTGATGCAAAATCCTATCTGTGTGACGTGACCGATGAAGAAGCCGTCAAAGCAATGGTCACTGATATCGAAAAGACCCTCGGGGGAGTCGACATTCTTGTCAACAACGCTGGCATCATTAAAAGAATCCCGATGCATGAAATGGATGTGAAAGATTTCCGTCAGGTTGTCGACATAGACCTTGTGGCCCCATATATATGTGCCAAGGCTGTAATTCCGGGCATGATCAAGAAGGGTCACGGCAAAATCATCAATATCTGTTCGATGATGAGTGAACTCGGACGTGAGACAGTAAGTGCCTATGCCGCCGCCAAAGGTGGCTTGAAAATGCTTACACGTAACATCTGTTCGGAATATGGTGAATATAACATTCAATGTAACGGTATTGGCCCGGGATATATAGCAACACCCCAGACAGCTCCCTTGCGCGAACGTCAGCCTGACGGCAGCCGTCATCCTTTCGACAGTTTCATTATTGCTAAAACCCCGGCCGGAAGGTGGGGCACACCCGAAGATCTGGGTGGGCCGGCAGTGTTCCTTGCATCAAAAGCATCGGATTTTGTTAACGGACATGTATTGTATGTCGACGGGGGAATACTTGCATATATAGGCAAACAGCCTTAGTCACTTATTCTTCTTCATAATTGATGGAGCAAGTCTTTTCTTATATAATAGGTCTTGGAGCTGCCGTGATGATGCCTATCATCTTCACGGTGCTCGGACTTTGTATCCGTATCAAACCGGGCGATGCATTGAAGTCCGGCCTGAAAGTGGGTGTGGGCTTTGTCGGACTTTCCATAGTCACGGCACTTCTCACGTCGGCCTTGGGACCGGCACTTGACACAGTGGTCAATATCTATGACCTTCAGCTCCATGTCTTTGACATGGGTTGGCCCGCTGCCGCTGCCGTGGCATATAACACCGCTGTCGGGGCCTTCATAATTCCTGTATGCCTCGCTGTAAACATACTGATGCTCTTCACCAAGACAACACGGACCGTAAATATAGATCTATGGAACTACTGGCACTTCGCTTTTATCGGAGCCGTGATATATTTTGCATCCGATTCTTTGGCGTGGGGTTTTTTCGGTGCGATTGTCTGCTACATTATAACCCTTATAATAGCCGACATGACAGCGAAAAAGGTGCAAATGTTCTATAAGGATATGGACGGAATAACTATTCCGCAACCATTTTGTGCCGGTTTCGCTCCATTTGCCTGGGGCATTAACAAATGCCTTGACAAAATCCCCGGAGTGAATAAAATCGATATCGACGCCGAGGGGATGAAACGTAAATTCGGACTTCTCGGAGAACCTCTTTTTCTAGGCGTTATTGTAGGAATGTTGATAGGTTGTCTTACATGCTCTTCCTGGAAAGAACTTGTGGATAAGATCCCATATATTCTGGGATTGGGTATAAAAATGGGAGCTGTTATGGAACTTATCCCTCGCGTGACCGTGCTCTTTATTGAGGGATTGAAACCCATAAGCGACGCGACAAGAGCTTTGATTGCACGTAAATTCAAGGGTGCAGACGGCCTTAATATCGGTATGAGTCCCGCTCTTGTGATAGGGGCTCCCACAACCCTTGTCGTTTCCCTGCTTCTAATTCCGGTCACTCTTTTTCTTGCCGTTATTCTTCCGGGAAACCAGTTCCTTCCCCTTGCCTCCCTTGCAGGAATGTTTTATGTTTTCCCCCTTGTATTGCCTTATACCAAAGGAAATGTTTTCAAAACTTTCATTGTCGGGCTTGTTGTGATTATCCTTGCCTTATATATGGTTACTAATATCGCGCCTTGGTTCACATTGGCAGCAAAGGATGTGTATGCAGCGACTCAAGACGGTGCGGTGGCCATACCTGAAGGTTTCAGCGGGGGAAGCCTTGACTTTGCCGGCTCTCCATTGTCGTGGATAATATTTCAGTTCACACAAAATCTGAAATGGATAGGTTCGGGAATTCTGGTTGTCGCCACCATGGGTCTCATGTGGTGGAACAGGGTTCTTATCATCAGAAACCAGAAAGCAATGATAAAGGCCGGATCAGACAGGCTCCAAGATATGGAATAAAAAGAAAGATCGATTACAGAAATATCATTATATTTTAGATATGTCAAAAATTGTCACATTTGGTGAAATCATGCTGAGGCTCTCTCCCCCCGGCTTTCACCGTTTCTTACAAACCGACACATTCGATGTGATCTGGGGTGGGGGAGAGGCTAATGTTGCGGTTTCATGTGCAAATTATGGCCATGACACTTACTTTGTGAGCAAACTCCCGGAACATGAGATAGGACAAGCCGCATTAAATGCTTTACGCCGTTATGGAGTAAAAACAGATTTTATTTCACGTGGAGGAAACCGAGTCGGAATATATTATTGTGAAACAGGCGACTCCATGCGTCCCTCAAAAGTTATTTACGACAGAGCCGGCTCCGCCATAGCGGAAGCCTATCCTTCCGATTTTGATTTTGACAAAATTATGAAGGATGCCGACTGGTTTCATTGGAGCGGAATAACTCCTGCAATATCCGATAAAGCCGCCCTGTTGACAAGCATGGCTTGCGAGGCTGCTAAACGGAACGGTGTCACAGTCAGTGTTGACCTGAATTTCCGAAAAAAATTATGGACACCGGAGAAAGCAAGGAGCATCATGAAGCCACTTATGAAATATGTGGATGTCTGTATAGGTAATGAAGAGGATGCAGAACTTTGTCTCGGTTTCAAGCCGGCTGCAGATATAGAGGCAGGTCAAACATCCGGTGAGGGTTACAAACAGATTTTCAAGGCGATGATGAAAGAATTCGGTTTCAAATATGTGGCAACCACTTTAAGAGAATCCTATTCCGCCAGCAATAACGGCTGGAAAGCCATGATTTATGATGGAAAGGAATTCTATGAATCCAAACGCTACGACATCAATCCTATAGTTGACAGGGTAGGTGGAGGAGACGCTTTTTCAGGAGGCCTGATACATGGATTGTTGACAATACCGAGTCAAGAGGAGGCATTGGAATTCGCTGTTGCGGCATCAGCCCTTAAACAGACTATCAACGGAGATTTTAACCTGGTCACTGCCCAAGAGGTGAAAGCTCTTGCAGGTGGCAATACAAACGGAAGAGTTCAGAGATAATGGCAAGATTTGACAAATTTAAACTTTTCAAAAAGTTTGCAGACACACCCGTGGTGCCGGTGTTTTATAACAGTGACATCGAAATCACTAAAAATATTGTGAATGCCTGTTATAAAGGAGGCATACGCTGCTTTGAATTCACAAACCGGGGAGACTTCGCGCATGAAGTTTTCGGAGAGCTTGTTAAGTTCGTGATAAAAGAATGTCCGGAAATGGCGCTCGGTGTCGGTTCGATTGTTGACGCTCCTACTGCAGCACTCTTCATGCAGTTAGGTGCCGACTTTGTGGTAGGTCCCCTTTTCAACATGGAGGTTGCAAAGATATGCAATCGGCGACAGGTGTGCTATATTCCCGGCTGCGGATCCGTCAGCGAGACCGGAATGGCACAGGAAGCCGGTTGTGAGATAGTGAAAGTATTTCCCGGTGATGTGTTGGGCCCGAAGTTTGTGAAAGGATTGCTTGCACCGATGCCATGGTCTAAAATTATGGTGACGGGAGGTGTGGAACCATCTGCTGAAAATCTTCATGCCTGGTTCAAGGCGGGTGCATTTTGTGTAGGAATGGGGAGTAAACTATTCCCGAAAGATAAAGTGAATTCCAAAGACTGGGAATCAATTACAGAAATTTGCAAACAAACAATAGAATGTATAAAGCCATGAAAAAATTTTTATTGACAATGACATTGCTGTCTGCCATGACAATGTCTGCACAAATAGAATATTCCATACTTACAGCCTCACATCCTGACGATGTCAAAGAATATGACACGAAACAGCTGAGAGACCGTTTTGTGATGGAAAAAGTAATGTGTCCCGACACAATCAATTTCACTTATTCTCTTTACGACAGAATAATGTATGGAGGTGTGGTGCCGGTCACCAAGACTGTGGTTCTTGAAACAATCGATCCCCTTAAAGCCGAATATTTCCTTGAAAGGCGTGAACTCGGTGTTATAAACACCGGTGGTGACGGAATAGTTAGTGTTGACGGAAAAGATTATGAGCTTTCCTTTAAGGATGCCATCTATATCGGGAAAGGCAACAGGAATGTGTCATTCAGAAGCAAGGACTCAAATAACCCTGCAAAATTTTATATCAACTCGACTCCGGCACATCATGCATATAAGACCCAGGTTGTTACTATAGACGGGAGGAAAGGAACCATAAAAGCTAATCAAATCAAGGCAGGTTCGATGAAAGAAAGTAACGACCGTATAATCAACCAGTTGATTTGTGCCAATGTGCTTGAAGAGGGTCCGTGCCAGCTTCAGATGGGGCTTACAGAACTCATGCCGGGCTCTGTATGGAACACCATGCCGCCTCATACCCATACTCGCCGTGTTGAAGCTTATTACTACTTCAATCTTCCGGAAGGCAATGCGATATGTCATCTGATGGGCGACCCACAGGAAACCAGGGTGATTTGGCTTCATAACGAACAGGCGGTGATGTCGCCGGAATGGTCGATACATGCTGCGGCAGGCACCTCAAACTATATTTTCATCTGGGGTATGGGTGGAGAGAACCTCGATTATAACGATCAAGACAAAGTCACGTATCTCGACCTTAAATGATTTATATGAAAAGGGCTTTCTTACTTTTTGTCTTGACATGCTCTCTTCTGGCATGCTCAAAACCTCATGCCATCACCATTACAAACAATTCGGAACTTACGAGAGAAAAGGAAATTGTTGAAATAGATTATTCCGATATCCGGAAACTTGACATTGGCACCGATTTCCTTTTATTGGATGAAAGAGGTGAAGAGATTCCATATCAACTGACTTACAACAACAAGGTTATATTCCCCGTAACCATAAATGCCGGAGAAACCGCTGTTATAAAGGTTGAAAAAGGTATCCCTTCAAGATTTGACACGATAGCATGCGGAGCTTTCTATCCTCAAAGGAAGGACGACCTTGCATGGGAAAACGACAAGTCAGCCTACCGGGCTTATGGACCGGCATTGCAACAAAGCGGAGAAAAAGCTTTTGGCTATGACATTTGGACCAAATCCGTGGAACATCCGGTTGTTGCTCAAAGATATCATAATGCACTTGAGCTCGGGATTCCGTATCATAAAGATAATGGCGACGGTATGGATGTCTATACGGTAGGTCCTACATTGGGAGGGGGGACTACCGCCCTGTTGGATACGGCTGGTAATCTAATATTTCCGTGGGGATTCAAGGATTATGAGATTTTAGACAACGGCCCCCTCAGGTTCACGGCTAAACTCACCTATGATTCCGGAGAGACTCGTTTGATTTCCCTTGATGCAGGGGAATATCTCAACAAAACTGATGTCTCTTATCCAAATCCCGAAAACAATGTCATTGCTTCCGGTATTGTTATACATCGGCAAAATCCTGAAGGTTTTGAACTCTCAGCTGCCAAAAATTATATGGCTTATGCAGACCTGACTGATAATGCCAATGCGGGCAACGGTGTTATTTATGTCGGGATTGTGACTGAAGAAGCAGACTCCATGATTAATCTTCCTTTGAAAGAACCCCAAGGAGATGCCATAGGTCATATTCTTGCTCTAAAATCTTATAAACCCGGTGAGAAATACACCTATTACTGGGGATCGGGTTGGAGCAAGGGTTTTATGCCTGATTGGGAATCCTGGCTGAATTATCTCGCAAATTTCAGATCTCGCCTTGATTCACCCTTGTCTGTTACAGTTGAATGAAAACTATCAATTACGAAAATATGCTGATCACTGAGTTTGGAATTATAGTATTGGCGGGTCTCCTTATTTTCTTCATTTATGTTTTTTGGAAAAAAACAGACAACGGCTTTCTTTCGGATGTCGTGACTTCGGAAGGCGATGAAAGCAATTCTCTTGAATCACACTTAGCTGAGAATAACTTAAGGAATGAAACCGGAATTGTTGGAATTCCCACAATTGTTAATGAAGAAATTGAACTTACTTCTGATTTTCAATATAATATACATTCCGTCTGTAAGGGAGATCAATCGCAATTCAACACCACTTACGGAGAATTATTTCCCGAACATTATGATGATAAGCTTTCAGAGAATAAAGTGAGAAGATTGCTGCCAAATGAAATAGATTTTGTCAGAAATGTTGAGGGATTGATAAGGGAGAGCGTGGATTCACCGGATTTCAACATATCGTTAGTCTATAAAAAAATGGGGATGTCAAGATCGCTGTTTTTCAGTAAATTCAAGAGAATCACAGGCATGACACCATATTCGATAATGATAAACGAAAGAATGAAACATGCGGCATTGCTCCTGTCGCAACAACCTCATCTGAGTATTACGGAAGTTTCCGACCGCTCCGGTTTCACGTCTCCCGTTTATTTCAGCAGAAGTTTTAAGAAACAATTCGGAATCTCTCCATTCAATTATCGTAAGAAAGCAATAGAAAACCCCGACCTTTGATCCGGTCGGGGTTTTCTTAACAACAATTCAATTTATTTTTTCAATGACACGTGTCCGTCTATGGGGATTTCACCCCCTGCCCAGGCACGTTTTTGTGTCCAAGGTTCAGCCGGGTCCGTCCAGAACGGATGGTCGGCTGGCAATCCTAATGGCATGAACATGCTAGAAGTGATATAGAGACTTCCGTTATTGGTGTAGCTATTGGCAAGATTGGGTTGATGTCCCACAAATCCGAGTGCAAGAAAACCTTCATCATTGAAATTACCGGGCTGACTGAACATGTTTTCCATCACCGCTGTCAGAGCTGAACGCACGGATCCGTTTGACAATCCTTGCGGAAGACCATATTTCCAGGCTGCCATTGCAAGAGTCTGGAAAGCTCCAAGACGATAAACCACCGACCTTCCGAATGCCGGATATGTACCCTCCGGAGATATCAGTCGTTCAATAAATTGATTATAGCGTTGCATCCTTTTAACGGCAAGATCCGATTTTATGTTCCCGACCCATTTGTTTTCAGGAGTAGGGTGGTTCTCGACAGTTTCAAGCATCTCTATATACATCGGATGAATAACGAAGGCATTGTAGTTATCAAATGCAAGTTCCGGGCCATCGCCATACATTCCGTCTCCAAGATACCATTCATCTATTTTCTTGCCTACTGTGGTAAAAATAAAATTATCCGCACTTTCCGGTTCCGCCATCAATAGGAAGGCTTCTATCATGCCTCGGAACAGCAACCAGTTATTGTAAGCGGGCCGGTGCTTGCGCATTCCCTTGAACAATTCTATATACCTTTTTTGGGTCACAGTATCAAGTTGCTCCCATGTTGCTTCGGGAGCCCGAAGAAAACTTTCTGCCACATAAGCGGCATCTACAAGAGGCTGAGGATGTGAACCTCCCCATAGAAGATAATCGGGACTCTCCGGATCAACCGCATTTTTATAAGAGAGAAGCGCCCATTCATGAAGCTGTTTCCTCATCTTTCCCTCTTCGGTGCCATCGTCAGGCAATGCCAGCCATGGAGTTATTCCTGCCATAAGCCGTCCGAAACATTCCATGTAAGACACAGCAGGATCCCTGCCGTCCCAATTTGGACTTAACTCGAGCTGCATATTTTTTCGCAGCTCTCCCTTACTCATGTTTTCTAACACAGGAGCTGCTATGGCATAGCAAACCTCCACCCATTTTTCTCTATCGGTTTTCTCTACTTCCTTGGTTTTCTTTGCATAGACGGAAACCGCAGACAGAACAACCAATGCAAGAAACAGAATTCCTGATCTACGTGGCTTCATTATTATCTGTTTAAATTTCTTTTGCGAGTCAAAGCTTCAAGATAGTAATAATCAGCATAGTTTAGAGGCACATCTATCTCGCTCTTATGTGGGAGTGAGCCTGTGGAGTGTTTCAGGATAAATCTGCCGTTTTCATCCGGTTTGGCAGAATAATTGTCGCTGGTCAGGTTTTCCATGATTTGGTCGGCATAATCCCTGTAAGATTCAGCATTTTCCAACGGGAATGTGGAAATCTCATAAAGAGCGGAAGCAATAATTGCCGCAGTTGACGCATCTCTTGGTTCGTATGGTATTCCGGGAGCATCCATATCCCAATAAGGAATGAGGTCTGCCGGCATGTTTTCATGATTCTTCATGAAGTCAAAAGTCTTCAAGGCCTGGTCAAGATATTTCTTGTCGCCAGTTTCACGGAAACACATAGTGTAGCCGTAAATTGCCCATGCCTGTCCGCGTGCCCATGCAGAATCGTCGGAGTACCCTTGTCCCGTGTTACGGTTCAAAACCTCACCGGTTTCAGGATTATAGTCTATAACATGAAACGTGCTCCCGTCTTCACGGAAATGTTCCTGAAGTGTCTTGTCGGCATGACTCACAGCTATATTATAATAAGTGGAATCGCCCGTTAGTTTCGATGCCTCGAAAAGCAATTCAAGATTCATCATGTTGTCGATAATCACAGGACATGTCCACCCTTTCTTTTCCTGCCACGACCCTGGAGAGACATTCCAACTTTGTATCACGCCGGCACCCGGACGGAAACGTGTTGACAGGCTGTTGGCAGCTGTGACAAGCACGGAATCATATTTTTCCTTATTTACAAATCTTCTGGCATTTCCAAAAGAGCAGTTGATGATAAAGCCTATGTCATGATGGGATGTGAGATTTTGTGCTTCAGATATAGCTTCGGTGTATTTTGTAGCCAAAGGTACTAAAGTGCTGTCGCCTGTAAGCTCATAGAGATACCAGACACTGCCGGGGAAGAAACCGCTTCTCCAGTCGGTCGGTCCGCAATATGCCGTGTTGAAACGGTTCACTGATGTAGATACAGGATTCAGCACCCTGTCGGTGGTGTCTGCCTCTATTGCTTCTATCTGAAGACCCATCATAGTCTTGGCATTCTCAACACCTTGGGTCTGCCAGTCATTGGAAGTATCTGTAGGTTTTGTTGCACATCCGGAAATTACAAGAGCCAATAATGCTCCCGAAATCAGGTTTACTTTCATTTCAAATCAAAGTTTATGTTAATAACTTATAATGCTGTGAAGGTATAAGTGTATGTGCCCGTTTTAGCAGGTTTCTTATCCTTAAGGGATATACGGGTAATTTTCGGCCCCCAGACATTGCTCAACCTCTTGTCAGGAAGTTCCTGGTCTTCGGTGACAACATCAAACTGAGATGCGTTATACTTTAATTGTGCCTTATGTCCGTTGGCATTAATATTGACAACACCCGGAGTCTTTATGTCGACTTCACCCCATGTCAGGAAATTTACAACATTTGGTTCCTTCACTTCTTTAAGGTCGTATTTGTCGGTGACCTTCACGTCACGCCCTTTCACATTATAAGAACGAACCCAGTTATTGATGCCGGCTTCTGCAGGATATGCATCCTTGAGGTTAACTTCAAACGTGTTCTTCCCCGCCTTGGCTTCAGTGGCCTTGAAATTCTTTCCATGAGGCTGCTCATAGCCGTTGATAACGGGCAGATTGTGCCACCCACTCTGCATTGTCCAGATGTTGTAACGCTCATTGCTGAAGGTCTGGCGTGTATAGGTGCCGACACCGGCATCTATCAGCAGGGGATAATTGTCTGCCCAAACAGAGAAAGTTCCAGCATCGTTATGGTTATGGCTTTCATCATTGAAGCCTCCTTTTGAAGCGAAGAATAGATCCTGAGGCGTAGATATATATACAAATTCGGTTTCAGGATACCATGTATAGTCCGGACGTTGGAAATTACCTTTGTGCTCTTTTAATTCCGGCATGATTTCAAGAGCCAGGAACGTACGGTTAATGTCGCGCCCATTATTCGGAGCTCCTTTGCCATTATACATTAGGGCAGCGAAATTTTTAAGTAGATCGGAATCTACAGCCTTACCATATCTATAAACCAGATATGGCTCGCCTCCACCTCTGGCGCTTGCATCGGCAAAATTCACAACCCAACCGTCACCAACATACGATCTGGCAATATATTCACCCATATCCTTTATAAGCTTTTCATCGGCAATATTAAGCTTTCCATCTGTTGCCATCGACAATATATCTACGTAATCAAGAGTTTTTCCGGCAGCATGACCCCAATAAGAGGGCCCTTCCTCACAGGCTCCATCCTCTTTTACATAATTCAGAAATTTGTCCATGGCCAGATTGGTGTTGTTGGCAATCTCGGCATACCTGTCGGGATCATCTTCTATCAGCATGGCTGTGAGCAAGATGTTGCTCAAGCACCATGGCGACCAGTTGTTAAGCATGCGACCGCTGTATTTACGGCTGCCGTCCCACCAGAAACTGTCATATTCCAGATAAGGATCAAGCACCCTGGTTTTCAATTCATGTTTCAGTCTCCTTGATATTTCAGGATTTACTTTGTCGAATTCAGGCTGCATGAAATAATAGACCCAACCATAAAGGTTTCCCATATCTCCGGCAACAAGATCCACTACCGGTTGGTCGTATGGCTGGATTGACCTTCCTCCCCTCGCAGGAATATGTGCGCTCAAAGCCCATGATGTCATTTCTGCAGCTGCATATACCCCGTTTATCAATTGATCGATAAATCTTCCTTGACCCTCGGCAAGCTCTGCCATGAGAAGATCCGCCACGGCCTTGTTGTTGGCATCCATCGGGCCTTCCATTATTTGCCTGTTGCCACTTCTTTCATACTCAAGGTAATCGGTGGCTTTAATCCTGGGCCAGTCATGTTTTAGTGCTTTCTCTCCTTGTTGGATATAATAATCCTTAGAATCTCCCAACAGAGCGTCCCATCCTGCCCGATCCGTATATGCCGGCAGATTCACCCACTCCTGATTTTTCACAAGCATTTGCTTAAGGTCATCTTTCGAAGCGCGAGATGAAATCAGATTCCGTTCCTTATAGGCGGATGCACTAACCGCAACCATAAGGATAGCGACCAACGTTATAAGTTTCTTCATACGTATTATTTTAAAGTAAAACTAATTCTAACCTCAAAATTAATATATGAAATAAATTTTGATTATCAAAATTATCCATAAAAATATACAAATAATCCCAACTCAAAACATTGGCACAATTTTAAAATTGGATTAAACAATATTGAAATCTTTTTGGACAAATAGTAATAATCCTTTATTCTCTTCTTTAATAAATTTGCTGACAATATTTTGACTACAAACTTTCCTAAACGGATTTTATTCTTAATCAACAACATAAATAAATCACAAATCATTATTACCAAAATTTTAATGCTATGATTAACCAGCAGACAATGAAAAAAGGCGTGTCGGTGTCAGGCTTGAGATGTCAGGGATGGTTAAAATCGGCTTTGATCGCCGGTTGTTTTCTGTTGCCTGCAGGGGTCTTGAACTCCTTTGCAGTCCCTGCGGAAGCTCCTGCAAGCGCGCCCGAAAACATGGTTACAGTGAGCGGACAAGTTATGGATTCTGATGGAAATCCTGTTATCGGTGCTTCTGTACGAGTGAAGAACAGAGCTAATGTAGGCACTGCTACAGATATGAACGGTATGTATTCCCTCAGTGTTCCGGCCAACAGCACCCTTGTTTTCACTTATGTAGGAGTGCTTCCGCAGGAAGTTAAAATCCAAAACGGACAAACCGTTTATAATGTAACTCTCCAGGAAGATGCCATTGCACTTGACGGTGTCGTTGTTGTAGGTTACGGCACAGAAAAGAAGGTCAATCTCACCGGTTCGGTATCTTCAATAAATGCTGATGAGATTGCCGAAAATCGGCCTATCTCCAATATCTCTCAGGCTCTTGCAGGTTTGGCTGCAGGTGTGAATGTCACTTCAGCCTCCAACCAGCCTGGTGATAATAACGCCACAATACGTATCCGTGGTGTAGGAACCCTGAATGATGCGGCTCCTCTTGTTATAATAGATGGAGTGGAATCAGATATCAACACGGTCAATCCGCCGGATATTGAATCAATCTCTGTTTTGAAAGATGCTGCCTCAGCTTCTATATATGGTTCACGTGCCGCTAATGGTGTTATTCTTATAACTACTAAAAGAGGTAAGGCAGGCCAGATCAAAGTGAATTACAACGGTTATGTGTCATTCCAGTCGATCCGCAAGACAATGACTCCACTCAGCAATTATGCGGATTATATGGAAATTATAAATGAGGGACTTTCAAATTCAGGACAGACAGAAGTTTTCTCACAAGAAATGATAAATGCATGGCGCACCGGAAACGATCCGTTGAAATACCCGAATACCGACTGGATAGATGAAACTTTCAAGGGTTCAACATCGACTAATCATGTGGTATCTCTCACGGGTGGTACAGACAAGATCCATTTCTTCTCTTCATTCGGATATAACTATAACCCGGGAGTGATGCCCAATGCTACCTACAATCAATATAACGCTCGTATCAATCTTGATGCCGACGTAAAGAAATGGCTCAGTCTTGGTGTGAACGCAAGCGGTCTGGTGGGCATCAGTGATCCGGGTGTGCGCGCTCAATCCGATATCTTCACCTATGCAGCCGCAACGTCACCGGGTATGGTTTTCCAGGCTCCCGATGGTCGCTTCGGTGCTCCTAACAACACTGAAGATGATGGACAGATGGCCACCAACAATCCTATATCAAGAGCTTACAGAATCACAGGAGACACCCGTCGTAATCAAATGAGAGCTAAATTCTGGGGAACTATCCGTCCTCTTGAAGGTCTTTCATTCACAGCCACTTATAACTATCAGTTCACAGATAGCCAGCAAAGGAATAAACCGGTTTATCAAGAAGGATGGAATTTCCTCTTGGATCAGGCCACCTATAACAACTATAGTACTGTGATGACTGTGAGCAATACTGATACAAAGGTTTATCGGTTCTTCTGGGACGTTGTGGGAAATTACAGCAAACTTTTCTGGGACAAATTCCAACTCAACGTTATGGTGGGTGCATCGAATGAAAAATACAGGTGGAGTCAGGTCTATACTTCCAAACAAGATTTGATCGACCCGGATCTTTGGGCTTTCAATGCTGCCACAGGTGATGCAAACGCCACCGGTTATTCCACAGAATGGGCAATGCGTAGTTTCTTTGGACGTATCAATCTGAACTGGGAAGAAAAATACTTGGCTGAGTTCAATATACGTCGCGACGGTTCAAGCCGTTTCGCCAAGGAAAGCCGCTGGGGTACATTCCCATCAGGTTCTATCGGATGGCGTATCGACAAGGAAGCTTTCATGGAGTCATTGGTCGACAAGGGTCTAACCGCTTTGAAAATCCGTGCCAGCTATGGTAGCTTGGGTAACAACTCCGTTGGTAACTACGACTATCAATCCCTCTACACAAGTTCAGGAAACAGTTACGTGCTTGGCAACGCTCTTCAGCCCGGTCTTGCTATCGGTGCGATAGCCAACCAGCTTTTGACATGGGAATCCACAAAGGTGTTTGATATCGGTCTTGATTTCGCTCTCTTCAACAATAGACTCAGCGGGGTGTTCGACTATTTCAACAAGAAAACAACCAATATCCTTATTTCATTACCTGCACCTGCTGTTCATGGCACCGCAAGTCTGCCCACTCTTAACAGCGCAGGGGTAAGCAACAAGGGTTTTGAATTTACTCTCACATGGAACGACCGTGTCGGTAAAGTTAATTACGGCGCTTCATTCAATGTGACCCATGTCACCAATATTGTCGACAAATTCAGAGGCACGGATAAAGACGGTATGTCAATCTCAGGCACCAACCTTATTTGGGAAGGTCACCCGATCAATAGCCAATACATGCTGAAAGTAGATCGTATTCTACAGACCGAAGCCGATATGAAGATTGTTGAAGATATGCTTGCAGCTAACCCGAATGCCTTCGCTTCATACGGAAAACCTCAGTTAGGCGACTTCTTGTATCAGGATACAAACGGTGACGGCATCATCAATGCAGACGACCGTGTGATTGTTTCAAACGGACCGAACCCCACATGGTATATGGGACTCAACCTTAACCTTGAATGGAACGGTATTGATTTCAGCATGCTTATGCAATCACAATTAGGCGCTCACAGATATACCCAGAACCTTTATAATAATCCGGTTGTGAGATGGGGTTATCAGCTTAACAAAGAAGTGGTTGAAGGTCGCTGGTATCCCGGACGTACAGACGCTACTTATCCTCGTCTGTTAAACTACACTAACACAATTAATACTCAGGCGAGTGATTTCTATCTACAAAGTCTTAACTTCTTGAAAATCCGGAATATTGAAATCGGGTATTCACTGCCAAAGAAATGGATGGAAGCTATGAAAATTGAAAGAATCCGTATCTATGGTACACTTGAAAACTTCTTTACATTCACGAAGTATAAAGGTATAGATCCCGAAGTCGCCGGTATGGGTTACCCGACCATGCGTCAGGCTGTAATTGGAGTAAATGTAACATTCTAACATCAGAAGAACACTATGAAACTTTTCAAAATATTACCAGTGGCTGCAATCGCGTCATTGATGGGATTGACAAGTTGCTACGATCTTGATCTGGCACCTGACTCCTCTTTGAGTTCGGGTAACTTCTTCAAGACCGAAGACCATGCGAAACAAGCAATGATGGCTGTGTATTCAACCATGCAGAATGACTATGTTTTCGGAATGTATTTCAACCTTGACTGTCTGGGCGGTGTTTCAACAGGCTATGACCCCTATGCTTTGATGCCTTTCCAGCAGGGTACTATCGCGGTCAACAATGGTTATGTGCTCAATTATTGGCAGTACACTTATGAAGGAATTGCAAGAACCAACAATATCCTTCAGAATATCGATAACGTGGATATGAGCACCGAACTTAAAAACCAGTATATCGGTGAGGCCAAGTTCATGAGAGCCTTGTATTATTTCCAGCTTCTCAATCTCTATGGCGGTGTGCCTCTCTATGACGAGACAACAATCATAGCGGAAGAATTCACTGAAATGAAGAAACCGCGTTCCACGGCTGAGGAAACCCGTAATTTCATTCTTGCCGATTTAGCTGTTGCGGAATCTTATCTCCCTGCCTCATGGGATTCATCCAATTATGGAAGGGCCACTTCAGGTGCTGCCACAGCATTAAAAGGGAAAGTGCTCCTTTTTGGCAAGCAATATCAGGCTGCTTCCCAGGCTTTCAGTCAGGTTATTAATTCAGGAATGTATCAGCTCTATTCCGACTATGCCGGACTGTTCCTCCCCGGTGGTGATGAAAGTTCGGAAATGATATTTGCAATTCAAAACCTGGGTGGCGTCGGTCAGGATATAGGTATGCCGATGGCTTTCTACCTTGGTTCACGTGCCACATACGGTTCTTGCTGGAACAATGTGATGCCCGCCACCACTTTTGTTGACTCATTTGAATGGAATGATGGTCGTCCTTTCGACTGGGATGAATTCATTCCCGGTTACACAGAGAGTCAGGATCTCCGTTTTGATGTTTGGTATTCCACTCCCAATGCCGGATTCAACAGTATTGTGGATTATACCCCTTACAGAGATCAGCTCCTTGAAATGTATAGCCAGCGCGACCCACGTATGATGGAGACAGTTATTCTTCCCTACACAAATTATGTGGGTTGGAGAAGTTTGACGGCAACAACGTTTGAATACGGGCTTTTCGATGGAAACGTTGCCGATGACAATGGAACTCTGCTTCGTCCTAACGGAAATCGCCAGCTTTATCTGTGGAGAAAGTTCGTGCCAGAGGGTGATATGAACGGATTATTGAACAATCGTTCAGACACTCCTATCAACTTTGCACTTATTCGTTATGCAGATGTACTCCTCATGCAAGCTGAATGTCTAAATGAGTTAGGAGATGTTAATGGTGCGATTCAACTTATAAATCAAGTGCGTGCTCGTTCCAATATGCCCGGAATCAATAGCGGGCCCTCTTATCTGGCAGCCACAAGCAAGGATGAGGTGTTTGAACGCATCAAACATGAAAGAGCCGTTGAACTCTGTTGCGAAGGTCACAGTTACTTCGACATGAAACGATGGGGTCTTCTCCAGACTTTAGATGGTAAACGTGAGATGTATATCCCCCTAAATGGGGCGAACTTGACACGTGTTGTGACAGAACGATATAATTTATGGCCTATTCCAAGTACAGAAATAGAAAAGAATCCTGATCTTACACAAAATCCCGGTTGGGAATGATTTATTAAAAGTTAATTTTAGGTTAGTTTTATTCGACAATGCAATGCTATATTTGGCATTGCATTGTCTTAATTAAAAGAATCATGAAAACGGCACTCACAGGAATATTGTCAGTTTCAGCGTCCATAGTGGTCATGGCGGAGAAACCAAATGTAATCTATGTATTCCCGGACCAGATGAGGAATCATGCAATGGGTTTCTGGAATGAAGAACCATTCAAGGATTCAGTCAATTTCACGGCTGATCCGGTTATCACCCCAAATCTTAATGAATTCGCTCGTCAGTCAAGGGTTCTTACTTCCTGTCAAAGTAATTTCCCCCTCAGTTCACCACACAGAGGGATGTTGCTGACCGGCATGTTCAGCCAAAATTCCGGCATAAGCACAAATTGTGTGGCCAACAGGCCTGTGAGCGATCTCCGAGACGATGCCGAGTGTATTAGCGATGTCTTTCATAAGGCAGGTTATGATTGTGCCTATATAGGAAAGCTTCATGCCAACCATCCCACTCCCAATGATCCTCAGAATCCGGGACATTATGTTGAAAGTCAGGTGCCGGCTTGGGATGCATACACACCTCCTGAAAAACGTCACGGCTTCAATTACTGGTATAGCTACGGAACCTACGATGTCCACAAACATCCCCATTACTGGGACACGGAAGGTGACCGTCATGAAATTAGCCAATGGTCTCCTACACATGAAACAGACAAGGCTATAGATTATTTATGTAATAATAACAATGAACGAGATTCCTCCAAACCTTTTTTCATGATGTTAAGTTATAATCCACCTCACAGTCCCTATCGTTCCACGGAAGACTGTCCGGAAGACACCTACGATTTATATTCCGGAAAATCTTTGGGAGAATTGTTAGTGAGAGAGAATGTGGATACAACAATGACTAAGGCGCCGAGTGTCAGGTATTATTTCGCATCGGTGAGCGGAATTGACAGGGAGTTTGGCAGGATACTGACTACACTTGACAGTCTTGGCCTTCAAGACAATACCATAGTTGTTTTCTCCTCTGATCATGGAGAGACAATGTGCAGTCAAGGTATTGAGGATCCTAAAAATTCCCCTTATTCTGAAAGTATGAATGTCCCTATGTTGATAAGATATCCCGGAAAGATAAAACCTTATATCGACACGGAACTAATTCTTTCTACGCCTGACATAATGCCTACATTGCTCGGTCTCGTCGGACTTGAGGAAAAGATTCCCCATGAAGTCGAGGGTCGTGATTACTCCGGGAGATTCCTTGGGCGTGATGAATATGCGCCATTGAGAAAAGGTGCGCTTTATATAAAAAACAGTGACGGTGCAAAAGACTCTGCGGGAAATGTGATATCATATTTTCCCCTTTCAAGAGGTATCAAGACTCATCGTTATACACTTGCCCTTAATCTTGACAAAAAGACAGGTCAACTTAAAAATTCACTTCTCTTTGATGATGTGAATGATCCTTATCAACTTGTCAATTTACCTTTGGAAGATCATCCCGAAGTGGTGGCTCAGCTTTGTAAAGAAATGGCAATCCTTCTAAAGGAAGCGGATGATCCCTGGTATAATGAGAAAATATTGTCGGAATTGATACCCTATGACGATATAAATTAGGGAGGTAAAAAACAATCTTTTCAAAAAGAGGGGAAGAAACTTCCGAGAAGTCGGTCAAAACTTTGCGGAGCAAACAATTCGTAGCCGGAGTTGGGATAAAATGTTATCTCTCCGAAATAAATTTTCCCTTCAATATTGTATAAATCTATTCGAGCAAAAGGGAATCCCTCGGCAAGACGTTCGGCTATATCTATCATTTTCCGGATATTTTCAGGCAAAACAAAACCATCTTCTATAGGGGGATAAAGGCATCTTGCCTCATTGATTCTACAGAGATTTTCATCCCAGAAACTTCTCTTATGGTTTCCGAAGCGTTCAGTATCAACCCAAAGACATTTGAACTTTCCACCAAAACACATAAATTTAAAATCGGATGCATCCTTTCCCTGATCATCCTCCAGAAGTTTTTCTATAATGATTTTTCTCGGCAACCCATTTTCATAAGCCCACTCGCGTGCGAAATGCCTTTTCCCTTTAGGCAAGTTCCTGCAATCTTTGATAAAAGAATCAAAATCTTTAGCTGCAAACTGTGTTTTATCCTTGCAAATCAGCACCTGGTTACCCCCACCGCCATCGGATGTTTTCGCGACAAATTTATCGGGCAAAGAAGAAAAATCCACACTATAAGGGTGTTCTATAATTGAATAAACCGGAATTAGAATATGAGATAATCCCTTTTCTTTTACGTAGTTCCTCACCTCAATTTTATCTGTGCATCTCAACATTCCCTTATCCCTGTGATAAAGCTTGTAGTGCTGAATTTTTTCATTGAAAGAAACAGGAGCCGAAAGGTGAAGGTGTTTCCCTGTTTTGATATAATATTGCAGACGCAACATCAATGAATCAGGAATAAAGTCAAGGTATGACAAAATCCTCAATCTTAGATTTCTACTTCTGAACCATTTTTTATAATTTATCATTGCCCCTTGAAAATATTCCGGTCTTACCTGGATCGGACAAGGTTTGTTGCCAGTCTCAGTTTTTCTATCTTTCTTTTAAAGAGAATCTCAAGTTTCTTCAGGGAGTTCCCGTGCCGTTTGTGTTGATTATAAAAGTCTTGATTAAAAGCTGCCGAACCTTTATAATATTCCCACCATTCCCCGCTTCCGGGGGAGTGGCTTTCCCATGGTTTTTGCCCTATGAAATGCAGGATTTTCACAGATCCGGGGTAAAGGGATTGAGTCTGTTTGGGCTTGACATTGTACTCTCCGGGCAAATGAGCTATTTTACCTTTGCATACGATATTGATAATATCCTGATCCTGATAGACATATTTTTTTCCCGAGTGGCGAAGATATTCATCCTTAAGATTCAGTTCTCTTTGCAGGGATGAGTTAATCAGAAGAAAACCGCTGTTGATATATTCTTTTTCGCTGAGACCTCTTCTGTTTAAATATCTCTTCAATAATGGTTTGCTCCAGATTTTTCCGGTTACTCCCGCCACAAGACTGCCTTTCAAATCATGATTGAAAATATCGTTCAGAGATCCTTTGAAAACCACATCGGAATCTGAATATATCACCTTGTCGAACTGAGGGAGCAGCCATGGAATCATCAGTCGGTAATAACAGGCATTTGAAACTCCTCTTGTTTCATAGGCTTCCTTAAATTCTTCCCCTGCATTCAAAAAAGTTATAGAATGTGAGGATACTTTATTTTGCGGGCACACCTGTGCTTCCAAGATTCTTTTATCATTGTCGGTTACGTTATCCGAAACAATTATAAAGATTTCATAACCACAATTTTCTGAATTTTTCAAGAGTGACATAATGGCCACTGTGGTGGGCACCACAAAGTTATGGTCTGTAGCGAAAACAATAGGAATTTTAGGGTGTGAATTATCCAACTCGGAATCAGTTACTGTCTGTCGCCGCGAATTCCATCAGATAAGCCTTGATGAAATCGTCGATCTCACCATCCATTACACCCCCCACATCAGATGTCTGCCAGTTTGTGCGATGATCTTTAACACGACGGTCATCAAACACATAGCTTCTGATCTGGCTTCCCCATTCTATTTTCTTTTTTCCTGCCTCCACCTTGGCCTGTTCCTCCATCCGGTGTTTCAGTTCTTTGTCGTAAAGAATCGATTTTAATTGCCGCATGGCATTTTCCTTGTTCTTGGGTTGGTCGCGTGTTTCGGTATTTTCAATCAGGATCTCCTCTTCTTCCCCGGTGTATGGGTCTTTATATTGGTATCTGAGCCTGACTCCCGATTCCACCTTGTTTACATTTTGACCGCCGGCTCCCCCTGAACGGAATGTATCCCAAGAAACTCTGGCGGGTTCCACCACAATCTCGATACTGTCATCAACAAGAGGGGTGACAAACACAGAGGCGAATGAGGTCATTCTTTTCCCCTGAGCGTTATAGGGGCTAACCCTGACAAGCCTGTGCACACCGTTTTCACTCTTGAGGAAGCCGTAGGCATATTCTCCCTCAATATTTATGGTGACTGACTTAATGCCTGCATCATCACCTTCAAGCAATTGCGCCACGGAGGTCTTGTAGCCATGCTTTTCTGCATATCTAAGATAAAGACGCATGAGCATCTGTGCCCAATCCTGGCTCTCGGTTCCTCCGGCACCGGAATTTATTTTCAGCACAACTCCGAGCTTGTCTTCTTCCCGACGCAACATATTCCTTAGCTCAAGTTTCTCAATCGCCTCTATAAGCCTGGCATAGAGTGCGTCAATTTCTTGCTCGGTGACAAGTTCCTCCTTGAAGAAATCAAATGCAAGATTCAATTCCTCGGTCATCTTCTCGATCTCTTCGCAAGAGTCTATCCAGAAATGGAGTTCCTTGATTTTACGCATCTGTGCCTCGGCTTTCTCTCTGTCATCCCAAAAGTCGGCCACATGAGTGCGGAGCTCCTCCTCTTCCACTTCAATTTTTTTATTTTCAACGTCGAGATAACGTTTGAGGGCTTCTTTCCTTTCTTCAGCCTCTTTATATTGTTCTTGAGTTATCATACTATTTATGTTCAATCGGCATACATGGCCTCTATCTCTTTTGCATATCTTTTGGCAACCACGGGACGCCTGACTTTCATGGTGTTGGTCACTTCACCGTTTGTGATAGAAAAATGATAGGGCAACAGGGTTATCTTTTTAATTTTTTCATATTCAGCCACATTCTTTTGAATGAGGTTTATCTGTGCCTGGATAAACGCCACCACAACAGGATTTTTCACAAGACTTTCAACATTCTCGCAATCAATTCCTTTATTGGTTGCCCATCTCCTTAATTGAGAAAGATTCGGCACCACAAGGGCTGTGACATATTTCCTGCGGTCGCCTATCACAGCCACTTCGTCGATATATTTGTTTTCTGCCAGACGGCTTTCAAGCATCTGGGGCGCCACATACTTGCCGTTGGATGTCTTGAACAGGTCTTTCACCCGTTCGGTAAGAACCAGTGCACCATGGCGAGTGAAATAGCCGGCATCTCCTGTGCGGAAAAAACCATCTTCAGTGAAAGCCTTTTCATTTGCCTTGTCGTTTTTGAAATAACCGGCAGTTACGGTGGGACCTTTGACCAGAATCTCACCATTTTTGTCAATCCTAACTTCAAGACCGGGCAATGGAACGCCAACTGTGCCTATTTCATAACCTATGTTGGGGAAAAAACTGACGGTTGCCGTTGTTTCACTTAATCCATACCCGATCACCACATCTATGCCGATGGCCCTCATGAATTCAACTATCCTGTCGCTCAAAGGTGCGCCGGCAGTTGGAAACATGTTAGGATTGGGAATCCCTATAGCTTTTTTGATCTTACTGAAAATACGGTTATCCCAGAATTGATATTCACGTTCCAGACGTGCAGGCACCTTCATCCCCTGCCGTTTATAGCCAAGGTTGCGTTTTTCACCGCATTTTATGGCTCGTTTCATCAGCAGTTTCTGCATGGTGCTCATTTTTTCTATCTTTTCACGGATGCCTGCATAAACTTTTTCCCAAAATCTTGGCACGCAGCACATTATATTGGGATGAACGGTGTGAATGGTGTCTTGAATGATGCGAGGGTCATAGTTCACGGCAATGGCAATACCCTTGGTTATACAAAAGAAACACCACGCCTTTTCCAGGATATGGCTCATCGGAAGAAACGCCATTGAAAGGTCGGTTTCAGTTACCTGGGGAAGAAGCTTGAGATGGCTTTCGATAGTCGCATCATAATTAGAGTGAGAAATACACACGCCTTTTGGCTCTCCCGTGGTGCCGGAAGTATATATCAAAGTTGCAATATCTTCCGGTAATCCCTCAGAAGTTCGTCTGTTCACTTCAAGTTTCACGTTCTCATCTGCATCCATGCCCAGACGCACGAAATCATCCCAAAAAACAGTGACGTTGTCATCCTCTTCCAACACTACTCCTTCATTTTTAAAGAGTACTATTTTTTCAATCTTCCCGGGATGGTTTTTCCAGTGATTATAAGCCAACGGGTATTGATGGGAGTCGCCGATAAAAATGATTCTTGCCCCTCCATTACCGACAATGAAATCAAACTGGTCTTGTGACGATGATGAATAAACCGGTATGACGGCCATTCTGTTGAGGAAAGCACCCAATTCCACAATAAGAATCTGAGGCGTATTGGGAGAGCAGACAGCAATTGTGTCTTTTTCAAGCAATCCAAGACGGGGGAATGCGCAAGCAGCTACTTTTATCTGACTGTTGAACTCACTCCAAGTCGTGGAAAGCCATTCCCCATCTTTCCTCCAGCAAAAACGGTAGGCCTCCTTGTCACCTTTCTCACGTGCATGTTTTGCAACTATTTCACAAAGCCGGTTTGCCATCTTGACATTATTCTTTTTCCTTTATTTTTCTGAAATAACAGTCGAGCACATCTTTTGCCGCCGTGAATGAAGACTGTTCGTTGTTCAACACTTTCAGCTCCTTTTGTTGCAACAGGGCTCTCACTTCGGGAATTTGATAGAAATGATTTCGCAGCTGTTCGTCGATTGTTTCCATCATCCAATATTTTGCCTGCTCGTTTCTCTTTTTCTCGAAATAACCGGTTTTCTTAACATAGGCAAAATATCGTTCAATCATATCCCACACTATATCTATCCCAAGACCATAGTAGCCGCTATATGTTATGACTTCAGGTTTCCATTTGCTTGGCGAAGGGGGAAACAGGAACAGTGCGTTCCGGAATTGTGAAGCTGCAAGTTTGGCTCTTTCAATATTATCACCGTCGCATTTGTTTATTACGATGCCATCTGCCATCTCCATGATTCCACGCTTTATTCCCTGGAGCTCATCACCGGTGCCTGCAAGCTGGATAAGAAGGAAAAAATCCACCATGGAATGAACGGCGGTTTCACTTTGTCCCACCCCTACAGTCTCTACAAATATATGGTCATAGCCGGCAGCCTCACACAGAACAATGGTTTCACGGGTTTTTCTTGCCACACCCCCCAATGAACCGGCTGAAGGGGAGGGGCGAATGAACGCATTTTTTTCCAATGCAAGTTTTTCCATCCTGGTTTTGTCACCGAGAATACTTCCCCGGCTCCTTTCGCTACTCGGGTCTATGGCAAGCACGGCAAGCTTTCCACCCTGCCTGATTACATGAAGCCCGAATTCATCAATAGATGTGGATTTGCCGGCACCCGGCACTCCGGTTATCCCGATGCGTTGTGATTTGCCGGAATGGGGGAGACATCTTTCTATGACTTCCTGGGCTATCTGCTGATGAGCTTCCGCCGTGCTTTCAATAAGTGTGACGGCTCGTCCCAGAATGCTGACATCACCCTTTAGGATCCCTTCAACATAATCATTAACTGAAAGAGCCGGCCTAACCGTGTTTCTCCTTTTCTTATAGGGATTGGTCACAGGCTGCGATCCCACACCCTCATTCACCTGCAGTCCCTTGTACCGGGCATCATTTTCCGGATGTTCCATCAATCTGTGTTGTTATTTTGTTACGTCTTTGGCAGGTTGGGAATCCATTTTTCCGAGACTTGAACTCCACCCACTCTCTCACGCATAAATCCTATTGCCACGCAAAGTTAACATAATATTCCAAGACCCACAAAGTTAGAAAATATTCCTATGTGTCTCTTGACTCCCCGGAGTCACTGCTGTCAGTTTATGCCTACTATCCTTATTGTTTGCAATGGGAAAAAAGGATCATCGCTGATTATATCGCAATTTATCCGGAAAGGACCTTTCGGTATATCCTTTCTATGCAGGCTGAGGTTTATATATTGGCTGTCACCCGGCTGCATGGTGTCGGTGAAAGAACCTTTTTTCAAAATATTCGATTCGTCGGATATGGCATATATGTGCAAGGGGCCGGTTCCGGTATTATGAATCTCAAAACCACATTCAAAATCACCGTTTTTGTCAAGCCGGACCATTACATAATTATTTTCGAGGTTCAGCAACCCATAATTCCCAAGAGAGGAATTGAGATCATCAATCTTGGGCATAATCATTGTTGAAACATTTATGTCAACAGTGTCGGAAGAAGACACATCGGGTAGGATTTTTCCCGATATGATCCCTTTGCCATAAAAGCCGATACTGTCGGAATCAATCTCACATACCAGGGAGGCATCTTCACCCGGACTTATTGCAGACGGTTCAATCTTTAAAACTAATCCGGGATCAGTCGAGATAATTTGAGGTTGTAAAGTGTCGTGACTTTGATTATATAACTCGATAAACAGATGCCTTTTCATCCCCTTTACGAGAGTGTCGGTTTTTAAATAGTCGCGCTCAAGTCTGAGATTTCCGGATTGAAAAGGGTATGCTAACCCAAGAGTTTCTTTGTTGCCCATTACAATGCCGCTGATTTCCAATGTAACGGGTTTTTTCTCATCAGTGACGTAAAGCTCGATTTCCTGAAGGAATTTCCCGAATTTTCTTGTAGGGTCAAAGGTAAATGTGATGATGGCGGTGTCTCCGCCTTGAATTTTGCCCGAAGGATAACTCACCTCGGTACACCCGCATGATGAGACAGACTTCAGAATAGACACGGACTTCCTGCCGGTGTTCACTATCCCGGTTTCTTTAACCACGGGGCCGTTGCTTTCTTCAATAATCCCTAAATTAATCTCATTTTCAATCCATTCTAATTTTTCTGCGGCATGTGTCAGGGAAAAATTTGATGTTAGAAAAAACAGCAGCGACAGAAAATGGATTTTCATTTTTTGGGAATTACCGTGCCCCTTATTTTCAAACTTACCTTACCGGGATTGCCGTTACTGCGGATAACGACATTTTTGGTGAATCCTCCCGGACGTCCGAGCGGGTTATAGGTCACCTTAATAACACCGGTTTTACCGGGCGCGATGGCTTGCTGAGGATATTCCGGTTTGGTGCATCCGCATTCTGCTCGGGCGGAATTTATCACCAAGGGCGCATCTCCATCATTCTCAAAAACAAACTCATGAGTCACCGGTCCGCCGTTCTCTTTTATATTGCCGAAATCAAATACTGTTTCTTTAAATTTCATGCCGGCTTTTTCTGTTTTTTCTGCCGAGGCAATAAACGAGAATGCGGGAGAGAGCACGCAACACAATACTAATGTTATAATGGGAAAAACTCTTTTCATACCTGATTAATTGAAAATTTATCCGAAAGTTAAGTAATTTGTGAAAAAACTCCAACTTCAAATTCGTCACTATCTTTGCCCTCTATATTTTTTTAACTAAATTTGCACCCTAAGGAACTTTGCAGTATAAATAAGATTACATGCAACCGATAATCGAACCCATAGACCGAGAGTTGATTATAAATGAATTAACTCCAGACCGACTTCTCAGGAAAGCAAACAAGGGCGACAATGAGGTGTATGTTGTGGATGCCTTCAATGCACCCAACACCATGAGAGAGATCGGAAGGTTGCGTGAAATAGCGTTCAGAGATGCCGGAGGAGGAACCGGCAGCGAGTGTGATATTGACGAATTCGACACCATGGAGGTGCCGTGCCGCCAACTCATCGTTTGGGATCCCAAAGATCGTGAAATCGTAGGTGGCTATCGTTTTATACTCGGTGAGGACATAAAATTCAAAGAGGGGATTCCTCAGATCGCAACTTCCCACATGTTTGAATTTTCTTCAAAATTTCTTGAAAACTACCTTCCCAACACATTGGAACTGGGCAGGTCTTTCGTGTCGGTGGGATATCAGAGCACACGCTCAAACACAAAAGCCATCTATGTTCTCGACAACCTTTGGGATGGTCTCGGTGCATTGACGGTTATTTATCCCCAGATCCAATATCTTTTTGGAAAGGTAACCATGTATCCGGCTTATGGTATATATGGCAGGGACATACTTCTAGGATTCCTTCACAAGCATTTTCATGACTACGACAGACTTGTGTGGCCGATAGAGGAACTGCAAAGTGAAGCGCTGTCTCCTGAAATTCAGCGAATCTTCACCGGCGAATCTTTCAGAGAAGACTATCGTATTCTTAATCAGAAAATAAGATCACTCGGACAGAATATACCTCCTCTTGTGAATGCATACATGTCGTTGTCTCCGACAATGAAAGTTTTTGGCACTGCCATCAATAAGGAATTCGGCAATGTGGAGGAAACCGGTATCTTCTTTAAAATATCTGAGATTTTCGATGAGAAAAAAAGAAGGCACATCCATTCTTTTTTAGAATCCGAAACATCATTTGTTAAATAAAAGCACCCGGAGTTATAAGTCTGAAATGAAAAAAGTTGCTGTAACCGGAGCCGATGGATTCATAGGGAGCCATCTTGTGGAAACATTGCTTACGCGTGGATGCGACGTACGGGCATTGTCTCAATATAATTCATTCAACAACTGGGGGTGGCTTGAGGATATTCCGGGGGAAAAGAGTCTTGATGTATGGAGCGGAGATGTAAGAGATCCATCCTTTTGCAGAAAATTTATCGAGGATTGCGACACGGTGTTTCATCTGGCGGCTTTAATAGCGATACCTTACAGTTATATAGCACCTGACAGCTATATAGACACAAATGTGAAAGGCACACTCAATATCTGCCAGGCGGTGAAAGAGCACGGAGGGCAAAAGTTGCTTGTCACTTCCACGTCTGAAGTCTATGGCACTGCACGATATGTGCCTATTGATGAAAAACACCCGAAACAACCGCAAAGTCCCTATTCGGCATCAAAGATTGGGGCAGATGCAATAGCATTAAGTTTTTACAATGCTTTTGGCCTTGATGTCACCATAGTCCGACCGTTCAACACTTATGGGCCGAGGCAGAGCGCACGGGCGATAATACCAACCATAATCTCACAGATAGCCGCAGGACAAAGAGAGATAAAGGTCGGAGATCTGACACCCACCAGAGATTTCAACTATGTCACGGATACATGTGCGGGTTTCGTGGATATAGCTATGACTCAAGACACAGCCGGCAGGGAAATCAATATTGCCACTGGAAGAGAGGTGAGTATGGAAGAGTTGTTCTCCACTATAGCCAGACTTATGAAAGCGGATGTGAAATGGGTAAGGGATCCTGAAAGAATCAGGCCTTCCGGAAGCGAGGTTTTTCGTCTTCTGGGCGACAATTCCTTAATTACATCATTGACCGGGTGGAAACCAAAAGTCAGTCTTGAAGAGGGGCTTGAAAAAACCATACGGTGGTTTACCGACAGGGAGAATTTAAGACTTTATAAAACAGATATCTATAACAGATGAGTCTTCCATCATTAAATATCATGCTGCTTGGAGGGGGTAGGAAGGTTTCCCTCTCCCAACAGTTTAAAAAGAGCGGGGAAAAACTTGGATTCAACGTTTCAATTTTCAGTTACGACCTTTCGAAGGAGGTGCCGATTGTGCTTGAGGGAGAGGTGATACAAGGTATGCCTTGGACTGACCCGTCGGTGGTGGGCGATATTTGTAATGTCGTCACAAACAAAAATATAGACATACTCCTTCCTATGCAAAACGGTTCGATTGAAGTTGCATCCATTTGTAGGGTCAGACTTCCGGATGTTTTTATCCCGGTGACTGATTTTTCTGTGGCTAAACCTCTTTTCGATAAAAAGGATGCGGCAAAGTTATTCAAAGAATTGAAATTGCCAATCCCCAAGACCTACTCTGTCCTCAGTGCCAAAATGCCTGCTATAGTCAAACCCCGGAGAGGAGGAAAATCAAGGGGTATCCAGATTTTCAGGGATATGGATGATTTGATGCACCTGCAGAATCTCGACAACTATATAATTCAAGAATATATTGAGAATTTCAAGGAGTTCACCGTTGATGCCTATATCAATATGGAAGGGGAGATATTGACGACTGTGCCACGGGAACGCTTGGAGATCATGGGAGGGGAGTCAACAAAGACCATAACCTGCAGGAATCAGCACCTGGAACAGTTCGCAAAGGATATAATCAGAAGACTCCGCCTGTGCGGTCCTGTCAACATCCAGTTCCTCTATGACAAAGATACCGACCGCTATCTCCTTCTTGAAGTGAATCCTCGTCTTGGTGGCGCTGTTATCTGTTCAGTGTTGGCAGGTGCTCCTATAACCGATTACATTATTTCCGAGGCAAAGGCTTTGCCCCTGATTCCATGTGACGATTGGAAAGATCGCACATTAATGGCAACGTATCAAAAAGAGGCGGTCTTCTTTAATTCTTAAAAGATGGAATCAAGATCCACACTCTTTCTTGTGCCTGCAAGGGGTGGTAGCAAAGGTATCCCATCAAAAAATCTAAAAAATTTCTGCGGAGAACCTTTGGTTTCACGTGCGGTTAAGCAAGCGATAAATTGCGCAGGAGCAAACGACACCGTGTTCCTTTCCACCGATTCTAATGAAATCAAAAAGGCTGCTGAAATAGCGGGTGCAGATATCCCTTTCATTAGGCCGGCGGAACTTGCCACAGACACGGCTTCCACCTATGATGTGATAATCCATGCTTTAAAAGAGTTTAAACAAAGGGGAAAGGAATTTGAAAAAGTGGTGCTTCTTCAACCCACCTCTCCTTTTCGTGAGGAGGAAGATATTTATGGGGCAATCGGTCTATGGAGTCCTGAAATAGACATGGTGGTCAGCGTAGTTGAATCAAAGTCTAATCCTTACTTCAATCTTTTTGAAGAAGATAATTCCGGTTATCGTCATATCTCAAAAGGGAACGGACTCTATGTAAGAAGGCAAGATGTGCCAAGAGT